>NZ_CP071870.1:0-311906 GCF_017569205.1 Propioniciclava sp. MC1595
GTGGAGGACCATTTGCCGGGGCTCGTCGCTTGGGGATAGCGTAACCCACCACGACCGCCGTAGTACGCCCCCACCACACGGGCGCGTGCCGCCCGTGTCGTACCTTGTCCACACGATGTGGACAGGGATGTGGACGATCGAGGCACCAGCACCACCCGAGGGGACGTGATCCATGACGCAGGACGAGTCCTCGGCCCTCGTCGCAGCATGGGGTCAGGTCTGTTCGCTCGCCCCCGACCCGGTCAAGCCCTGGGTCAAGGCGGCGCAGCCGCTGGCGCTGCACGAGTCCACCCTGGTCGTGGCGGTGCCCAACGACTTCTCCCGTGAGCGGGTGGCCGTGCGCCACCGCGACTGGATCGAGTCGACGCTGGCCGGCCACTTCGGACGCCCCATCCACCTCGCCGTCTCCGTCGACTCCTCGCTGGAGACCGACCTGGCGGACGCGACGGCCACGGCGTCCCCCGAGCTGCCGCTGGACGCGCCCACGCTGGGAGCCGGCTCGGCGCCGACTGCGATCGGCAACGGCGACCGGCTGAACCCCAAGTACACGTTCGAGAACTTCGTCATCGGCTCGTCGAACCGCTTCGCGCACGCCGCGGCGGTGGCGGTGGCCGAGGCGCCCGGCAAGTCGTACAACCCGCTGATGATCTACGGGCAGTCCGGGCTGGGGAAGACCCACCTGCTGCACGGCATCGGCCACTACGTGCGCCAGTACTTCCCCCAGGTGCGGGTCAAGTACGTCTCGACCGAGGAGCTCACGAACGACTTCATCAACGCGATCTCCGAGAACCGCACGGTCGAGTTCCGGCGCACCTATCGCGACATCGACGTCCTGCTGATCGACGACATCCAGTTCCTGGAGAGCAAGATCCAGACGCAGGAGGAGTTCTTCCACACGTTCAACACGCTGCACAACGCGCAGAAGCAGATCGTGATGACCTCCGACCGCCCGCCGAAGGCGCTCGAGGCCCTGGAGCCCCGGCTGCGCTCACGGTTCGAGTGGGGCCTGCTGACCGACATCCAGCCGCCGGACCTCGAGACGCGCATCGCGATCCTGCGGAAGAAGGCGACCGCCGAGAACCTGGTCGCCACCCCCGAGGTGCTCGAGTTCATCGCCGACAAGATCGCGACGAACATCCGCGAGCTCGAGGGCGCGCTGATTCGCGTCACGGCGTTCGCGTCGCTGAACCACCAGCCCGTCGACCTGCGCCTGGCCGAGGAGGTGTTGAAGGACCTCATCCCCGAGGGCGTCGAGGCCCAGATCACGCCGCCGCTGATCATGAGCCAGACCGCGAACTACTTCAACATCACCGTCGACGACCTCTGCGGCCCCGCGCGCACCCACGTGCTGGTGACGGCCCGCCAGATCGCGATGTACCTGTGCCGCGAGCTCACCGACTTCTCGCTGCCCGCCATCGGGCGCCTCTTCGGCGGCCGCGACCACACGACGGTCATGCACGCGAACAAGAAGATCCGCCAGCTGATGGCCGAGCGTCGCACGATCTACAACCAGGTCACCGAGCTCACCAACCGGATCAAGCAGGCGGCCTCGGCTCGCTGATGTCGGCCCCTCGGGGCGACACTCACCCTCCTGACACCGGAGCCCTGTCAGTTCCTGTCCCGGTTGAGTGTCGCGCCACCGCCGCACTGGGGAAGTTCTCCCCAAAACCCTGTGGAGAAGTGGATCATCCTGTGGAAAGAGGAACGGGGCGGAAACGGCCTCCACAAATCCTCCCCGTGTAGTTCCGAGTTGCCCACACCGGCGTCCCACCCCGAATCGCCGAGCTGACAGCAGCAAACGCCGCTCGTCCACGGGATCCACAGGCGTTACTACGACAAGGAAAAGAAAGACATCTCCATCTCCCAAACCTCACGAACCTGCCCGGGTGTGGGTAACCAACCGCACCCGCACAGTCAGGATAGGATCGGCAGAGCAGCCACCCGAAGGAGCATTCACGACGAAGCTCCCACGCGGGTGCCGTCGAACCGTGACCCCTGGGAGCATCAGTGAAGATTCGTGTCGAGCGTGACGTCCTGGCCGACGCCGTCCAGTGGGTGGCCCGCAGCCTGCCCAACCGGCCGAGCGTGCCGATCCTGGCGGGCCTGCGCATGGAGGCGGCCGGCAACCAGGTCGTGCTGTCGAGCTTCGACTACGAGACCTCCGCCAAGGTGACGATCGCCGCCGACGTGCAGGACGAGGGCGTCGCCCTGGTGTCCGGCCGCCTGCTGGCCGACATCGCGCGCAGCCTGCCCGCCAAGCCGGTCGACCTCGAGGCCGACACCTCCAAGATGGAGATCACCTGTGGTTCGGCGCGGTTCACGCTGCAGTTGCTCCCCGTGGGCGAGTACCCCGACCTGCCCGAGATGCCTGTCTCGACCGGCACCGTGACCCCCGAGACGTTCGCCCAGGCCGTCTCCCAGGTCGTCGTCGCCGCCGGACGCGACGAGCTGCTGCCGGTCTTCACCGGCGTCCGCGTCGAGATCGAGGGCGACACGCTCAGCCTGCTCGCGACCGACCGCTATCGCATGGCGCTCAAGGAGCTGCCCTGGAACCCGACCTCGCGCAACACCGAGGCGGCCGCGCTCGTCCCGGCGAAGGTGCTCGCCGAGTCGAGCAAGTCGATGACCCAGGGCGAGAAGATCTCCCTCAGCCTGTCCTCCGGTGAGGGCGGCGACGGCCTGATCGGCTTCGAGGGCGAGGGCACCAACGGCACCCGCCAGATCACCACCCGCCTGCTCGACGGCGAGTTCCCCAAGGTCCGCCACCTGATGAACGTCCAGCCGAGCGTGACCGTGCGGGCGAACACCTCCGAGATCGTCGCGGCCGTCAAGCGCGTCGCCCTGGTCGCCGAGCGCAACACGAGCTTGCGCATGGTCATCAACGACGACCACATCACGCTCGAGGCCGCCACGGGCGACCAGGCGCAGGCGGTCGAGGCCGTCGAGGCGACCGTCGTCGACGAGACGGGCAACGGCGTGGCCATGACCGCGGCCGGCTTCAACCCCCACTACCTGCTCGACGCCCTCAACGCGCTCGACACCCCGTGCGTGAACTTCGCCTTCACCGCGCCCGGCAAGCCCTGCCTGCTGACGCCGCTGGTTGAGCTCGACGGTGAGCCGTCGACCGACTACAAGCACGTCATCATGCTCATGCGCCTGCCCCAGTAGGTTGTTCGTCACCCAGCTCAGCCTGGCCGACTTCCGCTCCTGGGAGTTCGCCGAACTCAGCCTCGCGCCCGGCGTCACCACGCTCACCGGACGCAACGGGCAGGGCAAGACCAATCTCGTCGAGGCGATCGAGTACCTGGCCACGCTGGGCTCGCACCGCGTCGCCTCGGACGCCCCGCTGATCCGGTTCGGCGCACCCCGGGCCATCGTCCGGGCCCGCGTGCAGGCCGGGCTGGACGACCCCCGCGCGTTGGGGCTGGAGATCGAGATCCACCAGGGCCGGGCGAACAAGGCGTCGCTCAACCGCGGACCACTCCGCCGCGTGCGCGACATCCTCGGCGCCTTGCGCGTCGTGCTCTTCTCACCCGAGGACCTCGCCCTCGTCAAGGGCGACCCCTCCGACCGGCGCCGCTTCATCGACGACCTCCTGACCCAGCGCTGGCCGCGGCTGGCCGGCGTGCGCGCCGATTACGACCGCGTGCTGCGCCAGCGGTCGATGCTGCTGAAGTCCTTGTCCGGACGCCGTGGGTCCACGTTCCCCGACGCTGCCGCGACCCTCGACGTCTGGGACGACCAACTCGCCACCCTCGGCGGCGAGATCATCGCGGCCCGGCTGCAGACGCTGGCTGAGATGGCGCCGTTCGTCGCCGAGGCCTACCTGGCGATCGCGCCCAGCAACAACGATGCGGTGGTCGCCTACCGGTCGAGCTCGCTCGGTCTGGATCCGGCGCCGGGGGAGCCCCTTCGCCCTTCGGTCCCTGAGCTTGTCGAAGGGCACATCACCACCGCCACCCCCGACGAGGTTGCCGCCCTGCTGAAGGAGTGCATGCTGGATCGCCGCCAGGAGGAGGTCGCCCGCGGCGTCACGCTCGTCGGCCCCCACCGCGACGACCTGGTGTTGTCGTTGGGGCACCTCCCCGCCAAGGGGTACGCCTCGCACGGGGAGTCCTGGTCGTTCGCCCTGTCGCTGCGCCTGGGCGCCTACGCGCTGCTGCGTGCCGATGGTGTCGAGCCGGTGCTCATCCTCGACGACGTGTTCGCCGAGCTCGACGAAGTGCGTCGCGAACGCCTGGCCGAGCGCATCGCCGGTGCGGAGCAGGTGATCATCACCGCCGCGGTCGCCTCCGATGTGCCGGCGTCACTGGCCGGCAAGCGCTGGATCATCCACGAGGGAACTGTCACGCTGGATGCCGATGAGTGACCTGCCCGACGACGAGACCGAGGCCGTCCCGTTCGACCCGACGGGGCTCGACCTCGCGCGCCAGGTCGCGGCCGCGGCCGGCCGGTTCGCGCCCGCGCCACCCCCGCGCAAGAAGCTGCGGAAGAAGGCCGGACCGGGGCGCGGGGCGTCCGGCAAGGAGAGGGGCGAGCCGCTGAGCCTGGGTGAGGCGCTCGAGGGCGTCATCGAGGATCGAGGCTGGGGCACCCAGGTGAACGTCCACCTGCTGCTGGGCCGCTGGGCCGAGCTGGTGGGGGACGCCGTCGCGCAGCACTCCACGCCCGAGGCGTACCGCGATCGGGTCGTCGTCGTGCGGACGACGTCGACCAACTGGGCCGCCCAGCTGCGGTTGATGGCGCCGCAGATCGTCGCGAAGATGAACGCCACCCTGGGCCAGGGCACGGTCAAACGCGTGCAGATCCTGGGGCCGGAGGCGCCGAGCTGGCGCCACGGGCCGCGCTCGGTGAAGGGGCGCGGCCCGCGGGACACCTACGGGTAGTACGCCAGGTCAGCGCTGGCCGGTGGGGAGCGTCACGTGCGTGCGCCACTGGCCGTTCACCAACGACACCTCGGCCGTCCCGTTGAGCAGACGGAGGCGCTCCTCCATGCCGATCAGCCCCAACCCTTTGGCGCCGATCCGCTTGGAACGGGTGCGGTTGACGAACAACCCGTGCAAGAGCCCGTCCTCCTCGTACACGGAGAACCAGCAGGTCGAGCCCGAGGGGGCGTGCTTGATGATGTTGTTGGTCGCCTCACGGACGATCTTGGCCAAGGTGGCGGAACGGGCTGGGGACACCGCTCCCAGGCGGATGTCGGTGTGGACGATCAGGCCATGCAGGCGGAGGCGCTCAGCTTGGTCCTCGATCATGGTCGTGAGGGCGTCGGGGCCGGGGAGGATCGTCGCGGGGATGACGGACGGGTGGCCATCTCGGAGGGACGACAACAGCTGCCGCAGGTCCCTCGCTGCTGAGGCACAGTCCTCTGCGATGCGACCCAACTCGTCACGGGTCGCGTCCGGGACGCCGGGGTCCTCCGCGGCCATCCATGCGCGCATGGCGGCGTGGGACAGGCTCTGGGCGGTCGTGTCGTGCAGCTCCCGGGCAAGTTCGAGCCGGAGCTCCTCGATTCGAAGGCGTGACTCCTCCCGCTGGTGGGAGAGGCGAGCGGCAGCGAGCCGCCACAGCAGGGCGGCACCGACGGCCACCAACGTCGTGACGGCGAAGGGCGTGAAGGACCGAAGCGTCGGGTCGAAGTTGTCGAGGTGCAGGACGAGCCCCACGAAGGAGCCAGTGATCATGGCGGTGGTCAGCGCGACCGAGAACCGGTGGTTGCGTGCCGCCGCTGAGGCTGCATTGATGAGGAGCGCAATGGAGGCCGTCGTCGTCTCCGCCGCGGGGATGAACAGTTCAACCCCGACAGCCACGAGGGCCAGACCGGCCGCCGGGACCGGCCAACGTCCGGACCCGGCAGCCGCCAAGTGGATGACCCCAGCTGTGACCCACGCCCATGGAGACGTCTCGAAACTGTGCTGGATCGTGAAGACGAAAAGGAAGCTGAGTAGGGCAAGGCTGGGCTCGGCGAGGTAGCTGAGGGCCAGTCTTTCAGCGGGCTCCTCGCGAGGGGTGTGCGGCGGGAACACCCCCGGAGTCTAGCGGGTCGGCTGGGACCTTACCGGGGGCAGCGGATCGGGATCACCCGACAGATCCAGCTGGTCCGATCCCTGAGCAGGAGCGTCAGGGATCGGACGAAGGAACAGGACGGTCGGGGACAGGGCGATCACGGCCTCGGTCATGGGGTGCCTTTCTCGGGTGGGGATTACGGCTCCACGGTAGGCACGACGGAGAGGCTGTGGTGGACCGGGTCTACCCGGGAGGATGCTTTGTCGACCGGGGTGGTTCACCCGGTCAACCTTCGGGTGGGTGACGCCTCGTCAGCGTGGGACGAGCCCCCAGGTGTGGGCCAGTGCGGCCAGCGCGGCGCGATTGGGTTGCTCGAGGCGGCTCAGCAGTCGGGACACATAGGTCTTGACGGTGCTGGGCGACAGGAACAGGAGTTCGGCGATCTCGGCGTTGCTCAACCCGCGACCGACGTGGCCGAGGAGTTCCTTGTCGCTGTCCGTGAGGTGGTCCGGCGGAGGGGTGTGTCGCGAAGCGACCGTCCGGAGCAGGGAGGCGACGAGCTTGGGCGACACGAGCGCGTCACCGCTGTACGCGCTGCGCACGCCGTGGAGGACCAGGCCCGGGTTGTCGGACTTCAGGAGGAAGCCGGAGGCGCCAGCCTCCAGCGCCCTCACCAGGGACCGGTCATCGCCAAGAGCCGTGAAGCAGACAACCCGGCAGTTCACCGGTAGGGCCGTGATCCGCGCCGTGACTTCGATCCCGTCCAAGTGCGGCATGTGCAGGTCGACGATGGCCACGTCGGGCAGCAGTTCCTCGGCCAAGCGAACGGCTTCGGCGCCGTCGGAGGCGATCCCCACCAGTTCGAGGTCGGTGGCACGGGCGAGATACGTCTCGATGGCGCGCTGGGCGAGGGGGTCATCCTCAGCGAGGAGGACGCGGATGTGGGGTGACATGAACCCAATGTACGGGTCCGCGCCGGGAGTTGCGTCAGCCAGCCCGTTGCTCAGCCCCGTTCGTTGACCCCGTAGGTGATGCTCGAGGCCGCTTGCATCAGGGTCCGCGCGTAGACGCGGTCGGTCAGGGGCACGATGGCGCGCCCGATGAGGCCGAACGAACGTCGAGCGGCGACCCGCGTGATGTGGCATCCACCGGTGGCCCGCCGGATCTCGAACCGGTCGATCGTGAGGAGCTGACCGGCGCGTGGCCCCTCGACCAGTTCGGCGCGCCACACGACGATGGAGGCACCGTCCTCCTGGCGGCTGCTGGGGTGCATGTGAACCGAGGTGTCCCCGCCTCGTTGGTGGTGGTGGATGGTGGTGCCGTCCCCGGAGCGCGTGGCACGGGTGGGATCGTATGCCCACCAGTCCAACGAGTCGGGTCGGATCAGGGCGTCGGTGACCGTCGCCCCCGGGACGGAGACGTACCAGGTGAGTCGCTGGACCCGAGCAGGTGCGGGTAGCTCCACGGGGGCTCCGGGGATTACCGTGGGGACGAAGGGGTCGACGGCCGTCACGTCCAGTTCGGCGGTGAGCATCGCCGGGCGAAGGCCGGCCGCTTCCACGAGGCGTGTCACGACGCCTGACGGGTCCTCGAGCAGACTCATCAACAGCGCAGCGGTCCCGGGGGCCGTCCGGAGGGCCTCCTCGGTCAGGGCCTGCGCCGGCGGTGTGAGGGGCAGTGTCGCCTTGGGGTGGGTCGCCGGCCCGGTAGCGGGACCGGTCAGGGCGACGACATGTGTCCTCGCGGAGTCGAGGCTGATCCCGTGCGTGCCGAGCAGCCGGGCTGCATCGCCGCCGGTCTGGAGGAGGCCGAGGTAGAGGTGGGCACGGTCGATCCGCGTCGCCCGGAGGCGCAGCGCCTCGCGGTGGGCGGCCGTCGTCCACAGGTTGGCGAGGTTGAGTGTCATGGGGGTCCTCCCTGTTGCTGGGTGATGGGGTGCTGAACTGTCAGGACGGGCTCGCGACCCCTTGTTCTTCGATGTCCAGGGACGTCGGCTGCGGGTCGCCGTAGGCGGAGGCCTGAAGGTGGTAGAGGTGGGCGTACTGTCCGTTCACGGCAAGGAGCTCCTCATGGGTGCCCTGCTCGATGATGCGGCCACCGTCGATCACGACCACACGATCAGCGATGCGCACCGTGGAGAACCGGTGGGCGATCAGGAAGGTGCTGGCGTCCCGCGTCTGCTCCCTGAACCGCTCGAAGATCTCGCGTTCGGACTCGGCATCGATGGCCGCGGTCGGTTCGTCGAGCACCACGATGGGCGCCTTCCGCACGAAGGCCCGGGCCAGGGCCATCCGCTGCCACTGGCCGCCGGAGAGCTGACGCCCGGCCACGAAGTGCCGTCCGAGCGTGGTGTCGTAGCCGTGCTCCATCTGTCGGATCTCGGCGTCGATCCCCGCAGCTGCGGCAGCCCCCGCAATGGACGTGGGGTGTGCCAGCTCATCGACACGCCCGAACCCGATGTTGTCCCGCACGCTCATCTCGTAGCGGATGAAGTCCTGGAAGATGACCCCGATGTTGGCTCGGTAGGCGTCGAGGTCGTACTCCTCGATCGGGCGCCCTTCGAGCAGTATCTGGCCCGACGTCGGCTCGTAGAGACGCGTCAGGAGCTTGACCACGCTCGTCTTGCCGGAGCCGTTTCGCCCCACGAAGGCGACGCAGGTGCGCGCGGGTATGCGGAAGCTGACGTCGTGGAGGACCTCCCGCGTGGTCCCGGGGTAGGTGAAGGAGACGTTGCGGAACTCGATGCCCTGCTTCAGTGTCCGGGGGAAGGGGAGCCCACCGGTGCCTTCACGGTTCCGGGGCATCCGGAAGACCGCGAACAGGTTGCCCAGGAACAGTGACAGCTCGAAGAGGCCGCCGACAGCCGCCAGGAGCGCCAGCATCGAGGCGTTGATGGTGGTGAGGGCCTGCAGGTAGCCGGCCAGTTCCCCCAGGCGACCGTTGTCGAGGGCGAGGAACAGGGCCGCCGTGATCGCAGCGCCCGCTCCCACCACCGTGACCAGCCCCAGCCCGCCCAGGACCCATGCCTGCCGCGCGGCGATGCTGCGATCGACCGCCAGGAACTCGCGGACGAGTCCGCGGTAGCGGTTGATCAGGTGGGCGCCCAGCCCGAACAGGCGCACCTCCTTGAAGGAGTGGTCCCTGGTGGTGAGGTGCTGCAGGTAGCTGAGCAGACGCCGTCCCGGCGCGCGGTCGTACTCGATCTGGTAAGAGATGGCGCCGAACCACATGGTGCCGATGGCCGCCGGGATGGGGGACAGGATCACCAACAGGGCGATCCAGGGGTTCCACCCCATGATGACCACGGCCACCGACACGAGCGTGAGTGCTTCACGAGCAACCTCGAGCACGCTGCTGAACAACTGCTGGATTCCACCCCCGCTGCTCTCCTGGGAAGCCCGTTGGAGCTTGTCGTAGGAGGCTGCGTTCTCGTAGTCCTCGAGTTCCAGGCGCGTCCCCACCTCCATGAGCCGTTCGCTGACCAGCGCGCCCAGTTTGAGCTGCATGACGTGGGACAGGTACTGGGTGGCGATACCGAGGACATGGGCCGCCAGCATCACGCCGGCGAGCAGGGCTGCGGGCAGCGCCACCGCCCGGACGGCCGAGGAGCGATCAGCCTGGGTGATCCCGTCCGCGACCGCCTGGACTGCCCAGGCCAAGGCCTGCACCTGGACGGCCGGAAGGGAGGCCGCGACCACGGTGAGGAGGATGATCCCCAGGATCGTGAGGGGTCCGGTCGACCACAGCAGGCGGAAGGCGCTGATCCAGTCGTGCCAGACGCTGTGCCCGTCCCTCTGTTCGGACGCCGTGCGCAGGGCGGCACGCCCCAGACCCTTCACAACAACCCCCTGTCCCGGGCCGCCTGACGGCTGCGGAGCGTGCGCAATACCTCGTGGCACAGGAAGTAGATCTCCGCTTCGCGACCAAGGTCGATGGGCAGCAGGCGGTTCACGAGCATGTGGGCCAGACTGCCGATGAGGGTCTTGTGGTCCCCGCGCAGGCGCCCCTCCACCTCGGCCAGACGTACGGCGTCTCCGGCTCGGCGGTGCTCCGCCTCCCCGATGCGCAGGGCGACATGGAGGTCGTCCAGGGCCGGGTCAGGGTTTCCGCCCGTGACGGTTTCGGCCAGACTGACGAGCCTGCGGGCGTCACTTCTCAGCGCTGCTCGCATGCGGTCGGAGGGTTGCCCTGTGGGCAACATGTCGCTCAACTGGTCGGGTGTGCAGCCCCACTGGCTGAACAAGGCGAGCACGGCGGCCATGCCCACCTGTTCGTTGGTGAACGCGCCTCCGCAGTCCTCACGGAACGGCAGGAGGGCCACAGCAAGACGACTCGAGGCGTGGAAGGTCTCTTCCACGATCGGGAACACGTCGGAGCCCCCATAGCGGGCCTCCTCCGGAACATAGGGCAGCAAGCTGTAGTGGGATGCGCGTGCCCGCCCGACCAGATCCTCGGCCAGTTCGACGACCTGACCGACGAGCTGGGCAGCCGTTGCGCCGACAGCGCGCCTGATCCGCAGGCGGAGGTGGGGCCGCGGATCCATGTACCGGATGTGGAACCAAGCCTGGACCACGCCTTGGGCCACCCAGGCTTCGCACCGCTCTGCGATTTCTTCCATCAGGATGCGGTCCTGTTCCACGGTGTTGGCGTACAACACCAAGTAGCACCACTCCCCTCCGGCCCCGTGCCGCTGCCCGGTGTCCAGAGGCCCGATGCTCATGGGGGCGGGCATGGGGTGCGCATCGGTGGCCACCAGGGGAACGACCAGCTCGCTGGCGTGGCGTTCGCCCGCGTCGCCGCGCAACCACGTTCCGTCGGAGCAGGGCAGCATCTCGTTGATGGTCAGGCCCTGGACGTGGGCGGGATCGTCGAGGAGCGACACGAGTTCACGGACGCATGCGGGGTGATCGAGATCCAGCAGCAGCCGGTTGTCGAAGTCAGCGGCATAGACCCAGCGGGGAACCCGGTGCCTGTGGCGCCAGCGGGCGATCGTCTCCGGCGAGAGTGACTGGTCGGGGAACAGTGCGGCGAGCAGACGGCGGGACACGGTCCACGTGGCGGGGCGCAGCACCACGTCGCGGTGGATGACGCGGGGCAGGGCGGTCGCCCCCTCGAGGCGTCCCCAGGTGAAGCCGGACGGCATGACGTACCCGTCGGCCGACACGTCGAGCAGGAACCGGGCCACGTTGGGGGCCATCTGTTCGTTCAACATGTGGCTTTGGATCACCACGACTTCGCGTTGGAGACGTCGGCACCACAGGAACATCCGGGTGGCGGAGATGCCCACCTCGAGCTCGTCGAGGGAGATGCGGCCCTCCTCGTCCGCAGTCGCTCCCGCGTTCAAGACGATCTCGTGGTCGGTCAGCAGCGGCCGGACGGCCACATTGGCGGCGTGCCCCGACGATGGCAGATAGCACAACTCGGCGATCACGGCCTCGGGGCGACTACGGTGCCACGCTCTGTACAAGTCCTCGAGGTTCGTCATCGACGTGGGCGGCAGAATGTCATGGAAGCGCCCGTAGGTGCGCCCCCCGAGGCTGAAGGTGCCCCGTCGTCGGGTGGCCACCACGGTCTGGGCTCAGTTGGCCGGTTCGTCCATGCCGCACCCGATGGTGCACATGGGCGTGCAGGTGTTGGAACAGAAGCAGGTCCACTTGGTGCACTTGATGGTCCGGGAACGCGCGGGCGTCCAGGAGGCGGGCTCCACGTGGCCGGCCGCCGGCGTGCTGATCCGGACATCGAGCTGGAAATCACTCATGACGAAACACATCCTTTCTTGGGGGATTGTGGGAACGCCGAAAAGACGAATTGGATTCGTCGATCGGGATTCCCGACGGGAGGGGGTTCCCGCGGTTTCATCACACTCGGGACTCTTGGTCCGGCACAAGGGCTCGGTCGCCTGGGTCGACTTTCGGTGGAGGCTGGCGACCCGAAGGTTGACGGTCGTGTCATCGATCGGGTGCACCGTGGGCCGAGCGTCGCGACGGGGTGAGGTGCAGGCTTCGTGGCGTTGTACCGTGGCGAGACCGAACACCTGGAGGATGCCCATGCACACCACCAAGCGATCAGCCCTTGCGGTGGCCCAGCTCGTGGGAGGCGCGGCCATGGTCGTCGCCTTCTTCGCCTATCTCGTGCTACGTCCGCCCGCCTCGACGTGGGGGGGTTCTGGTGCACCCTGGCTCGGTTGGGGCGTCTATGCCGTGGCCTTCCTCGTCCTGACCGGCGGCGTCAGCCTCGCCGCAGCCGGGTGGAACGCCCTCTCATCCGCCCGGCGCCGCACGCGTCCCCAGGGCGACTGACTTCTATCTTCGGGCGCGCTGCCATGCCCCATCGGCCGTGGGATTGCCCATTCGAGTCCTGGCCGGAATTGTCAGAACTGAAAGATTCCTACCGGACAGTCGGATCGAATCGGTCCTGAGCAGGAGAACCCGATGTCGAGATTGCCTATGAGAACCTTGCGTCATGGGGCGCTCCGCTGGATCCTGCGCCCGTGCCCTGACCGCGTGGCACCAAGCCTCGAGCTGAGCAACAACGAGCCCCTGGCCGACGAGCACAACGCCCTGCTGCCCCCGGACTCGTTCCACCTGCCGGTGGGGCGCCCGGTCACCCACACCATCTATCGGGACGCCGCCCACCCCAGCCGGCTCGTCCTGCCGTACACGATGGGGTGAGCCATCGGGGTGAACCGAGGCTTCTGGCAGCACGGACGGGCCCCCGCCTCTGTTGCGAAATGGGGCCGATGATGAGGGGCCGATGGTCGGCGCGCCCATTCCCTCCGAACAGCGGCCCCATTCGACAACGCGGCTGCTGCGGCACCGTGCGACGATGGCTCCATGGAGCCGATCACCCCGTCGCGCCCGGGGCATGTGTTCGCGGAAGTCTCCGGGTGGGAGGTGGAGTGCTGCGGCTCGCCCTTCAGGGTGGGTGACCTCGTGGACGCCGACCTGTACGACTACTTGGCCCCCGCAGCGCAGGAACTGTTCACCCCACTCGAGCAGTACTGGTCGTGGCACGACGACAGTGCGGCCCCTCGGGTGCGGGCCCGGGTCGTGAACCTGTGGGAGGTCTGGTGGGAGTTGCGTCAGGTCGGTGAACGAGCGTTCGAGACGCTGACGGGGCGCGGCCGGGCGATCGGCGTCCACGAGGTTGAGATCGACTTCGACCGTCAGCCCAGCGGGTGGGTGGTCGAGCTGGCACCCGTGGTCGTGCTCCCTCACGCCCCCGGCAGTTGACTCGTGGTGTTGGCCGGACGCCGCAGGCGACCGCCCATGCGCCGGCCCCGCTCGCGGACGATGTCGATGACGCGGGCCGCGGACTCCTCCAGCGCCATGTCGGTGGTGTTGAGCACAGGGCAACGCAGGCGGCGGTGCAGGGCGTTCACCTCGTCGAGCTCGTCGTAGATCGCGGCGAGGTTGACGTAGCCGTCCTTCATGCCGGCATAGCCCTGCCCGCTCACGCGTTCGGAGCGGATGTGCTGGAGCTTCTCGGCATCCATGGTGAGGCCGACGATGCGCCACCGGTCGACGTCGAACAGCTCCTCGGGTGGCACGATGCCCGGGATGATCGGCACGTTCACCACCTTGTAGCCCAGATAACCCAGGAAGATCGACAGGGGCGTCTTGCCCGAGCGCGAGGGGCCCACGAGGCAGATGTCGCCCTCGTGGAACGACGAGGGCGCGGCGCCGTCGTCGTTGCGCACCGCGAAGTCGATCGCCGAGATGCGGGTGAAGTAGTCGACCTCGACGCCGACCGGGCGCAGGGGTTCGCGGTCGGGCTCGACCCCGCTGATCGTCCGTAGTGCGCGGATCGCGTCCGTCATCAGGTCGGCGCACGGGACCCCGATCTCGGCACAGGCCTTGGTCACCAGGTGGGCCTTGTCCTCCTTCACGAACGTGAACATCACCGCGGTCGGCCGCCCCTCCTGAGCCCGGGCGCGGACGGCATCGAGCGCGCCCATCACGGCCTCGCTGGTGGTCATCCGGCGGTGCCGCACCAGGGTGAAGTCGCGGGTCGGGAACTGCGCCACGGCCGCGCGAGCGATACGGGCCGCGGTCTCGCCGGTGGAGTCGGCGATGAGGTGGATCTCGAGGTCGTCCGTCATGGGTCCATCCTCGCCGACTCCGGTGCGTGGGCGTCGCGAATGCCAGCACTCCGGCGGTCGACCGGGTCGTCGGGCGGGGGGAGTGCTCCCCTGTGGAAAACACGGGTCGGGCCCGTCGGTGCTGTTAGGTTCGAGATGACCGCCCGTTCGCCCCCAGGAGGCCAACCATGAGCGTGATGCAGGGCATCACCGAGGACGTCCCGTTCGACCACGGCGCCGCTGACGCACTGGTGACCGCGTGCACGAACGCCGCCTCGGCCATCGAGGGTCAGACCGGGTCGCGAGCCTCCTGGGTGGCGCACGGGCTCGAGGACTTCAAGGGCTACTACGCCCAACTGTTCGAGCAGAACGGCCGGACGCAGGCCAGCGACGCGTCCCACCTGGCCACCCGATTGCGGCAGGTGGCCACGGCGGTCGGTGACCTCAAGGCGTCCGCCACGGCCGAGCAGAATCGCCGCCAGACGGCGCGCGACTGGAAGGCGCGGCAGGAGGCGCGCGGCTTCTGGGACAAGGTGAGTGACTGGTTCACCGGTGGCGAGCCGCCGCCCGTCGGGGGCCCCGACCCGACCAAGAACCTGTCGGTGCCGCCGTACTCACCCCCGCCGCGGGAACCGCTGTCGGGCAACGGGTCGACCGGCACCTCCTCCGCGCGGCCGGCGAACCTCCGCTCGTTCGCCAGCAACTCCCGGGGGGCCAACGACGCGCTCGCGCCGCACCCCGGTCGGCTGCGCACCGCCTACGACGCCTTCACGGGGTCCTGCACGTGGGGGTCCCTCGACGCCGCCGGTGTGTGGGGCGGGTTCGCCGCCTACCTCACGGCCAACGGGCAGGACGTGTCGTGGGCCGACACGGTGGCCGGTGCCTTCGAGGCCGCGGGCAGCTCGGGTGTGGTGACGACCTCCAACGCGGCCATCACGGCGTCCCTGCAGACGGCGGGGGTCAACGCGAGCCGTGACGACCTGGTGATCACCGCGCCCGAGGCCATCGGCGCCCCGCCGACCACCGGCTACGCCAACGACCCGGTCAACACGGCGACCGGCAACTTCCTCGAGCCCGAGACCGATCTCACATTCGGCGGTGGGGCCGCAAGCCTCCGCCTGACCCGCATGTACAACTCGGTGCACCCCGCGGTGGGCGCGTTCGGCCCCGGGTGGTCGTCCTGGACCGAGGCGGGCCTGCTGTTCGACGACGGCGGCGCCCGCTGGGTGCGCGACGACGGCCGGCACGTGCTGTTCCCCCGACAGGGCGATGGCTGGGGCCGCGCCACCACCGAGGCTTTCTGGCTGACGGCCCGCCCCGACGGGCACGCGATCACCGACAACACCGGCGCCCGCTGGGAGTTCGACGCCGCCGGACGCCTCGCCGCGACCTCCGTCGGCCCCGGCAGCCGCGTGGTGCTCTCCTGGGACGGGACGCGCCTGGTGCGCCTCACCCACCAGCGCGGGCGGCGCATCGACCTCACGTGGTCCGACGACCGGGTCGTCGCCGCCGAGGCGTCCGATGGTCGACGCGTCACCTACGACTACGACGACGCCGGCCGCCTGGTGTTGGCCACCTCGCCCCAGGGCACGCGCCGCTACGACTGGAACGACGCCGGCCTCGTTCACCGGGTGACGGACGCCGACGGCGTCATCGAGCTGGAGAACACCTACGACGACCGCTCCCGCGTGGTGGAGCAGCGTTCGCCGCACGGGCGGGTGACGCGCTTCGCCTACCTGCCCGGCCACGTCACGGTGGTCTCCGACCCCGATGGGTCGCGCGCGAACACGTGGATCCACGACAACCGCGGCCGCCTCGTCGGTGTCGTGGACGCCCACGACCAGCGGCAGTCGATGGCCCGCGACCAGTACGGCCAGGTGGTGATGACGACCGAGCGCGACGGGTCGATCACCGTCCGCGAGTACGACGAACGCTCCCGGCTGACGGCCGAGGTGACCCCGTCCGGCGCCCGGGTCGAGACGGCGTGGGACGAGCACGACCGTGTCGTGAGCGTCACGGTCGAGGGCGGGGATGCCCCCGCCACCACCCGCTTCGAGTACGACGGGCTGGAGCGAAACCCCCACACCATCATCGACGCCGAGGGTGGCCGGACCGGGTTCACCTGGGCCGACGGCCTCCTCACAGAGACGGTCGACCCGACCGGGGCTCGGGTCACGATGGCCCACGACGAGCACGGCGACCTGGTCGCGATGGCCGACGGCCTCGGCAACACGGCCCGGCTCGAGCGTGACGCCGCGGGTCGGATCGTCGCCAGCACCACCCCCCTGGGGCACCGCACGACGTTCACCTGGGCGGACGAACGACTCGCCGCGCGCACCGACCCCGATGGGGGCACGTGGCGGTTCGAACACACGCCGGCCGGACGCATCGCCGCGGTCATCGACCCGTTCGGTGCGCGCACCGAGTACGGGCACGACGAGGCCGGGGAGACGGCATCCGTCACCGACCCGTTGGGGCGCACGACCTCGCGCGTGTTCGACGCGCTGGGCAACCTGGCGCGCACCGAGCTGCCCGACGGCAGCACCTGGGTCTTCACCCACGACGCGCTGTCGCGACTCGTCGCCACCATCGACCCCGAGGGCGGCGAGTGGCGCTGGGAGTACGACCTGAACGGCACTCCCGTCCGCGCCATCGACCCCACCGACCGCACCACCGTCGTCACCCGCAGCACCGACCGCACGGTGACCCGGACTGGATCGGTTCGCGAGGACGGCCCCGCCTCCACGCTCGTCACCGACCGCATCGGTCGGATCGTGTCCGTGACCCAGCCGGGGTACGGCAGCCAGCTCACCCGGTACGACCGGTGCGGGCGCCCGGTCGAGTACGTCGACCCCGACGGGAACGTCACCAGCCTGGAGCGGGACGCGGCCGGCCGCGTGCTGGGCCTGCGGCGTCCGGGCGGCGCCACGACCCGGTACACCTACGACGCGCGCGGCAAGCTCGCCTCGGTGACGGACGCCGCGGGCGCCACCACCACGTTCACGATCGACGCCGACGGACGCCTCGAGTCCGAGCTCGGCCCGACCGGTGAGGTGCTCCGATACGAGTACGACGCCAACGGACGGGTCACTGCGTCGGTCCGGCCCGGTCTGGGACGCACCACGTGGGCGTACGACCTCGTCGGCCGGGTCGTCGCCATCAGGAGCCGGCAGTGGGGGTTGCGCCGGTTCGCCTACGACGCGGCCGGCCAACTCGTCGAGGCGCAGGACGCCCTCGGCGGGGTCACGCGCTACCGCTACGACCTCAACGGGCGGGCCGTCGAGGTCACCGACCCGCTGGGCCACACCACCGTCCGTTCGTTCAACGCCCGCGACCAGAAGGTCGAGGAGGTCGACCCGCTCGGGCGCCGCAAGCACGTCGGCTACGACGCGGCCGGGCGCCTGGCCTGGCACGAGTACGGCACCGGCGAACGCGTCGCCTGGGCGTACGACGACGACGGCGCCCTCAGCCGAGTCAGTCTCGACGGCGAGACGGTGGCGCAGCACCAGCGCGACTTCGCGACGAACACGCTCACCATCCTCGACCACACCGACCCCGCCGGCGAGGTCACGCATCGCCTGCGCTGGGACCGCCGCGGCCACCTCGTCGAACGGTCCCGTGGCGATGACACGGTGCACTGGGCGTACGACGTCGACGGGCGGTGCGCCGCCGTCGCGGCCCCCAACGGCGCCACGACCCGCTACGAGTACGACCCGGTCGGCCGACGGGTCGCCGTGGACGCCGCGGGTGCGGGCCGGGTGCAGCTCACCCTGGACGCGGCCGGGCGCCTCGTCGCCGCGACCGCGCCCGGCGCCGAGCAGGCGTGGGTGCACGAGGACGGGGACGTCGTCTCCCACACCCTGACCCGTGGTGGCGAGACCAGTCGCACCGAGGTGGAGCGGGGCGCCGACGGCCGGATCGCCACGATCGTGCGCGACGGCGTCCGCACCGAGTACGGGCACGACGCCGCGGGCCAACTGGTGTCCGCGACCACCGGTGCCGCGACCCAGCGGTGGGAGTACGACGCCGGCGGACGCCTCGTGCGCGAGGCGGACGGCCCGACGACCAGGACGTACGCCCACGACGACGCCGGCCAACTGGTGCGACGTGACGCCGACGGGGTGGTCACCACCTACAGCTACGACGCCGCAGGGCGCCGCACCGGCGAGGTCGGGCCCCACGGCGAGACGACGTTCACCTGGAGCCCGATGGGGTGGCTGTCGGCCATCGAGGGCCCGCACGGCCACACGAGCGTGCACGTGGACGCCCTCGGCGAACTCGCCCGCGTCAACGACGCCGACGTGTTCTGGAACATCGCCGAACGCAGCGTCGCCCCCGTTCAGGTCGGCGGCGACGCCGTGACTGCGGCCCCCGGGTTCCTCAGCGATGGCGCTGGCTGGCTGGCGACCGGGTGGCGTACCGAGCGCGGTGACGCCGTCGATCCGTGGGCGCTGGCCACCGGGTCGACGCACGGGCCGATCAGCCTCGGGGCGTCCGGGCAGGTCGTCTTCGCGGGGTTGGAGTGGCTCGGCGAGCGGGTCAACGACCCTGCCTCGCGCGGATTCCTCAGCCCCGACCCGCTCGACCCGACCCTGGGCGCGCCGTGGGCCGGCAACCCCTACAGCTATGCGGGCAACGACCCGTTGCACGCGCTCGACCCGACCGGCCTGCGCCCGGTCACCGACAAGGAACTCGCCGATTACACCCATGCCGCCCACACCGGGAACTTCTGGGAGCGCAACGGCGACACCATCGTCGGCGGCCTGGTCACGGCGGCGGGCGTGGCGATCATGTTCGCGCCGATCCCGGGCGCCCAGATCATCGGCGCGGGTATCGCCAGTGCCGGCATCAACGTGGTCACCCAGACCCTGCAGAAGCCGGGCATGCCGATCGACTACGTCGAGGTCGGCATCAACGGTGTCCTCGGAGCGATCCCCCTCGGCCGGGCGGCGACCGTCTTCAGCGCCTTCGGGCGGGGAGCCGGCGCGGGTGCCGCCACGGGTCTCGTCACGGGCATCTACACCGGAGTCCGCGACGGCTTGTCGGGCTCCGACCTGGTCTCCAGTGTCGCGCAGAGCGTGGGGATGGGTGCGCTGTTCGGGGGCATCCTCAACGGGATCGGCCACGTCGCCTCCACGCCGAAGCCGTCGACCTCGACCGACCTGGTGCCCGTCAACCCGGCCCCGAGCCAGGCGCCACCGGCCCCGGCGCCGGCGGCACCCGCCCCGTCCACGGAGCTGGTGCTCTACCGGCCGCCGTCGACCGAGCTGGTCCTCTACCAGCCGCCGACCCCGGCGCCGGTCGCCCCGACCGCGCCGCCGGGGCCGCTGGCCCTGCCACCGGGAGCACCACCGCCGTTGGCGTTGCCGCCGGGCCCGAGCGCGCCGTTGGCACTGCCGCCGGGGGCACCCCCGTTGCCGGCGCTGCCGGCACCGCCCCCGATGCTCGCGCTGCCGCCGGGCCCCTCGGCTGGGTAGGGTGGCGTCGATGAACGACACCCGCCCCGCCGACCTCGGCCGAGCCCCGGGCCCGATCCGGGAGTTGGCCGACCTGCTCGCCTCCCGCGGCACGCCGCTGCGGGAGGAAGCGCTCAGCGGTGCACCACGGGGCGACCGGACGTTGCACGCCACGACCCCCATCGGCATCGTCCGCGTCTGGACGAACTCGGGGTACTGGGGCGTCGACGTCGCCCTGCCCGGCGTGGGTGGCTTCGTGGACGCCGACGTGTGGGCCGCGTGCGCCGAGGGGAGGAAGCTCGCCCGGTTCGACCAGCCCCCACCCAAGCGAGCGGTCGCCTGGGTACGAAGCCTGCTCGAGGCACCGTCGCTGCCCCCCTACGACGCCGACTGCCTGACCCGCATCGCCGGCGAACGCGTGGCCGGACAGGGCCCCGCCACCGGGCGCACCCTGGCCTGGCTCGTCGTGGCGCACATCGTCTTCGTCGTCGTGGCCCTGTGGGGGGCCGCCGCGTTCGACCTGGCGATCCTGCGGATCATGGGCTCCCTCGGGGTCGTGAGCCTCGTGGTCCTGCTGGTGCGCCCCGCGCTGCAGCGGCGTCGCTCCTAGCGCTGCCGAACCCGGCACTCGTCGCCGAGACATTCGACCAAAGTCGGTTCTTGGGAGTGAGGTCGCGCAGAACGGGTGACACGTCCCGCCAACAACGGCAACGATGGTCCCGGCACTCCACACCGCCCGTGGAGTGTGACACCCCTGGCGAAAGGTTCCCCATGTCATCCCGACCTCGTTCGTGGCGCAGTGCGCTCGCCCTGGTTGCGGCTGGTGCGCTGGCACTGTCCACGGCAACGACGGTGCTCCCCGCGGCGTCCGCCCCACCGCCCAGCAAGGCAAAGCCGGACGCCGGCGTCCTGGCCGCACACCTGCTCAACCAACCCATCGCGTGGGAGGCGTGCGACTTCGGCGAGGACCTCAACGCGTTGTTCGAGAACATTCCCGGGCTGGCGTGCGCGACGGTCACCGTGCCGCGCGACTGGCACAACCCCCGTGACGGAAAGACCATCACGCTGCGCATTTCGAAGACGGCGACCGCCACGAATCCGGCCACCCGTGAGGGCATCGCGCTGGTGAACCCGGGCGGGCCGGGCGGTTCGGGCCTGCTGTGGGGGCCGGGCATGGCGTTCCTCGCGCCCGAGCTGGCCACCGAGTACGACTTCTACGGCTTCGACCCGCGCGGCGTGGGGGAGAGCACCCCGCTCGAGTGCGACTACGCCGGTGACCTGGAGACCGCGAGCTACGAGGACCTGGCGCTCGCCTGCCGCAGCAACCCGCTCACCCCGTACATCAACACCGAGCAGACCGCCTACGACATGGACTTCATCCGGGCCCTCATGCGCGAGCCGAAGCTCAGCTACATCGGCTACTCCTACGGCACGTGGCTCGGCAGCTGGTACCAGCGGGTGTTCCCCACGCACACGCACCGCTTCCTGCTCGACTCCTCGACCGATGTGACGCGCAAGTCGCTGCAGGAGACGTGGGACCTGCAGCCGCGCAGCCGCGACCGGCAGTTCCAGGAAGCCATGCTGCCCTACCTGGGCCGCAACGCGGCGACGTTCGGCGCACCCACGAGCGACCCGCAGGAGCTGCGTCGCCTCTGGGAGCAGGCCGGCGGCACCCGCGACCCGCTCGGCCAGCTCATCACGGGCTTCGTCCTGCTGCCCGCGATGTATTACACCGGTGACTACCCGATCGCCGCCGAGATGATCTCCCTGTTCATCGAGTTGGGTGGGTCCGGTGGTGACGAGGCCCAGGCGCTCGCGCAGCTGGAGAAGCTGGTGAAGAAGGCCGCCCAGAACCCGGCCCTGACGGCCGACCAGAAGGCCCGGCTGAACAAGCACCTCGCCGCGGCCAAGCGGGGTGGCCTCGCCGAGGTCTACACGTACACGGGCTTCGAGTTCGAGGCGATCCGCTGCCAGGACGGCCCGTGGAAGCAGTCGCAGGGCTACTGGAAGGCCTGGCTCGCTGACCTCGACAAGAAGGCGCCGTTCATCGCTCCGCTCATGGAGGCCCCGGTGTGCGCCCAGTGGCCGGCGGTCACCGAGATGCCCCAGAAGCTCTCCAAGAAGGACGCCCCGAAGACGCTGATGATCCAGACCGAACTGGACGCCGCGACGCCGTACGAGGCGGGCGTCCGTTCGGCCCAGCAGGTGCCCAACACGTCGCTGATCAGCGTCGACAACGAAGGGTCGCACGCCATCTACCCGTACGGCACCACGTGCGTCGACGACGCGGTGGAGGCGTACATGCTGCGGGGCGTCCAGCCCGCCGCGTTCACCACGTGCCAGGCCAAGCCGCTGCCGTTGGAGGACAAGACGTACGAGGTCGCAGGCTCGATCGGGCCCAAGGGGACGATCAAGTTGAAGATGCGCACCGAGGAGGTCAAGAAGGCCAACGCCATGCTGCGCGACCTGCTGGTCACGCAGTCCCGCTGAACCCGCGCTGGGCGTCCGTTCACCCCCCGGAGGTGTACCGGGGGTCGGAAACCGGGGGGAACGGACGCCCAACCGGCCACAGAAGCCCGATCAGGGGCAAATCACCACTCACAGACACGCGGTTTTCGAGGCCTTCCTAGTAGGATGGACGAGTTCAAGGGTCGCCGCCCCGCACTCAGGAGTGAAGGGCGGCGTCCGCGTGCTAGGAGATGTGAAGTCTGTGACGGACACGAACCAGTCAGCGCCCCGCAACGGGTCGTCGCACTCGGTGGAGGCGGGCGTCTACGACGCGAGCGCCATCACGGTGCTCGAGGGCCTGGAGGCGGTCCGCAAACGGCCCGGCATGTACATCGGGTCGACCGGTGAGCGGGGCCTGCACCACCTCGTCTACGAGATCGTCGACAACTCCGTCGACGAGGCGCTGGCCGGGTACGCCGACCTGATCACGGTGACGCTGCTGCCGGGCGACGGCATCCGGGTGACCGACAACGGGCGAGGCTTCCCGGTCGACCTGCACCCCAAGGAGAAGATCCCGGCGGTCACGCTCGCGCTGACCGTGCTGCACGCGGGCGGCAAGTTCGGCGACGGCGGCTACAAGGTCTCCGGCGGTCTGCACGGCGTGGGCGCCTCGGTGGTGAACGCGCTGAGCGACCACTTCCAGGTCGACGTGAACCGCGACGGGTACCACTGGCGCCAGGAGTTCACCCTCGGCGTCCCCGACTACGACCTGCAGCGGCTGGAGGAGTTGGGCGAGGAGGACGAGATCGGCACGACCGTCACGTTCCACGCCTCGCCGACGATCTTCGAGACCACGCACTTCAACTGGGAGACCCTGGCCAGCCGTTTCCGCGAGATGGCGTTCCTCAACAAGGGGCTCACCATTCGGCTGCGCGACGAGCGACCTGCGGCGTCCACCGAGGGCAACGGCAACGGGAACGGCGCCGGCCTGGATGACTTCGAGGACGACGTCTCCGGCCACCCCGAGGAGATCACGTTCCGCTACGACGACGGCCTGATCGACTACGTGAAGTACCTCACGGGCAACAAGGACACGATCCACCCCACCGTGATCGCGATCGACGCCGAGTCGCCGACCGACAAGCTGTCGCTCGAGGTCGCCATGCAGTGGAATGTCTCGTTCAGCGAGTCGGTGCACACCTTCGCGAACACGATCAACACCCACGAGGGCGGCACGCACGAGGAGGGTTTCCGCGCGGCGCTGACCAACACCGTGAACCGGTGGGGCGAGACGTGGGGGATGATCAAGAAGAAGGAGGACCGGCCCAGCGGTGACGACATCCGCGAGGGGCTGACCGCCATCATCTCGATCAAGCTCGGCGAGCCGCAGTTCGAGGGCCAGACCAAGACCAAGCTGGGCAACACCGAGGCCAAGAGCTTCGTGCAGAAGGTCGTCAACGACCTGCTCGGCGACTGGTTCGAGAAGAACCCGGCCGAGGGCAAGGACATCATCCGCAAGGCCCAGGCCGCCGCTATGGCGCGCATGGCGGCCCGCAAGGCCCGCGACATGGCCCGCAACCGCAAGGGACTGCTCGGCTCGACGAGCCTGCCCGGCAAGCTCGCCGACTGCTCCAGCCGCAACCCGGTCGAGTGTGAGGTGTTCATCGTCGAGGGTGACTCCGCCGGTGGTTCGGCCAAGGGTGGGCGCGACCCGCGCACCCAGGCGATCCTGCCGATCCGCGGCAAGATCCTGAACGTCGAGAAGGCGCGGCTGGACCGCATCCTGGCCAACAAGGAGGTCGAGGCGATCTTCAACGCGCTCGGCACCGGCTTCTCCGACGACTTCGACATCGAGCGCCTGCGCTACCACAAGGTCGTCCTGATGGCGGACGCCGACGTCGACGGCGCGCACATCCGCACCCTGCTGCTGACGCTGCTGTTCCGGTTCCTTCGGCCGCTCATCGCGGCGGGCCACGTCTACCTGGCCCAGCCGCCGCTGTTCCGCCTGCGCTGGACGAACGCGCCGCACGAGTTGGCGTACTCCGACGAGGAGCGCGACCGGCTGCGCGATGTGGGCCTCGAAGGTGGCAAGAAGCTGCCGAACGTGAACCCGATCCAGCGGTACAAGGGTCTGGGCGAGATGGACGCCGAGGACCTGTGGAACACGACCATGGATCCCGAGCAGCGCACCCTGGCGCAGGTGACCCTCGAGGACGCTGCGGCGGCGTCCGACATGTTCAACATCCTGATGGGCGAAGACGTGGAGCAGCGCAGGAACTTCATCCAGCGCAACGCCAAGGACGTCCGGTTCCTCGACATCTGACGACCAGGTCCCTGAGCCAGCTACCCACAGTTCCCTGAGCTTGTCGAAGGGCCAAGGAGAGAACAACCATGAGTGACACGCCCACCTCGCCCGGCACGCCCGAGTCCCCCGACTCGCCGCCGGAGGTCAGCGACGAGATCCACGCCGAGCTCGACAAGGCGGACGCCTTCACCCCCGACCCGGGTGAGAGCCCGGTCGCGGCCGTGGCGTCCGACAAGGACGCCCTGGTGGCGATGACCGGCAAGGTCGAGGAGATCGACCTCAACGAGGAGATCCAGAAGAGCTACCTCGACTACGCGATGTCGGTCATCGTCGGGCGCGCGCTGCCCGACGTGCGCGACGGGCTCAAGCCGGTGCACCGGCGTGTGCTCTACACGATGTACGACGGCGGTTACCGGCCCGACCGCGGCTGGAACAAGTGCTCCCGCATCGTCGGTGACGTCATGGGTAAGTACCACCCCCACGGCGACACGGCGATCTACGACACCCTCGTGCGCCTCGCGCAGCCGTGGGTGATGCGCCACAAGTTGGTTGATGGCCAGGGCAACTTCGGCTCGCCCGGCAACGACGGCGCGGCCGCCATGCGATACACCGAGTCGAAGATGAACCCGCTCGCCATGGAGATGGTGCGCGACATCGACGAGAACACCGTCGACTTCCAGCCCAACTACGACAACAAGGACACCGAGCCGGTCGTGCTGCCGGCCCGGTTCCCGAACCTGCTCGTCAACGGTTCGACGGGTATCGCGGTGGGCATGGCGACCAACATCCCGCCGCACAACCTGCTCGAGGTCAATGCGGCTGTGCAGTGGATGCTGGCCCACCCCGAGGCGTCCAAGGAGGAGAACCTCGCGGCGTGCATGGAGCACGTGAAGGGGCCCGACTTCCCCAACGGCGCGCTGATCGTCGGGCGCAAGGGCATCGAGGACGCCTATCGCACCGGTCGCGGCCTGGTCACCATGCGCGCGGTGATCGACATCGAGGAGGACAACAAGGGGCGCACCCAGCTCGTCGTCACCGAGCTGCCGCACATGTGCAACCCCGACAACCTCGCCCTGAAGATCGCCGAGCTCGTGAACTCGGGGCGTCTCACCGGCATCTCCGACATTCGCGACGACTCCTCGGCGCGCACCGGCCAGCGCCTGGTCATCGTCCTGAAGCGGGACGCCCAGCCGCGCGTGGTGATGAACAACCTGTACAAGTTCACGCCGCTGCAGGACACGTTCGGCTGCAACATGCTCGCCCTGGTCGACTCGGTGCCGCGCACGCTGCGCCTCGACCAGTTCCTGGGCTACTGGATCCGCCACCAGGTGCAGGTCATCCAGCGCCGCACGCAGTTCCGTCTGGAGGACCTCGAGCGCAAGGCCCACCTCGACCGCGGCCTGGTCAAGGCGCTCAACATGCTCGACGAGGTCATCGCGCTCATCCGGGCCAGCAAGACCGCCGACGAGGCGCGCGACGGCCTGAAGAAGCTGCTCGACATCGACGACCTGCAGGCCAACAACATCCTCAACACGCAGCTGCGCCGCCTGGCCGCCATGGAGATCCAGGCGATCATCGAGCGCCTGGCCGCGATGGAGGCCCAGATCGAGGACCTCAAGGACATCCTGGCCAAGCCCGAGCGGCAGCGGCAGATCATCTCCACCGAGCTGCAGGAGATCACCGACAAGTGGGGCGACGAGCGCCGCACGCGGATCATCGCCGCCGACGGTGACCTCTCCGACGAGGACTTCATCCCCGACGAGGACATGGTCGTCACCATCACCTACGGCGGCTACGTGAAGCGGACGCGCTCCGACCAGTACCGCCTGCAGAAGCGCGGCGGCAAGGGCGTTCGTGGCGCGACGCTGCGCTCAGAAGATGAGGTGCAGCACCTGTTCACGGCGTCCAGCCACCACTGGCTGCTGTTCTTCACCAACTTCGGCCGCGTCTACCGCAGCAAGGTCTGGCAGCTGCCCGAGGCGTCCCGCGACGCGAAGGGCGGCCACGTGGCCGGGCTGCTGTCGTTCCTGCCGGACGAGAAGATCGCCTCGATCCAGACGATCCGCACGTACGAGGACAAGCCCTACCTGCTGCTCGCCACCAAGCGCGGCCTGGTCAAGAAGACCGACCTCACGGCGTACGACTCGGCCCGGCAGGCCGGCCTGATCGCCATCAACTTCCGCGACGAGGACGACGAGCTGATCGGCGCTGGGGTGTGCTCGTCGGAGGACGACGTGCTGCTGGTGTCGAAGAAGGGCCAGGCGATCCGGTTCCGCGCCGACGACGCGCAGCTGCGCCCGATGGGCCGCGCGACGTCGGGTGTGACGGGCATGAAGTTCCGCGCCGGCGACGAGCTGTTGTCGATGGCCGTGATCGACGCCGACACCCCCGAGGACGACCGGTTCGTCTTCACGGTCACCGACGGCGGCTTCGCCAAGCGGACGGCCGTGTCGGAGTACCGCCTGCAGGGCCGTGGCGGCCTGGGCATCAAGGCGATGAAGCTGAACGAGGACCGCGGGTCGCTCGTCGGCGGCCTCGTCGTGAGCGAGGACGACGAGGTGATCGCCATCAAGCAGTCCGGCCAGGTGATCCGGTCGTCCGTGTTGGGCGTGCCGGCCAAGGGCCGCGACACCATGGGGGTGAAGTTCGTCACCCTGTCGGGCGACGACACCGTCACCGTGATCGCGCTCTACCCCGAGACGCCGGAGACGGCCGAGGAGGGTGCTGCTGCCGAGGTTGCCGCCGAGGCCGAGGCCGTCGACGCGACGGATGGCGATGCAGCGGCTACCGTTGAGGCACCGGAATCGGAGGATGCGGCTCCGGGCGAGGAGGACAGCGGTGACTGACACCCAACCACAGGAGACGTTGCGTACGGCGTCCGGCAATGAGTTCGAGCCGGTCGCCGAGAAGCGCACGGCGAAGTCCGACACGCGCCCGCGCCCGAGCATCCGCGTGCGGCGGGCCCGCCTGCGCATCTCGCGGGTGGACCCGTGGTCGGTGATGAAGACGTCGTTCCTGTTCTCGATCGCCGCCGGCATCATGACCTGGGTCGCCGTCTACGTGCTGTGGACGCTGATCGGGGCGTCCGGGATGATCGAGGCGATCAACGGCGTGCTGACCACGCTGCTGAGCTCCGACCAGAACCTGACCCCGACCCGGGTCGAGGACTTCGTGAACACCAACAAGCTGATGGGCTTCACGACGATCTTCGCGGTGGCGAACGTCGTGATCCTCACCGCGCTGGGCACGATCTTCGCCTTCCTGTACAACCTGTCCGCCAACATCCTGGGCGGCCTGGAGTTGACGCTCGCCGAGGACTGAGATGTCCGAGCCGCCGGTTCACCCCCGCTCGGTGGCGACGCCCCGACGCCAGTCAGGGCCCGACGAGCCGCTGCGCCCGTGGACGATCCCGAACGCGGTGACGCTGCTGCGCCTGTTGCTGCTCGTGCCGGTGTGCTGGTTCGTGTGGCACGGAGTCCAGGGATCGTGGCTGCCCGTGGTGCTGCTGGCGATCTGGGCCTCGACCGACTGGGTGGACGGCCTGCTGGCCCGGTTGCTCGACCAGCGCTCGAAGCTGGGGGAGTGGCTCGACCCGTTCACCGACCGCCTCGGCATCTGGGGCCTGGCGTTGACACTGTCGGTGTCGGGCGTCATCGGTTGGTGGGTGCTGGGCATCATCGTGGTCGTCGACATGGTGGTCGCTGTTTCGGCGGCCAAGGCGGCCCGGGCCGGTGAACTGGGCGTGAGCTGGGTCGGCAAGTCCCGCACAGCCGTCCTGTTCGTCGCCGTGCTGTTCGTCGTCATGGGCGCCACCGTGTGGCCGGCGGCGGACGCGATCGGCCAGGTGCTCCTGGTCGTCGGTGTGGTGCTGCACGTCATCGCGGCGCTGGGCTACATCACCAAGGCCCAGCGCCACCGCCAGTCGCTGCGCGCCTGACGCCGACAGCCTGCGTTCCCTGCGGCGACAGCCTGCTTTCCGTGCGGCGATCGGGTTGCCGGACTCGATTTGAGCCCCCCGCACCCCGGGCGCTAGAGTGTCTCCCCGGTGCACCGCACAGCGGGCCTATAGCTCAGACGGTTAGAGCGCTGCCCTGATAAGGCAGAGGTCACTGGTTCAAGTCCAGTTAGGCCCACCACGCAAAACCCCCTCCCACTAGGGCAGGGGGTTTTTGCATGCCCACTTCCGAGGATTTCGTGCCCAACATGTGCCCAATCGTGTCGGTTACACCGTCGATCAGGCGCGGAGTGCATGGAGGACTCGAACGAAGTCATCGGCGGTCCGTACGAGCCACTGCACCAGTCGGTCAGCCTGTCCGGGGTCCCGGAAGTCGCCGGGACGCTCACGAATGATGCGGTTGGCCCAGTGTCGGCATCCTGGCGATCGGTGGAAGAAAGCGTGCGTGGCATGTTGGCGGCCCCACTGCTGCACCGACGTCCAAAACGCGGCCTGCTGGACGCCCAGGCCCCCAGGATCTGTGGTTGTCTTGCCTGCCGACGGCGGCGCCTCCTCAGAGTGGACGCATCGATGTCCAGCCCCATTCCGGCCGCCAGTTCGACGGCGTCCATGAACCGCTCCGGGTCGGCACGACCCACCACGTCGACGTGGACCCCCTCCGCACGGAGCAGGTCACGAGGGTCGTCCGTCCGGTGCTGGTCGGTCCAGCGGAATTGGGCAGACAGGGTCCCGCCAGCGTTCAGCACACGCCACGGGTTCGGCATCGGGTGGTTCGCGATCGCCTGCCCCACCGGGACGGGGTGACTGCCGACCACGACCGCTACTTCGCCGTGGGTGGTCCACCGGCCGGAGGGGATCTCGGCCAGCACCGTGGCGACGTCTAGGGCGTGTCTCGTAACCGTTGGAGCCATCTGATGATCGCGTTCAGGACCGCGGCCCCGCGGTAGACGATGCCGAGTTTGTCGTAGCGGGTGGCGAACCCGCGCCATTGCTTGCCGTGGTTGAACGAGCGTTCGACGTGGTTGCGGTTCTTGTAGTCGACCGGGTCGAAGGCGGGAGGTCTGCCTCCGCTGCTGCCGCGGCGTTTCCGGTTCGCGATCTGGTCGGCCGGTTCAGGGATGGTGGTGGTGATCCCTCGCGAGCGCAGCAGCGAGCGGTGCCCGCGGGCGGAGTAGGCCTTGTCGCCCCGCAACCGGTCCGGGGTGGTGCGGGGCCGGCCCGGTCCGATCCGGGGCACCGACAGGTGGTCCAGCAGGACCGGCAGCATCGGCGAGTCACCGGACTGGCCGGCTGACACGACCACGACCATCGGGGCACCGCGGCCGTCGACGAGGTGGTGGATCTTGCTGGTCAACCCGCCCCGGGAACGCCCGATGCCGTGGTCAGACGGTTCCAGTCGCAGATTGTTGTAGTTCGGTGGCGCCCCCTGTGTCCCGGGGCAGGTTGGTGCCGTGCTGGTGCGCCCGGTTGATCGTGGAGTCCACGTTCACTGACCAGTCGATCCGCCCGGCCGCGTCCGCCTGGGCCATCAGCATGGCGTGGATCTTGTCCCAGGTGCCGTCCTCGCTCCACGCTCGGTGCCGGGCCCACACGGTCTGCCACGCCCCGAACTCGGCGGGCAGGTCCCGCCACGGGCTCCCCGTGCGGTAGCGCCACACGATGCCCTCCACCACCAGCCGGTGATCCGCCCACGGCCGGCCACCCCTGGCACCGGCTCGGGGCATCAACGGCGCCAACCGAGCCCAGTCCTCATCGGTCAACACCGGCATCCGACTCACGGGACCTCACCCTGCCCGAGAAGCCCCTGCAGGGTAACGAGACACGCCCTAGGCGCAGTTCCGATTCCCCGTCACGGACCCCCACGAGTTTCTCGTTGGGGCCGGGCCACAGGTCGATGATGCGCTCCGCCAGTGCCTGCCCGCGGTCGGTGATCTCGCTGGCACCCCACGTCGGGTGCTCCGCGATCGTCTGGTTCATCCGCACGCCGCTCTTGGCGAGCATCGTGCGTTTCTGAGAGAACGGCCGGTTGCTCAGCTCGCTGTTGTACCCGGTGAGCGTGAGATTCCCCAGCGTGTGGACCAGGCGCTCGTGCTCGAACGCCACCTCCGCCTCTGCCGGCAAGGTTGCGCCGAACTCGGTGCGCACGGCGTCCGTCAGGGTTTGCGGTAACACGTGCTCGATCGTGAGCTGCCTGGCATCGACCGGCTCCTTCGGACGCAGGGACTCCTCGAGCAGGCCCTTCACCTTCATGCCGGCGATGGCGAGTTGCTCGGCAGCAATGTTCGAGGTGGTGAGTTCGGGCCAGATGGTGGCGCTTCCGCCGCCGTCGAGCGAGACCAAGATGCGGCCGGACACCGGAGAACTTGCCCTTCTTGTGGGCGGCTTGGCGTCCGTGCGTGAACTTCTGCGGTAGAAACCCTTGTTGCCACGACATTCTGTGTTCCCCCCCCCGTCGCGACCAGTGTTACTAGGGTGTTGTTTCCCGGGGAGGCGTTCCCCGGGGCCCCGCCGTGCGTTGCCCGGGCGGCCGCACCGACCGACCGCCCCCCGCCCGCCGCTTGCTTCCCGGAAGGATTGACGTTCATGAACCAGTTGGCCAGCGCGAGGACAGGCGTCCCGGTCAAGGAGGTGACCCACGGCAAGGCCGTCCTCTGGCTGCTCCTCGGCACCCTCTTCCTCTCGGGGACCCCGTTGTGGGTCAAGGCTTCCAACATGGACCCGGCCACGCAAGCCTTCCTGCGTGTCATCCTCGGCTTTCTCATTCTCCTGCCCCTGGGGCTCCACGAAATCCGGCGCAAGGGAGGTCTGCACCGCCAAGGCATCATCCTGGCTGCGATCTCGGGCATCTTCCTCGGAATCGACTTCGTCGCCTGGAACTATTCGATCTTCCTGATCGGTTCCGGTGTCGCAGCGATTCTGCTCAACCTGCAGGTCGTGATCGTGCCGATGCTGACGGCCCTCATCGACAAGGTGAAGTTGCCCAAGTCGTTCGTCTTCATCCTGCCGATCATGATCGTCGGTGTCCTCTTTACCGGCGGCGTCTTCGAGCCGGCTGAGGGTGCGGCCGGCCCGGCGATGATCGGCGGGATCAAGACGTCGGTCATCGGTACCGCCGCCGGTCTCACCTCCGGCCTGTGCTACTCCCTCTACCTGTACCTTTCGCGGAAGGCGTCCACCAGTGCCCCGCGCAAGGACCTCTACATCCAGCCGATGATGTACACGATGCTGGCCCAGGCGGTTGCCCCGGTCATCTGGATGTTCACCGGCGGCAACGGCTTCAACATCACCCGCGGCGTTCTCACCCAGGACCCGACCACCGGCGAGATGGTGCTGCCGACGACGCTGGGCGCCAACCCGTCCCTGCGCGAGGCCACCATGGCCGGCGACCCGATCAACTTCGGCAACTGGGTCGCCCTGGCCCTGCTGATCGTCCTCGGCCAGGCTGCTGCCTGGACCCTCGTCCAGTACGGCTCGGTCTGGCTGCACCCGACCCTGTCCGCCGGCATCCTGCTGCTCTCGCCCGTGACCTCGGTCATCATCGCTGGCCCCCTGTTCGCCGAGTGGCCGTCCTGGCTGCAGTGGGTGGGCGTGGCGCTGATCCTCGCGTGTGTCGGGTGGCAGAACGGGTTGATCCAGGCAGGCGTCGGAGCGCTCACCGGCAAGAGGAGAGCGGGCTCCGCAGAGCTTGGGGCCGATGCTGCCGCCGTTCCACGAGAACGCCAGGGGGCGAGGAGCCGTGCCGTGTTCGCCCTGCTCGGCGCCGCTGCGGTGCTCCTCGGCATCGCCGCCGCCGCACACAACTTCGTGACAGGCCAGATCGGCTGGAACACGGCCTTCACCATCGCGCAGACGGTCGTCGCCGCGGCCCTGATGGTCATCGTCATCCAGGATGGGCAGGGGGGAGGCGAGAGATCCTGACCGCCCTGGCGCGGGTGGGCGCCCGGGTCACGGGCGCCCCCTGGCACTTCCACTCCCCATCCCGTTCCATCTCGTCAACAAAATCAGCTCCATCGATCTAGGAGGAAGACGTGCGGATCACACCGCGAGAACAAGAGAAGCTGCTCATCGTCGTGGCAGCAGACGTTGCCCGCCGCCGGAAGGAGCGCGGCGTGAAGCTGAACCACCCCGAGGCCGTGGCACTCATCACGTCCGAGATCATGGAGGGCGCCCGTGACGGGCGCGCCGTGGCCGACCTGATGAGCTTCGGCACCACCATCCTGACCGCATCCGACGTGATGGACGGCGTCGCCGAACTCATCGACGTGATCCAGGTCGAGGCCACGTTCCCCGACGGCACCAAGCTCGTCTCCGTCCACGACCCCATCCGTGCCGCGGTGGGCGTCGACGCCGGCGAGGCCGGTGCGCGCCCCGGTGAGGTCATCCTCAACGACGAGCCCGTCGTCATCAACGAGGGTCGCGAGGCCATCACGGTCGACGTCAAGAACACCGGCGACCGCCCCGTCCAGGTCGGTTCACACTTCCACTTCGCCGAGGTCAACTCGGCGTTGGAGTTCGACCGCGACGCCACGGTCGGCTTCCGCCTCGACATCCCCGCGGGCACCGCCGCGCGGTTCGAGCCGGGTGACGCCAGAGCGGTGAACCTCGTGGCCTTCGCGGGCAACCGCGCGGTCTACGGGTTCAACAACCGCCACGAGGGCCCACTGGACGCGGCCGCGAGCAAGAAGGAGAACGCATCATGAGCCAGAAGATCGAGCGCCGCCAGTACGTCGAACTCTACGGCCCCACCACCGGCGATGCCGTCCGCCTCGGCGACACCGACTTGTTCGCGAAGGTGGAGCGCGACCTCGCCGTCTACGGTGACGAGGCCGTGTTTGGTGGCGGCAAGGTGATCCGCGACGGCATGGGTCAGAACTCCCGGGTCACGCGGTCGGAGAACATCCCCGACACCGTCATCACCAACGCGCTGATCATCGACCACTCGGGCATCTACAAGGCCGACGTCGGCCTGCGGGACGGCCGGATCTTCGCCATCGGCAAGGCCGGCAACCCCGACGTCCAGGAGGGCGTCGACATCACGATCGGCGTGGCGACCGAGGTCATCGCCGGTGAGGGCAAGATCCTCACCGCGGGTGGCATCGACACCCACATCCATTACATCTCGACCGACCAGATCGGCGTCGCGTTGGCGTCCGGCCTGACGACGATGATCGGTGGTGGCACGGGCCCGGCCGAGGGCACCAAGGCGACCACGATCACGCCCGGCCCCTGGTGGGTCAAGAGGATGCTGCAGGCCACCGATGACTTCCCGATGAACATCGGCATCCTCGGCAAGGGCCACGGGTCCGCCCCCGAGGCGCTGGCCGAGCAGATCACCGCCGGCGCCTGTGGACTGAAGGTGCACGAGGACTGGGGCTCGACCCACTCGTCCATCGACACCTCGCTGAGCGTCGCGGACGAATACGACATCCAGGTGGCGATCCACACCGACACCCTGAACGAGGGCGGCTTCGTGGACGACACGATCGCCTCGATCAACGGTCGCGTGATCCACACGTTCCACACCGAGGGTGCCGGCGGCGGACACGCCCCCGACATCATCAAGATCGCGGGCCTGCCCAACATCCTCCCGGCATCGACCAACCCGACGCTGCCCTTCACGGTCAACACGGCCGAGGAGCACATGGACATGCTGATGGTGTGCCACCACCTGAAGCCGTCCATCCCGGAGGACGTCGCGTTCGCCGACTCCCGCATCCGCAAGGAGACGATCGCGGCCGAGGACGTCCTGCACGACATGGGCGTCTTCGCGATCACCTCGTCCGACTCCCAGGCCATGGGTCGCATCGGCGAGGTCATCACCCGCACCTGGCAGGTGGCCGACTCGATGAAGGCCCAGCGCGGCCCGCTCGAGGGTGACTCCGAGCACGACGACAACAACCGCATCAAGCGCTACATCGCCAAGTACACGATCAACCCCGCCATCGCGCACGGCATCGGCGACGAGGTCGGCTCGGTGGAGGTCGGCAAGTTCGCCGACCTGGTGCTCTGGGACCCGAAGTTCTTCGGGGCCAAGCCCGACCTGGTCATCAAGGGCGGCATCATCGCCAACGCGGTCATGGGTGACGCCAACGCGTCCATCCCGACGCCGCAGCCGCGGACGATGCGCAACCAGTTCGGCGCCCACGGGCGTGCGCGCGGCGAGAGCAGCCTCGTGTTCGTCTCGCAGGCGTCGCTGGACGCCGGCGTCCCGGAGGAGTTGGGCCTCACCAAGAAGCCCTACGCAGTCCACGGGATCCGGAACCTCACGAAGGCCGACCTCAAGCTCAACTGCGAGACGCCCGACATCAAGGTCGACGCGCAGACGTACGAGGTCTCGATCAACGGGGAGGTGCTGACGTCCGAGCCTGCCGAGAAGGTGGCCCTGGCGCAGCGCTACTTCCTCTTCTGATGGAGGAGCCCGGGGGAGGGCCGGTGACACCACCACGGCCCTCCCCTTCGGCTGGCCCCGAACACCACGCGAAGGAACCATGCTCATCACCCAGATCCAAGGGAACGTGCACGAACGGCCGCTGCCCGAGGGAACCCATGTCGAGACCATCACGGTCCCCAGTTCACAGCTGGTCAAGCGCATCCAGCGGCTGCGCACCGACCACGACAACGAGGTGGGCGTCCGCCTGCCTACCGGGGCGCCGGACCTGCGCGATGGCGACATCCTCTCCCACGACGGGCACAATGCGATCGTGCTGAAGGTCGAGGCGTCCGACGTGCTGGTCATCAAGGCCCGCACGATTCTGGAGATGGCGATCGTGGCCCACACGCTGGGCAACCGCCACCTGCAGGCGCAGTTCTTCGGCGCCGACTCCGAGTACGGAGCCGAGGTCATGGTCGTCCAGTACGACCACACCGTCGAGGCCTACCTCGAGCACGTCGGGGTGCCATTCGAGCGACAGGATCGGGTCATGCCCGTCCCGTTCCGGCACAGTGAGCACACCCATTGAGACCCCTCGCCCTGCTGCTCCAGCTGAGTGACTCCGCCCTGCCCACGGGCGGGTTCAGCCACTCGTTCGGCTTCGAGCAGTACATCTCCCGCGGCGAGATCCGCGACGCCGCCACGTTCTCGGCGTGGCTGCGCGTCTACACCGCCAACCAGCTGACCCACACGGACGCCTTGGCCATGCGTCTGTTCTACGAAGGGTTGCCCGAGGCCGACCTGGCCGACCGGGTGGTCGCCAGCACCCTGCCCGCCCAGCTGCGGGCGGCCGACGTGGCCATGGCCAAGCGGCTGCGCACCATCGGCGCCGACGCGTTGGGCGTCCCGCGCGCGGAGACCGAGTTGGCGCACCCGGCGATCGAGTTCGCCCGCATCGCGCAGCATTTCGACGTGCCCTGCGAGGACGCCATCGTCGGGCACCTGAGCGCCACGGTGAACACCCTCACGCAGAACGCGGTGCGGGGGATCCCGATCGGCCAGTCCGACGGGCAACGGGTCGTCACGGCGGCCCACGCCTGGGTCGAGAACGCCTGCCGGCGGGTGTGGACACTGGAGGAGGGCGACCTCGGCATGGTCGCCCCCGGGCTCGAGGTGGCCCAGATGCAGCACGAGCGCCTGCGGGCGCGCATGTTCATGAGTTAGGAGAGAAAGCGTGACCCAGGACGGACCCATCCGCATCGGCATCGGCGGCCCCGTCGGTGCCGGCAAGACCCAGCTGATCGAACGCATCACCCGTCGCATGTCCGACAGGGTGTCGATGGCGGCGATCACCAACGACATCTACACGATCGAGGACGCCAAGATCCTCGCCGCCACGAGCGTGCTGCCCGAAGACCGCATCATCGGCGTCGAGACCGGCGGCTGCCCGCACACCGCCGTCCGCGAGGACACCTCGATGAACGACGCCGCCGTCGAGGAGATGATGCGCCGCCACCCCGACCTCGAGGTGCTGTTCATCGAGTCGGGCGGCGACAACCTGTCGGCCACGTTCAGCCCCGAGCTGGTGGACTTCTCGATCTACGTCATCGACGTGGCGCAGGGGGAGAAGATCCCGCGCAAGGCCGGGCACGGCATGATCAAGTCGGACCTGCTGGTGATCAACAAGACCGACCTGGCGCCCTACGTCGGGGCCAGCCTCGAGGTCATGAGGGAGGACACCCTCAAGGTGCGCGGGAAGAACCCGTTCGTCTTCACGAACCTGAAGACCGACGAGGGGCTCGACGAGGTCGAGGCCTGGTTCGACCACGCGGTGCTGATGAACGACCTGGCATGAGTTCGGCCCTGGGGTTCAGCCCGGCCGCGTCCGGGCGGGCAGCGTACGCGGGGACGATGAACCTGTCCGTGGGGCGGTCCGGCGACCGTTCCCGGCCTGTGCGGACCGAGAGCGCCGGCGTCCTGCGGTTGATGAAGCCGCTCCACCTGGACGACTCGGGGCAGGTCGCCTACTTCGTCGTGAACCCGGGCGGTGCCTACTTCAGCGAGGCCTGCCGGATGGACGTCGAGGTGTTGCCCGGCGCCAGCCTGCTGCTGTCCTCGCAGGGCGCCACCCGCATCTACCGGACGCCCCGCGGCCCGGCCGTGCAGGAAGCCGCCTTCACGGTGGGGGAGGGCGCTCGGCTGGAGTACGTCCCCGACCAGCTCATCGCCTACCGGGACGCCGACTACCGCCAGGTGACCACGATCACGATGGCGGCCGGCGCGCAGGTGTTCGTGGAGGAGATCGTCACCCCCGGCTGGGACCCCGACGGGACCCCCTTCACCTACACCGGCATGCTGTTGCGCCTGGAGGTCCGCCATGCCGACGGCGGCCTCGTGTGCGCCGACAACGTGCGGATCGTGCCCGGCGACATCGGGGCGGCCATCGACGGCATCGGCTACCTGGAGGGCTCCTCCCACATGGGCAACGTGCTGATCCTCGGCCAGCACGTCGACGAGGCCTACGTGGATGCCGTGCGGGAGCTGGTGGACGCGTCCGGCTTGGCGCGGGCGGGGGTGACGTCCGGTGCGCGCCACGGGATCCCGTGGGTCATGGTGCGTGCGTTGGCGTCCTCGACCGACGTCCTCAGCGCCCTGGTGCTGTCCGTCAACGAGCACGACCGGTCGGTCACGACCGGGCAGCGCCGCCTGAACCTGCGTCGGTACTGACCCAGCTCACCGGGTGCCGCGCACAGCGTCGGTCAGGTCCAGCGAGCGGGTGGCCAACCTCCGGGTCAGCGCTGGTGAGTGCGAGACGAAGACCAGCCCGAGGTTGCGGCGCTCGGCCTCAGCCAGCAGGAACCCCCAGATGCGCGCCTGGGTGACGGCGTCCAGCATCGTGGTGATCTCGTCGGCGATGAGGTACGCCGGGTTGGCCGTCAACGCCCGGGCGATGCAGAAGCGCTGCATCTCGCCCCCGGACAACTCATGCGGATGCCGGGTCAGCCACTTCTTCTGGATCCCCAACGCGTCGAGCACCCGCCCCTCAGGCTCGCCGGCCTCGGCGAGACTGCTCGCCATCCGCAACCGCGGGTCGAGCACACGCTCGGGATGTTGGTTGATCAGCTGCACCGGGCAGACACCCCGCTCGGGCAGCGGCACCCCGTCGATCAGCACCTGCCCGGCCCGGGGCCGCTCGTAGCCCGCCAGTAGCCGGCACAGGGTCGTCTTCCCGAACCCGGACGGCGCGCGCAGCGCCAGCCGCTCCCCCGGCGACACGCTCAGGCTGAGCCCTTCGAACACCGGCCGGCTCGCTCCTGCGTGCCGGAACCCGAGATCACGTGCCTGGAGCATCGCGCCCCTCCTCCTGCGACGCCCCGGGCTCAGAGGCCCCCTCGGCCACGACGAAGTCGTGCTCGGGCAGCGCATGCCACAGCGCCCGCGAGAACGGATGCCGCAGCAGCTCGGGGCGCGCGAAGCGGCTCACCGGCACCTCTTCGACGACAGCGCCGTCCTGGAAGACCGCCACCCGGTCGGCCACCTGCAGGGCCAACTCGATGTCGTGGGTGATCAGCAGAACCCCACCGCCCGCGTCGGCGAAGTCGCGGAAGTCGCCGAGCGCCTGCACCGCCAGTTCGAGGTCGAGGCCGGGCGTCGGCTCGTCGGCGATGATGACCCGCGGGTCGTCCATCAGCGCGCAACACAGCAGGACGCGCCGCGCCATCCCGCCCGACAACTGGTGCGGGTACAGCCGCGCCACGTCGGCGTCCAGGCCGTAGCGGGCGAACAGCTCCCGCTGGAGGAGCCTCCGGCGCTGGGCGTCCGCGCGGTCAGTGGCAGCACCCTGCACCTGCCGACCGACCTTCATCGTGGGGTCCAGGTACGCGATGCTCTGGGGCACCAGCGACAGCCCGTTGCCCCGTAGGCGGCGCAAGCCCGCGGCGTCCTGCAGTTCGCCGTCGACCCAGATCCGGCCCCGGACGAGTGCGTTCGGCTCGTAGAAGCCCATGATCGCGTCCGCCAGCAGGGTCTTTCCCGCACCGGACGCCCCCACCACCGCCACCACCTCGGCCGCGTGCACCGAGATGTTCAGGCCCTCGATGGTGGGGAACATCTGCTGGCGCGCCGCGAAGAACGACGCCCCGGGGTCGTACATGCGAAATCCGATCGACAGGTCTTCGACCTGCAGCAGGTGGTGTCCGGCGACATGGCGGCTGGCCGACGCGTGCGTGTGCCCGTGGTGGTCCTGGGCCGCGTCGTGGGCGTCGAATGCGTGGCGAGTGCGGTCCATGGCGTCAGTCCTGCGCACTGGAGGGGTCGACGATGCGGCGCAGACGCGTGCCCACCAGGTCGAACGACACCACCACCAGCACCAGCGCCACGCCCGGGAAGATCGCCAGCCACCACAGTCCGGCCGACAGGTACTTCATCGCCTCCGACAAGATGATGCCGATCGCCGGCTGCTCGGGCGGCAACCCGAACCCGAGGAAGGTGACGGCCGCCTCGTGCAGGATCGCGTGCGGGAAGAGCAGCGCCAGGCCGACCAGGAACTGCGGCAGGACATAGGGCAGCACATGCTGTACCGCGATCTGCACGCGGCTGCGGCCCAGCTTCTGCGCGACCTCGACGAAGCCGGCCTCCCGGCACTGCAGCACCTCGGCTCGCACCACGCGGGCCAGGCTCGGCCAGTGGGTCACGGCGATGCCGACAGTCACCCCCCAATACCCCTTGCCCAGCGCGAACGAGATCAAGATGAGCAGCACGATGTGCGGCACCCCCAGCACCAGGTCGATCAGCCAGGTGATGGCCGCGTCCACGCGCCGCCCGCCCAGCGCGGACGCCGTGCCGAGCGTCAGGGCGATCAGCGCCGACACGGTGGCCGCCAGGAGCCCGACCCGGATGCTGGTGGCCAGACCGGCGAGGGTGCGCCAGAACATGTCCCTGCCCATCCAGTCGGTGCCGAACAGGCGCCCCGGGCCGGGAGGCAGGTTCTTGGCCAGGAAGTCGGTCCGGGTGGCCGCGTCCTCGAACGCGCTACCCGTCAGCAACACCGCGACGAGCACGGCCGCGGCCACCACCAACGTCACGACGGTCGCCCGGCGGTTGGCGAACCGGACGCGTCCTGGCTCGTGCAGCAGCGGTGACAGTGATTCGGCAGCGCTCATGATCGTTGCGCTCGCAGAATCCGGGGGTCGACCGCGGCGTAGAGAGTGTTGGCGACGACGTTCCCGGTGAAGACGAACGCGGCCGAGAACAGCGCGATTCCGGCCAACAGGGCGACGTCGCTGCCCAGCCCCGCCGTGATGGCTGCCTGGCCGAGCCCCGGATACGAGAAGACCTGCTCGACCAGCACCGACCCGCCGAAGATCTCGGCCAGGGACGCGAACTGCAGCGTCAACGCCGGCAGCGCGATGTTGCGCAGCCCATGGCGGCGCAGAACCGTGCGCATCCCCTGCCCGCGGGACAGCGCGAATTTCACGAAATCGGATTGGAGCACGTCGATCGTCTTCTCGCGCGTGTGCAGTGCGATGTTCGACACCCCGATCACCGACAGCGTCAACGCGGGCAGCGCCAGATGGCGCAGGGAGTCGGCCAGGGTCACGTCGGCGGCGGACTTCCCGATCGGAACCGAGAACCCCATCGGGAACCAGCCCAGCTGCACCGCGAACACCGTCAGCACCAGCAGCCCCAGCCAGAAGGTCGGCGTCGAGGCCAGTACGAAGCAGTACCCCTTGATCAGCCGATCAACCCAGCCATCCCGCCGGACACCGGCGACCACTCCCAGAACGGCCCCGATCACTCCGCTGGCCACCCAGGCGATCCCCAGGAGGGCCAGTGAGTTGATGGCGCGCTGCGCGATGACCTGCCCGACCGGAGCGTTGAAGCGTAGCGACGTCCCCAGATCACCGCGCAGCAGCGCGGCGGCCCAGTTGAGGTAGCGCTCCGCCAGCGGTGCGTCCGCGCCCCAATAGGACGCCAACTGTGCGCGTTTGGCCCCGCTCATCCCGACGTAGGCGGCCTGCCCCACGTTGGCCTGCACCGGATCGATCGGTGAGGCGCTCACCAGTACGAACACCACTACGCTCACCGCGGCCATGAGCAGCGCCAACTTGGCAAGGGTGCGAAAAGCGAAGCCGATCCACCGCTCCACGGCTCACCCCCCGTCCCGGTCAGAGCCTCGACGGGCTAGACGTCCCACTGGTCGACGTTGTTCACCAGCGACCACCCGTGCCCGTGCGGGTGCGGCTTCTGCTGGGCGATCGTGATGCCGTCGCGCTGGAAGTACAGGTGGTCGATGTTCGCCAGCCACACCCAGGTGGACGCCCCCTGGGGCGCCACGCCGGTCTGCGTCGCCTCGTCCCACTGGGCCTTGCGATACGGCTCGTAGGAGTTCTCGACGGTGCGTGCGGCGCGGGCCTGGTCGAGGTGAGCGTCGATCTCAGCGTTGTCGTAGCAGGCGTAGTTGCCCCAGCCCTTCGAATGGGTCAGTTGGTAGAGCTCGACCGGCGAGTTCGACCCCCACCCCCACAGCACGGGCGAGCTGTACTGGTTGGGGTAGATGTCGTCCCAACTCGCGCCCTTCGGACTGACCTCGATGCCGATCTGACGCATCTGGTCGGCGAAGTCGGCGGCCAGCGCCTGTCGTACCGAATCGGAGGACGCGTAGTACAGGTCGAACGCAGCCCGGAGGCCGTCCTTCGTCATGATCCCGTCGCTCCCGACCGTCCAGCCGCCGTCGGCCAGCACCTGCCGGGCGCGTTCAATGTTGCTGCTGACCTTCATGTCTGCGGACGCCCACGGCAGCGCGTCGCCCACGCTATGCGCCGCCGTGCCGTGGCCGTTGAGCACGTGCTCGATCATGCGATCGCGATCGACCGCGCTGTTCATCGCTTGGCGCAGCGCCAGATCGCTGGTGACGTTGTTGCCCGCCGGGTAGCTCTCCTTGGTCGCGCCGGCCGGGATGGACGGCAGCGAGATGCCGCGCGAGTCGACGGTCTTCGCGCTGAATAAGGAGAACCCCGCCGGAACCTGGCCGGCGAGCGTCGCCGACGTGTAGGCGACATCGACCTGGCCCGCCGCGGCGGCCGCCAGGGAGGCGTCCTCGGACATGAACAGCACCACCACGCGACCGACCTTGGGGGCGGGGCCGTAGTAGTCGGGGTTCGCGGTCAGGATGACCTGCTGGCCCCTGTCCCACTGTTCGAGGCGGTAGCGGCCCGAACCGATGGGGTTGCTGCCGTAGTCCTGGTCGTACGCGTGGGCGGGCACGATGCCCACAACCGCGAGCGTGTAGAGGATCGTGTTGTCGGGATGCGTCATGTGCAGTACCACCGTCGAGTCGTCGGACGCCACCGCCTCCCTGATCGACGACAGGTCGGCCTGGGCCGCCTCCGAATTGATGATGCCGTTGATCGTGAAGGCGACGTCCTTCGCGGTCAGCTTCTCGCCGTCGGTGAACCGGACGCCGTCGCGGAGGGTGAACGTCCACGCCATGCCGTCGGCCGAAACCTCGTACCCCGTCGCCAGGTCGTTGACGAACCCGAGCTCGAGGTCGGTGTTGATCAGCGTCGATTGAATCAGCGGCTCGTGGACGTGTTCACCGCAGCCCCACGAGAACAGCGGGTCGAAGCCCGCCTCCGGTTCCGAATTGACGGTCATGGTCACGACGACCTGCTTCACCCCCGCACCGGGCGAGGCCGCGGCGCTGCCGGTCGCAGCCTGCTGGGTGCCGTCGGACGTGCAGGCGCTCACCAACCCACCGAAGCTCAGGGCGGCAGCGCTGGCACCTAGTTTGACGAACGTACGCCGCGAGATGACCTCCATAGCCCTGACCTCCTGAAGAGTCGCCCGGGTAGGATGGGAAGCAGTTCCCATCGCCGCAATCTACCCATGAGGACATATGTCTTATCAGACATATGACGTGCTGGGAGCGTAGCACGGCGCACCTGACCAGCGAGGGCTCCATGTCGAAGTTGAGCAAGCCAGTCGGCCCACCGGGCACCCTGGACGAGTGGGGCCACCGGTTTGAGCTGCTCGCAGATCCGACCCGGCTGCGCCTGCTGACCCACATGCACCTGCACCCCGGCTGCCCGGTCAACGAACTCTCCGAAGCGGCGGGCATCACCCAGACGGCGGCGTCCCAGGCGTTGCGGGTGCTGCGCGAGAAGAACTGGGTGCGCGCCACGCGCGACGGACGCCTGTCGCGCTACGAACTGATCGACGGCGGCGTCCACCACATCCTGCACTTCATGGGCCACCAGCACTGATTCGCGGGCGACCCGTGGCAACCCGGTCGCGAAACGGGCCACGTGGGCCGCCCCCCGATGGCCTCGTCCTTTGGCCCCGGCAGTCGCCGCCCACAGTCCCCGCTCGGCCCGACGGCCGACCCCCGCAAGGAGCCCCATGGGTGAGCCGACGCCCGCCCCGCCCTGGATGTCCGACGCCCCGCTCGCCGTCCCCGAAGCCGACGAACGTGAGACGTCCACCCGCGCCGCCCTCCGCAACCCCCGCCGCCTCAAGACCGAGGTGCTGGGTGGCTCGTGGTGGCGCGCAGGTTGGGCTCTTGTCGAGCTTCGTCATGGCCGTCACCATCGCCACCGTCATCCTCGCCGGCATTCTCCAGATCATCGCAGCCGCCCTCGGGGTGGCGAAACTGATGCGGTTCATCCCGCGCATGGTGATGGTCGGCTTCGTGAACGCCCTTGCCATCCTCATCTTCCTGGCGCGATCCCGCACCTGGTCGGCGTCCCGATGCTCGTCTACCCGCTGGTCGCCCTGGGCCTCGCGCGATCCTGGTCTTCCTACCCCGCGGGACGACCATCGTCCCCGCCCCACTCGTCACCATCATCGCCGTCACCGCCGGCGTCTGGATCACCGGCTGGGACCTCCCCGACGTCGCCGACCAGGACGAACTGCCCCGCTCGCTGCCTGAGCTGTTCATCCCCCAGGCGCCTCTCACGGTCGAGACCCTCCGGATCATCGGCCCCGTCGCCCTCGGCATGGCCCTGGTCGGCCTGCTCGAATCGCTCATGACCGCCAAGCTCGTGGACGGCATCACCGACACCCACTCCAACAAGACCCGCGAGAGCAGGGGCCAAGGCGTCGCCAACATCCTGTCCGGCTTCTTCGGCGGCATGGGCGGCTGCGCGAGGATCGGCCAGAGCATGATCAACCTGAAGGTCTCGGGCGCCCGCACGCGAATCTCCACGTTCCTCGCCGGCGCCTTCCTGCTGGCGCTCGTCGTGGGGGCCGGCGACGCGGTGGGCATGATCCCGATGGCCGTCCTGGTCGCGGTCATGATCATGGTGTCGGTCGCCACGATCGACTGGCACAGCATCCACCCCGCGACCCTGCGCCGCATGCCGCTGAGCGAGAAACCTGGTCATGCTGCTCACCGTGGGCGTCACGGTCGCCACCGGGAACCTCGCCTACGGAGTCATCGTCGGCGTCAACGCCGTGATCATCGTGTTCGCGCGCCGGGTCGCGCGCTTCGCGTCCATCGAACCGCTGTCGGACGCCGACGCCACGGCCGGGGTGCGCACGTACAAGGTGCGCGGCGAGATGTTCTTCGCCACCAGCAACGATCTGGTCTACCAGTTCGACTACTTGGGCGACCCGGATCGGCTCGTCATCGACTTCTCCGACAGCCACATCTGGGACGCCTCTACCGTCGCCGCCCTGGACGCCGTGCGCCACCAAGTACGCCAAGCTCGGCAAGTCCGTGGAGATCGTGGGCGTGAACGAGTCGTCCGCCGCCCGCCACGAGCTGCTCTCCGGCCGCCTCGGCGAGACGGAAGGATGACGAGGCCCCGCCCGGCATCCCGGGCGGGGCCTGCTTGCCACGGCGATGCGGAAGATCGCCTTGAGCAGCGAGTAGGCGTGGGTGCGCATGGTCGGCGCCTCGGGACGGGAGTGGAACCAGCGCTCCACGTCGGCGGTGGTGATCGAGGTCAGGGGCAGGTCGTGGAACGGTGCGAACCAGCGCTCGTGGATGTCGAGGTAGTGCTCCTTGGAGCGGTCCTTCAGGGGGCGCCCGCGGACCAGCCGTTTGTCGATCCATTCCCGGGCAAACCCGTCGAAGGTGATCGCTTCGGCCTCGGCCAGCTTGCGGCGCACGGCCGGCGGCGTCCACTCGCCTCGCTCGATCAGCCCCAGTTCTTGGCCTAGCCATGTCTGAGCGCGGACTTCGTTGCTGAAGGTAATGCTGGCGGTATGATGTTTCCTATCGGGCCCGGTGTAGCGCACGGCGAATCGATTGCCGGTCTTCAGAACCGATCCGAACGAACGAAAGCGCGTGCCCTTGGCTGGCCCATGGTGGCGTTTCTCGGAGCTCGGGCTCGATCTTTCTTCCCCGATCCTGTGTATCTTCAGTGTATCTTCGCGGCTCGATTCGGCGCCGCGCGCCTTCTTCGTCACCTGCCTGATACTAGGCCGAAGAGCAGTGAAACACCTAGTGGATGCCTGATTGGCCCGAAGTGTCACGGGTCGGCCATCAAGGCCGTTTGGGTCAATGGTCAATTTCAAGTCCAGTTAGGCCCACCACGAAAAACCCCCTCCCACCAGGGCAGGGGGTTATTGCTTGCCCACTCCCGCGGATTTCGTGCCCCACACGTGCCCGATTGTGTCGATTACACCTCGATCAGGCGTGGCGTGCGTGGAGCACTCGAACGAAGTCATCGGCGGTCCGTACGAGCCATTGCACCAGTAGGTCAGCCTGTCCCGGGTCCCGGAAGTCGCCGGGACGCTCACGAATGATGCGGCTGGCCTTCTTCTCCGGTTGCTCCCGCCACTCCACGGCGTAGCCGAGGTCGCGCTCGATTTCCTGCCTTTGGTTGTGCAGCGCGTGGAACTGGTCCTTGCCTCCTTCGATGTACGCCTCCACGTAGACCCTTGGCTTCGTGGTGTTGACGATGAGGTTCACCCCTGGGGTGACCCCAGCGGGGTGAACGGGGTACCAGTGTCGGCGTCCTGGCGATCGGTGGAAGGAAGCGTGCGTGGCATGTTGGCGGCCCCACTGCTGCACCGACGTCCAAAACGCGGCCTGCTGGACGCCCAGGGCCCCAGGATCTGTGGTTGTCTTCCGTGCCTGCCGACGGCGGCGCCGCCTCAGAGTGGACGCATCGATGTCCAGCCCCATTCCGGCCGCCAGTTCGACGGCGTCCATGAACTGCTCCGGGTCGGCACGACCCGCCACGTCGACGTGGACCCCCTCCGCACGGAGCAGGTCACGAGGGTCATCTGTGCGGTGCTGGTCGGTCCAGCGGAATTGGGCAGACAGGGTCCCGCCAGCGTTCAGCACACGCCACGGGTTCGGCATCGGGTGGTTCGCGATCGCCTGCCCCACCGGGACGGGGTGACTGCCGACCACGACCGCTACTTCGCCATAGGTGGTCCACCGGCCGGAGGGGAGCCCGGCCAGCACAGTGGCGACGTCCACACGCAGTTCCGATTCCCGGTCACGGACCCCCACGAGTTTCTCGTTGGGGCCGGGCCACAGGTCGATGATGCGCTCCGCCAGTGCCTGCCCGCGGTCGGTGATCTCGCTGGCACCCCACGTCGGGTGCTCCGCGATCGTCTGGTTCATCCGCACGCCGCTTTCGGCCAGCATCGTGCGTTTCTGAGAGAACGGCCGGTTGCTCAGCTCGCTGTTGTACCCGGTCAGCGTGAGATTCCCCAGCGTGTGGACGAGACGCTCGTGCTCGAACGCCACCTCCGCCTCCGCAGGCAAGGTTGCGCCGAACTCGGTGCGCACGGCGTCCGTCAGGGTTTGCGGCAACACGTGCTCGATCGTGAGCTGCCTGGCATCGACCGGCTCCTTCGGACGCAGGGACTCCTCGAGCCACAGCAGGATGAGCTTCTTCTGGGACGCCCGCCCCTGCCAGTAGAACGGAACGGCTGTCACGGACTCTCGCACCTGGGCGTCCGTCGCGAAGTGCTTGCGCCCCTCCGACAGGTAATCCCGCAACGCCACCTCCACGTCGGACGCCTCAGCGATGGCACCGACCGCCTGCAAGAGCGTCCGGTTCAACCCGGCAGTCGCCCGGCCGATCACAATCCTGCGAACGAAGTATGACTCCAAGCACGCGAGGGCAGCGATGGCCTTGTCGTCCGAAACGCGTCCAGCCGTTCGCTGCGCCAACACCTGCATCACGATTGGGTACGCGGTCGTGGACCCCCAGGCCCGGATGCGTTCAAGCCGCTTCCGCAGGGTGACGTTCTGCTCGCGTTGCGGCTTGAGGATGGTGGCCAGCACTTCGCCTAGCTTGGCGATCCGTTGGATCTCGGCCTCGACGTCGGCCGCTGTGGTCAGCGTGTCGAAGCGGCGTTGCTGCCCTAGGTACGTGTCGGACTGCTTGGCCTTCTCGTCGCTCTGCACCAGGTCGAGCCAGAACAACAGCTCCAGGTTCTCCGAACCGAGCTTGTCCTCCAGCGGACGCCACAGCGCCTCGTACACCTCCTCCGCACGATCACCCAGCCGCATGAACAGGTGGTTCTTCAGCAGGTCCGATTGGGTGAGGCGCAATCCGGTGTTGTTGAGCGACTCGAAGATCCTGTGCGCGTTGTCGCCCGCCTCCGCCGTCACCGCCACCAGCGCGAGTCCACGGAGCACGGCGTTCTCGATAGCCGCGATGTCGTGGGGATCCTCGGGGTCGTCGACCTCGGCCAGCTTCACACGGAAGCGCCGGTACGCCGCACCCACGGCGTCCTCGCCACCTGCCTCCGCGCTCGCACGCACGATCGCCAGGTACGCCGATCGGTCGGCCTGCGTCGGCACCAGCTTGGGAGGCTTGCCCGCGTCGTACGTGTTCACGAGGTACTGGGCATCGATCCGGTCGCGGTGTTCCTGGCCGTCGGACTCGGCCAGGTGGTCGCGGATCGCGGCCAACAGGATCGACAAGGTGGTGAGCCGCTGCTGACCGTCGACGACCAGGAACTTGTGGACGCCGACCACGCCGTTGTCAGGACTCGCCGCCAGTACCAGCGACCCGATGAAGTGGGTGGGGGTACCCCCGGCCCGACGCGCCTCGGCAATCTCCATCAGGTCATCCCACAACTGGTCGATCTGCTTGGGCCCCCACGAGTACACGCGCTGATACAGCGGCACCTGGTACTGCCGCTTGCCCTCGAGGATGCCCTCGAGGTTGGTCTCGTTCGCCTTCACCATGCCACTCCTCCGTAATCTGCGTTCATCCTGCCCTGTCGAGCAGGCAGGCGAAGGGAGCATCCCCGGGGCCGGTCAGTACTCGCTGCCGCGTTAGTCAAGGCCCGCTGTCGACACCTGGCCGGCCGGGAGTCGAGGCCGGACGGCTCATGGGGCCGGGTCGTGGTCGGCCGGGACGCGGAGGCGGTCGAGGTGCTCAAGGCCGCCCGGTTGCTGGAGCAGGCTTACGCGTCCGAGGAGCCTACTCCCGCCCGCGGGACGGCTCGGGGGACGTGATCGCCCACTCACACAGGAAGCGGGTGACCTCGGAGGGGGTGAAGCACGCGCCGCGCGCCTTCCGCAGCTCAGCGGAATCGCCAGCCAACTCCATCGTCACATCACCCTCCCGAAGTCCACCCTACCGACGAGAGACTCCACCGCTGGTCTGACAATCCGTGAGGAGGGCCTCTGATGACCAACCCGCTGGCGGGCGGTCCCGAGGACGCCCCCCGGAAGCCCGATGACCCACAGCCCTCACCTCATGGTCGTGATCTCACTCAACTGCCCATGTGGGGACGTCGACCTCGCGAGGTGCGTGACCTCGCGGACATGCCGATGTGGCTCTTCATACCTGCGGTGGGTGGGGGGCCGACACGCCGAGTGAGGCTGGTTTGCTGAGGTAGGGGTCGGGGCCCTCAGGATCAGGAGTTACCAAGCTTCTTATCCACCGAGGACCCCGACTGTGTCTGAGCCTACGGCGTGTGCTGCGCGCTGCCCCCATGACGACGCCTACTGCGACAACTGTGACCGTCTCGTCGGCCTGCCCGGCGTGCACGTCATCGATGTGGACCGACGACCTGCCGGGCTGGTGGTCGAGGTCGAGTCCCCACCAGCGGTGATGGGCTGCCCGACCTGCGGGGTGGTGGCCCGCAGCCATGGCCGACGGACGGTCACCTTGGTCGACATCCCCTGCTTCGGCGCCCCGACACGCGTGCGTTGGCGCAAACGCACGTGGACGTGTCCCGAGCCGTCCTGTCCGGTAGGGGTGTTCACCGAGCAGGACACCGGGATCGCCAACCCGCGGGCGATGCTGACCACCCGGGCGTGCCGCTGGGCGACCGAACAGGTCCGACGCGAGCATGCCAGCATCGCCGGACTGGCTCGGCAGTTGGCCACGACGTGGCGGACCGTGTGGAGGAGCATCGAGCCGATCCTCGCCCGCGCCGCCGCCGACGAGTCCCGCTTCACTGGGGTTACCACCCTCGGGGTGGATGAGCACCTGGTGCGCCACGAGGCGCTGTTGTTTCGGATGGAGGTGAGAGACCTGCATCGCCCCGCTGTCGTAGCAGTGGGGTGAAGCTGGCGGCAGCCTGACTTCGGGGAACGCCGGGGTTGGGTGGGAGCAGCCGCGACAAAGTCAGGACGGTCCAGCACTACCGGATGGGCCGGGTCTGGTGAGCAAGACGGGAAGGTGTACGAGAGGAACCGGTGTCGTAAAGCCTCTTGATCGTCGACCAGCTCGAACCCGGTGGATGCGGGCTGGAGTGCGGTGCGTAACCGCCGTGGGGGTCGTCAGCCAGACGGCCGTCGGGGTGGGGAACTGTCGGAACGGTGAATGTGTCGGGTCCGGCAGGTTGTGGTGAAGGTCTACGGCGTAGCCACGACGATGCCGCAGGGGCAAAGCCGGGCGCCTCGCCCGTCAACCGAACAGCAGTGAACGTGGGAACCCTCCGCACTCCGTTCCCCACCACCTTGGTGGGGATAGGCGCGTTGCCGGCCGAAGGGTGTGGGTGGGGGCGGAGCCGTCGTAGTACTCCGAGGTCGGGAAAGCCGACCGCATGGGAAAGGGCGGCAGCGAGAGGAAGCAGGAAGGAACTGTGATGTCCGAAGACGCACCGGTGAATACCGGTGCCACTGGGTGGCCGAGCGATGCTCGCGCCTTTCTGGCGGTACGGAGGATGCAGACCAAACTGCATGGTTGGGCGGCCGCGGATCGCGGCCGCCGGTTTGATGATCTGTACAACCTGGTCTGTGACCCGGCGTTTCTGACGATGGCGTGGGAACGCGTCGCTGGGAACAAGGGGGCACGGACACCGGGGGTGGACCGGGCCACGGTGGCCCACGTTACCTCCGGGATGGGGGTCGAGGCGTTCCTGCGGCAGGTACGGGACGAGTTGAAGTCCCGGACCTTCCAGCCGGTGCCGGTGCGGCAGGTGATGATCCCGAAGGCCAGCGGCAAGCTGCGCAAGTTGGGCATCCCCACCGTCACCGACCGGGTGGTGCAGGCCGCCTTGAAGCTGGTACTGGAACCTATTTTCGAGGCGGACTTCCAACCGTGCTCGTACGGGTTCCGCCCGAACCGGCGCGCTGCTGACGCGATCGCCGAGATCCACCACTTCACCAGCAAACGGTATGAGTGGGTGTTGGAGGCCGACATTGAGGCGTGTTTCGACATGATCGACCACACCGCGTTGATGGACCGCCTGCGAGCGAGGGTTTCGGACAAGCGTGTGCTGGCGTTGGTGAAGGCGTTCCTGAAGGCGGGGGTGCTCACCACGGTGGGTACCACCGAGGGAACGGTGACCGGCACCCCGCAGGGCGGAATCTTGTCCCCGTTGCTGGCCAACATCGCTTTGTCCGTGTTGGACGACGAGTTCGCACGTCGCTGGACCCAGGAGATGGGAACGGCGAACCAGCGGAACCGGCGCCGCTATCACGGCGAGGCGACCTACCGGCTCATCCGGTACGCCGACGACTTCGTGATCGTGGTCAAAGGCGAACGATCTGATGCCGATCAGTTGCGCGAGGAGGTGGCAGTCGTGTTGGTCCCGATGGGGCTGCGACTGTCGCCGGACAAGACCCGAGTGGTCCACATCGACGACGGGTTCGACTTCCTCGGCTTCCACATCCGACGGATGCGGAAACGCGGGAGCCACAAGTCGTTTGTGTACACCAAGCCGTCGACGAAGGCGATCGCCTCGATCAAGGCACGGGTGAAGGCCATGACGTACAGAGCAACCCTGCACCGCGACCCGGGCTACCTGATGGCCTACCTGGGTCGAGTGTTGCGTGGGTGGGCGAACTACTTCCGGCACGCGGTGGCCAAACGAGCCTTCAACGCGGTCGATTCCTACACGTGGGAACGGATCACGTCGTGGCTACGGAAGAAGCACCGTCGTATCGGATGGCCAGAGCTCCGGCGCAGGTACTGTCTGCCGGGCAGTTGGCGGCTCGCCCACGACGGGGTCAGGTTCAAGGGCGCAGCCAGCGTCCCCATCGTCCGGTACCGCTACCGCGGCTACCAGATCCCGACCCCGTGGACCCCATCGACCGTCGCAAGCTGACCAACCCCCTCACGTGGAGAGCCCGGTGCGGTGAAAGTCGCACGCCGGGTTCGGCGGGCGGGCTGTGGAAACCCACCACGGGTAACCGTGGCAGGGCGCCACAGCCCGACCCAACTGGCACCACGTGAGCCCCCGCAAGCGCGGCCCGAAGGAGTTGACCGGCATGGTCGATTTGACTCGTGACAAGGACGGACGCGTCCGAGCCCGGCTGCTCGACCTGGTGCCGGGCCGCTCCGGGACGGTGTACAAGACGTGGCTCGACCAACGCGGCAAGACGTTCAAGCAACGGGTGGAAGTCGCCACGTTGGATCCGTTCCATGGCTACAAGAACGCCATCGACGACAAACTCGCCGACGCCACCGCTGTGCTCGACGCCTTCCACGTGGTCGCCCTGGCCGGCCGGGCGGTCGACGAGGTCCGTCGCCGGGTGCAGCAGGAGATCCACGGCCACCGCGGCCGCTCCGGCGACCCGCTCTACGGGATCCGCAACATCCTGCGCTGCGGGGCCGAGCGGCTCACCGACAAACAACACGCACGCCTCGCGGCGGCGATCGCCGCCGATGAACGCCACGACGCCGTCCACATCGCCTGGCAGTGCGCCCAACGGGTTCGCGCCGCCTAGGGCGTGTCGCGTAACTGATTTGGGTGGTGGGGGTCAGGGTTGTCTTTGTGACCAGGAGTCCTCAGTTCAGTGACGAGATGTGGGCGCGGATTGAGCCGTTGATGCCGCGTGGGGGCGCGAAGGGCGGCCGTCCGTGGAATGACCACCGGCGGACGGTGGAGGGCATCTGTTGGCGGTTGCGGACGGGGTCGCCGTGGCGGGACGTGCCGGCCGAGTTCGGATCGTGGTCGAGCTTGTGGCGCCGCTTCAACGCGTGGGCCCAGGACGGTACCTGGGACAAGATCCTCACCGCCATCGCCGGTTCACCGGAGGCAGAAGGTCTGGTCGCGGTGGTGGACGGCACGATCGTGCGGGCCCACAAGCACGCTGCCGGCGCCCGAAAAGGGGGATCCACCGAACTACAAGAATCCTCGGGCCGAACCAGCTGATCACGCCTTGGGGCACTCCCGTGGCGGGTGGACGACGAAGTCCCACGCCCTGGTCGACGCCTCCGGTCACCTGTGCTCGCTGGTGGTCACCCCGGGTCAGGCCGGTGAGAACCCCCGCCTGTTGGATGTGATCGATCTTGCCCCTCACCGGGTTGTCCGGGTGGTCGCGGACAAGGCCTACTCCCATCCCTCGACCCGAACCGAGCTCCGGCGGCGAAGGATCAAGGTGACCATCCCCGAACGCTCCGACCAGATCGCCCGTCGCAAGGCCAAGGGCAGCCGCGGCGGTCGCCCACCTGCCTTCGATCCCACCATCTACAAGGGCAGGAACGTGGTGGAACGCTTCTTCAACCGGATCAAGGAGTTCCGCGCCATCGCCACCCGCTACGACAAACTCGCTCGCAACTACCGCGCCGGCCTCGTCCTGGCCAGCACCATCATCTGCCTACGAGACCAGTTACGCGACACGCCCTACGCCCACCCCGACCCGGCAGCCGGCCGCCAGCTCGCCGAGCAGGTCGTCGACGGCTTCCCGTCCTGCCCCATCCCCGAGATCGCCCGCCTCGGCCGAACCCTGAGACAGTGGAAGGACGCGTTCCTGGCCTACTTCGACACCGACCGCGCCAGCAACGGCGGCACCGAGGCCATCAACGGGCTCATCGAGCTCCACCGCCGCATCGGCCGAGGGTTCCGGAACCGAGAGAACTACCGGCTACGCATGCTCCTCGTCGGCGGCGGACTCACCCTGGACCCACCGCAGGTATGAAGAGCCGCCGATGTGCGGGCGTCCGCACCTCCGCGATGCTGGAGTCTGCTATCCGGCGTCAGGCGACGAGTCGCCGCCTCACGAGGCGACGACAGCAGGCTCACTGAACCCAACTCGTCGCGTTTCGACTTGCGGACCCTCGCGACTCCACCCGAGGAATCGGTGAACAATGGTCGCCCCTTCGGTCGGCGACATAGTCAGCTTTCGCTCAAGCAGCCGCGCGAACCTCTCCTCGTGCGTCGACAGCATCACCTGCTTCTGCGCTCGCAACTGCCCGACTAGGTCAGAGAACCCCAGCACATTGACATCATCGAGGGACTGAAGGGGATCGTCCATCAGTACGAAGGGTAGACCATTCCTCCCGGCGGCCCATCCGAGAGCAAGAAACGCGGAGAGCACTACGACGTTTGCCTGCGCGGCTGAGAACACGAGCAACGGATTTGCTTGCACGTCGTTGTCTTCATCGGTGACGGAGGCCATTGCGGTGCCACGCCCTCGGTAGCGTTCGATCGCGAAATCCAGTTTCGTAAAGGTCGGATGCGGGTCGAGTCTGCTGTAGATGTCGTTCATCAGCGGGTCAATGGCTTCGAACCGACCCTCGAAAATGGACGCAACTGCGGCCGCTGCGGCGACCCGGAGCCCCTCGGTTGCCGTTAGCTCGCGGCGCGCAGCATCGTGCGCCGAGGCTGCAGCTTCGACCTCCGACTCGATGACCTCAAGAGCCGCTCTCAACTGCGGGACTTGCCCGCGCCGGTGGAGTGAGTCCTCGCGGACCGCAATGCGGTGCCGAGCTGATGATGCGACGGGGGACAGCTCAGCCAGTCTGCGCTCCAGGTTCGCAAGGATCGAGACGAGCTCTTGCCTCGATTCTCCTGGAAGAAAGACGCGCGCGACCAACTCGTTCGGTGCTTCTCCCGCAAGCCCCACTACTTCGAACGACTTGACTCCGAGCAGAGCGGCGAGGCTTCGCCCCAAGTCATCGATGCGGCCCGCTAGTAGCTGGTCCGCTTGTAGACGCTCCAGGAAGTCCTCGCGCGCCAGACGGGCAGCATTGAGCTCACGACGCGCAACAATCCAGGCTTCCCGGGCTTCCTCCACGGCCGTATCCGCGTCCGCTAGTTCGGTGCTGGACTCGCCACGTCTGACGAGTCGCTCGATCGTCGACTTGACGTCTATTCGCGTCTCGCACACCGGGCAATCCGCGATACCGCTCTCGGAGTGCGCCTCCAGCAGTGGAATCGCTTGCGCGATAAGGGCAACCACCTCGTCGTGCTTCGCGGAAGCCCGATCCCGTGCCTCCTTGGCGGCATCAAGCAAACGCTGCGACTCCCGGTACCTTTCCTCTGCGGCATCGCACTCGGCACTAAGTACATCAACGTTGCCTTCGAGCTCCGTCCGCGCCGCTGGCATGCCACGGATTGCCTCAAGCGCGCCGCTCGACGCCGACCGCGCGATCTCGACGTCGGCGACAAGATCCTCGATGTCACGAAGCGACTTGACGTCGCTTCGAGGCCGAAGTGTCCCCGACTCCGAGTCGAGACTAATGCGGAGCGACTGGATCTCGGAAGGTTCCTGCAGCGAGATCGCTGAGAGGGTCTCAACCGTCTCAATGCGGTCTCTGGTCTCCGTCGCGCGAGAACGACATTGATCGAGTCGGAGCTTGGCGGAGCTAACGGTTGCGCGCGCCGACTTGAGGTCCGACTCAACAAAGCGTTCGAACTGCTCCAGCGACTCGAGCCCAAGTAGCCGGAGAAGTTGGCGGAACCGCGCATCCGGTTTATCCCTGAGCATTTGACGCAGGTCGTCCTGCTGAAGAAGCCCGCTCGTGGCAAGGATCTCCTCAAGAGGCAACGTGCCATGCGAAAGGCGTGCCCTGAGTTCCCTGTCGGCGTCCGCGTTTGTCAACTCGTTTCCGACAGGATCGCGTAACGAGAGTGTGCTATATGCACTTGTTCCAGTTCTCTCGACGTCGAACACCAAAGAACCCGCTCGGACTCTGGCTTGAACACGAGCTGGTCGCGACGCCCCGTAGGCGCTAACGATGTATTCGTCGTTTCGGCGTAATGCGTGAGCCTTCAAGCGTGGCAGCGAACCCTGGAGCAACCAGAGTAGACCGTCGAACACGGTGGTCTTGCCGGTTCCGTTTGGGCCCCAAAAAAGGACAACGGGGGCGTCCAAGTCGAACGTTTGCCGTCCGCGAACGCCGCGGAAATTCTCGAGAGTGACGGAGATAAAGCGTGATGAAAGCATGATACCTACTCCACGACGTCTGTCTCTAGTTCAGGCCGAAGCTCAGTGGACGGGGCGCTTCTGAAGCGACGAATGACAGCTTGCACAGCCTCCGCATCCAGCCCGTCTTGAATGAGACGACTAGACATCTCGTCGATCGGATCGAGTGTCTCCGTCCCCGCCGTGACTGCGGCCAGCGGAAGAACTGGACGCAAGGCTCGCGCGACCCCGGCGGCAGTGGCGTCGATTCCGACGCGCACGATGCGCCGCACGTGTCGCAAGTTGTAGGTAACTCCGAACAAGGACTCACCCTGTCGTGCCTCCGCCCGTTGGCTAGTGAGCAGGAGGACGTAACCGTCCCGTCGTCGATCTGGGATCTTGTGATCGCCGAGCAAACCAATCATGGCTGAGCTCAAGATCGGCTCTAGCGCGAGCAGTCCATCGACCGTAGTCGCGGAGCCGACTAGGACGACCATGAGTTCAGACTCTGCGTGCACCACTGGAACCGAGCTCACGTCGTCGATCTTCGCAGTGAACCCAGCCGCCGCAAGAGCAAGGAGTGACAGGTCGAGCAGCCCAAGATCCCCCAGGTCGTCGCCTTCAGTGTTGAACACTAGATCCCCCCTACTCGATATCGATGATGCGATCGCCGGCGACGAGGCTGAAGGTGCCTCCCACGATCGAGTCGATGAGATGGTCACTCCCGGCACCACCAACCAAATGATCGTCGGTCGAGTGAGATAGCACCGGGAGGTCCGCAAGCGTTGCCCCACGTTCGAGATCCAGTTCGCCGGGGCCGAGCCGACCATGGTGCCCATGGCAGAGGACGATCACCTGACAACCGGGCGTTAGAAGGCCCTCGGCGCGCGCATTTCCGACGCGGCGCTCCGCCTCGGTTGCCATCTGTCCGCCACCGGGCGCGTGATCTGCAACGAGCAGGAGGATCGCGACGTCGGTCGAGGTCGGGGCTAGTGCGATGCCACCGCCAGACAGACGCCAATTCGGGTGATCCGAGGACAGCAGGGATAGCGCGAGCATGCCTTGCAGCACGCGGCTGGAGCTGATGACGGATTGGCCGACAGTGAACTTCCAGGCAAGCGCGCGCAGCCATCGGGCCGCGCGCACCGCGGTCTTCTGCTCAAGGGAGGCCACCAGCAGCTCGGTTCCCCGCCTCTGGGGATGATCGTCGTCAAGGTTCTCGATTGCCGCGCGCAGGCGACGGATCAGGTCGCGAACGTAGAAGCGGAGGACATGATCGCAAAACTCGTCCGCGGGCATCGCCACGCGGTTTGCGGGCGCAAGCGCGGGAACAACATCACTCCACCCGCTCTGCTCCCAGCGGTCGATCGCAGGGTCGACCAGCACCAGTGAGGCGGGCGACACTCGGCCGACAAAATTCGCGACGCTTGCGCGAACGTAGTCCGCCGGGCTGCCCAACCCGATGAATGCGACATCCCCCGCCGACAAGCGTGCCGCGAGTTCCGCGCCCGCGTATAGGGGCGGATTGGCAAGCTCCGCGGTCGTCGCCAGCATGCTGTCGGGCCGCGTAATGCAGCCATGGACCTTAAGGAGCGCACCATTAGCCATGGTGATCCGGTCGCGGTCGTCCACAGCGACCGGCAAGAGTTCCGGAACGGCGCCTCGCTCAATGCAATTGTCGTAGTTCGCCTCGAGAACGGTGACCGCACCCTCACAGATGAGGAGTCCCAGGACCTCATGTGCATAATTCGGATCAGCTGTGTCGAAGCCTGCCACCCGCGCAATTGACTCGTGAAGCAGACGAGTTCCCGTAGGCGCCGACGCGATCTTGTCGGCGACTGCGACGAGATCCCACTCATCGACCCCGGTCAGATCCACCACATTCGACAGATCGCCTGCGATCAGATGGGCGAGCGTGGCGGCACCGGGAAGCGAGGTAGGCGCGGCGGCAGATAGACCTGCGCCTGCGTACACGGTGAGCCGGCGAGCGAGTGCTGCCGTCCCAACGACCGCCGCGCTGGGGTCGATCGAGGACGCCAGTGGCGCGCCGACATACATAGCGCGGAGTCTATCCATGCTTGGGCCCGCACTCGCTCTGCGCACGACACTGACCAAGCCAACGCAGATCACAGACCGTCTCCAAAAGAACGTCCTGAACCGGCACGCCTGGGCCACCCGCGACCAGCTCCGGATCGCGATCGTGACCTGGACCGAACGCACCTACCACCGCCGCCGCCAAGACGGGCTGGGCCGATTGACCCCCATCGAATACGAGACCATCATGACCACGACAGCCGATGAGGCTGCGTGACAACCACTGTCACCTAGTCGTGCAGCAAACCCAACCCCAAGCGGAGCCTAGCCAGCCGCCTCGTCCGAAGCATCCGCATCTGCCGCTGCAAGTGTTCTCCCAAGGTTCGGCGGGCAACATGCTCCATGCGACACCCAGGTCTTCGACCGATGAGTTCTCCGTGAAGCTCGTCACCGTTGCCTACGATGGGCCCATGTTCCGTTCCTGATGACAGATCACCAACGCCCATCGACACGAACGGAACAATCATGCCCTCTGACCTGATGACCCTCTCACTCACCGCTCGCTCAACCACTCCCGGCGGCATCGACGCCGTCGAGCTCCGAGGCATCCAGACGTCTGATCGCGACGCCCTCGCCACCGCCTATCTCGCGGCATACCCGCCCGGTGTCGCGGCCACCAGCCTGAGCGACGCCCAGCAAGAGATGGACGACACCTTCGCCGGCGAGTTCGGCGTACTGCGCCACGACCTCACCCGGGTCGCCACCTTCGAGAACCGACCCGTCGGTGCGATCCTGGTGGTGGGTAAGTCGATCTGGGACCCCCGGCTGGACGGGCCCTTCATCATCGACCTTTTCGTCCATCCCGACGTGCGAGGCATGGGCGTCGGCCGAGCCCTGCTCGACACCGCGGTGCACGCCGGCGCGCGGGCTGGGGATGCCACCCTCTCGCTGCGCGTCGGCGAGGGCACTTCCCCAGCGGCTCTCGCGCTCTAGAGCAATGATCAGAACCTGTGGATGGCTCTCGGCGAGGTGACGTGAAACGGGCGTACCTCCCGAGCAAGATCGAAGCCCATGCAAGTTCTGATCAGGGTCGGCGTTGGCGCGCCGGCTCGGGAAGGTACGCCCATGCTCAAAGTAGTTCACAACGCTGAGGAGTCCAACGAGCCAGGCGGTGCGTCGCTGTTGGACGGGCTGGTCCGCGACGCGGCCCGTCAGATGCTCGCGGTTGCGCTGCGGGCCGAGGTCGCCGCCTACATCGACTCCGCTGCCGACCAGCTTGACGATGCCGGTCGGCGCTTGGTGGTGCGCAACGGTCACCACAACGAACGCGAGGTCCTGACCGCGGCGGGCCGGGTGCCGGTGCGAGCCCCGCGGGTCAACGACAAGCGCATCGATGAGGCCACCGGAGAACGTAGGCGGTTCGCTTCGGCGATCCTGCCGGCGTGGGCGAGGAAGTCGCCGAAGGTTGCGGAGGTGTTGCCGCTGCTGTACCTGCACGGTTTGTCCTCCTTGGACTTCGGTCCGGCGCTGACCCAGTTCCTGGGCTCGGCGCAGGGCCTCTCGCCGGCGACGATCACGCGGTTGACCAAGGACTGGCAGGACGAGGCGGCCGCGTTCAACACCCGCTCCCTGGCCGGCACCGACTACGTGTACGTGTGGGTCGACGGGATCCACCTCAAGGTTCGCCTCGAGCAGGATAAGGTGTGCCTGCTGGTCATGATCGGCGTCCGCGCGGACGGCACCAAGGAGCTGATCGCCCTCGACGACGGGCACCGGGAGTCCACCGAGTCCTGGCTGGACCTGCTCCGCTCGGCCAAGCGGCGTGGCATGCGGGCGCCGGTGCTCGCGGTCGGCGACGGCGCGCTCGGGTTCTGGGCCGCCCTGCGGGAGGTCTTCCCTGAGACCGTGGAGCAACGCTGCTGGTTCCACAAGATCGCCAACGTCCTCAATGCGTTGCCGAAGTCGGTCCAGCGCGGCGCGAAGACCGCCCTGGCCGAGATCTGGAACGCCCAGGACAAAGAGCACGCCCAGAAGGCTGCCAAAGTGTTCGTCGCCGACTACGGGGTCAAGTGGCCCAAGGCCACCGCCAAGATCAGCGACGACCTTGACGTGCTTCTGGCCTTCTACGACTACCCGGCCGAGCACTGGGTCCACCTGCGCACGACGAACCCGATCGAGTCCACCTTCGCTACCGTACGGCTACGTCAGCGCGTCACCAAGGGGCCCGGCTCCCGGGCCGCGGGGATCGCGATGGCATTCAAGCTCATCCAGTCCGCACAAGCCAGGTGGCGAGCAGTCAACGCGCCCCATCTCGTCGCTCTGGTCCGTGCCGGCGCGACCTTCGACAAAGGCATCCTCGTCGAACGACCCGACGAACCGACCCACGAATCAGGAGGCGATCAACACGTCGCGTGACACGCCCATCCACAGGTCTTGACTATTCCTCCGCGCTCTACACCCGAGCAGGGTTCCAGCAACACTGACAGCGCGGTCCGAGTGGCGCTCCACCCGGTCGGCCACTCGGACTGCGCCTTGCGCCGGTGGCCTGGGAGCAACCCTCCCTGCCTCGGTCAAACACATCCGCTCATGCCGCGATCAGCCGATCGAGCAGGGGCTGTCGGCTCTGCAGAGCACTGAGCTCAGCTGAACAGCAGGTTGAAGCCGAACCCGATGATCATGATGCCGACGGCGACGACCGCGAAGAACAGGATGAGCAGCGGGGGCTTGAGGACGCGCCGCAGCATGATGGCCTCGGGGATGGACAGCGAGATCGCGCTCATCATGAACGCCATCACGGTGCCCAGACTCATGCCCTTGGCCCACAGGGCCTCGGCGATCGGGACGACACCGGCGCCGTTGACGTACAACGGGATCGCCAGGACGGTCACGATCGGGACCGCGAGGGGGTTGTCGGGGCCGGCCCAGGTGGCGAAGAACTCCGCCGGGACCCAGCCGTGGATCGCCGCGCCGATGCCGACGCCGAGCAGGATCCACTTCCAGATCCGGCCGAGGATCTCCTTGGTCTCCTCGATCGCGGCGTCGACGCGTTCGGCCAGGGTGGGGACGTGGCCGTCCACCCGGAGTTGCCCGATCCTGGTGGCGAACACCATGTCCTCCACCCAGTGGTCCAGGTTGAACCTGGAGAACACCCAGCCGACGGCCATGGCCAGCACCGACCCGGACAGCACATAGGCGCCGGCGATGTGCCAGCCGAACTGGTCACCGATCATGATCGCGGCGATCTCGCTGACCAGCGGTGAGGCCAGCAGGAACGTCAGGGTGATCGACAGCGGGATGCCGGCGGCGACGAACCCCATGAACAACGGGATCGAGCTGCACGAGCAGAAGGGCGTCACCACGCCCAGCACGACGGCGAGGAAGAGGCCGACGAACAGGCCCTTGCCCTCGAGGTAGGCGCGGGCCCGCTCCAGGTTGAAGCTCGCCCTCAGCATGCCGATCACGAACATCAACCCGGTCAGCAGCAGGAACAGCTTGCCCACGTCGTAGAAGAAGAAGTGCACCGCGCCTCCAAGGGGCGAGGCGAGGTCGAGCCCGGCGAGGTCACGGAACAGCCACGTCCACAGGCGCTCGTTGAGCTGGTACAGGGCCACCCACGCCAGGGCCGCGCCGGCCAGGCGCAGCCACAGGGAGGTGGGGGTCCGGACATCGGTCCGGCTGGTCATCGGGTCTCCGTTCCGGAGGGATCGGGCGGCTCAGCGAGCCAGGGGCGCGAGGAGTTCCTTGACGTGCGCCTTGGTGGGCACCCGCCCCGAGACCAGGACCTGCTCGTCGACGACCAGTCCGGGCGTGCGCATGATGTCGTACGCGGCGATGTCCGCGTAGTCCACGACCTTCTCGATGGTCGCATCGAGGCCGAGTTCGGCGACCGCCTCGCGGGCGATCTTCTCGAGCTTCACGCAGTTCGCGCACCCGGGGCCCAGGATCTTGATGTTCATCGTTGGTTCGTTCTTCCTTGTTGGACGACGCCGTAAGGCGTCCGTTGGTTGGGTGGTTCTAGCCGATGACGGTCAGGTGGCGGCTGGACCTCTGAGCCGACGGGAGGGCGGCGTGGAGCCGGTCCAGGGCACCCTCGGTGAGCGAGTAGTCGATCCAGCGGCCGCGCCGGGCGCCCTCGATGAGACCGGCTTCCCGCAGAACCTTGAGGTGGTAGCTGAGCAGGTTCCCCGGGATCTCCGGTTCGACCTGCAGGTCGCACACGCACGACGTCCGTGCCGCCAACTGGTTCAGCAGTTGCAGCCGGATCGGGTCGGCCACCGCAGACAGCAGGGCAGCGGCCTCCCCGACGATTTCAGCGTTTCTTGATGCAACCACACTTGAATCATTCACCCGATCAGTCCGGCGGTCAACTGGGCTCGATCCAGGGCCGGCCGCGATGCCCAACCTTTTTGATGTTGGTCGAAACCATGGCACCATCTACCCATGCCCAGACCGCTCCCGTTGCTCGAGGACACCTCCCCGATCTGCTGCGCGCCACTCGGCACCCAGGACCCGATCAGCGCCGCCGACGCGACCGCCCTGGCCGTCCGGCTCAGGGCGCTGGCCGACCCCGTCCGGCTGCAGATGCTCGGGTACCTGCTCGACCGGGCCGGCCGGGAGGCCACGACCGGGGACCTCGCCCGCCACGTGGGCGTGTCCGACGCCACCGCGAGCCACCACCTCAAGACCCTCGAAACCGTGGGCCTGCTCACCAAGCAGCGCCACGGCATGAGGGTTCACCACCACGTCGTCGGCGAGGCCATCCACGCCATCGCCAAGGCGCTGCACGTCAACGCCTGCTGCTGAAGGAGCACCATGAGTCACACCCTGTTGGACGTCCGAGCAAGCGGCCAAGCGGCCCTCATCCCCTTGGGCGCCCATCGGGTGTGCTCGACTCTGCCGACGGGCGTGTGGTTACTCAACTGCCCATGTGGGGACGTCGAGGTCAACGGTCGTGACCGCACGCACGTGCTTGATGCCGAATGGCGGATGTCTGGACCGGCCGTAGCGAGCGTTGGGCTTCGCTGGAGAGCCTCGTCTGTGCTTTGTCCCCGTCGAGGGCTTACTTCGCTGAGGAGAGTATGTGGCAGATGTCGTCGTCTTCGCAGTCGGCGGGATCGAGCAGCTCACTGTGGTCGCGGAGTGCTTCGAGCTCGGTTTGCAGCGCGGCAAGTTGTTTGATCCGTGCACGGACGTCAGCGAGCTTGGTGTCGATGAGCGTAACCACGTGCGCGCAGGGCAGGTGCCCGTCGTCGCGAAGGGCGATGATGGTGCGAATCTCGGACAGTGTCAGCCCGGCGGCCTGGGCCACGTTGATGAAGCGCAACCGGGCGAGCATGGCCTCGTCGTAGACGCGGTACCCGTTGGCGCCTCGTTCGGCGTCCGGCAACAGGCCCCTGCGCTCATAGAACCGCACGGTCTGGCACGTCACCCCGGCAATGTCGGCAAGCTCACCGATCAACATGTCATCCCTCTTAACGCTTGACCTTCTACCACGGTACAAGGTCTAGCGTCGCACCATGAACGTCTCTCTGTTGTACTTCGATGACTGCCCCAACTGGAAGGTCGCCGACCAGCGACTTGCAGCGATCGCCAACGAACGCCCCGATATCGTGGTGACGCGACTCCGCGTCGAAACGCTCGAGGAGGCGGAGCGGCTGGGGTTCCACGGCTCGCCGAGCATCCTGGTCGAGGGCGTCGACATCTTCGCCAAACCCGGCGACGGGGTCGGGTTGTCCTGTCGGCTCTACAGCACACCCGATGGGCTGGCGGGGGCGCCCACGATGCAGGAACTCCGGGCTGCGCTCGGCGTGGCCGAGGTGCTGTCCTGATGACGCGCAGCTATGACTTGATCGTGATCGGTGCCGGCATGGCCGGCGTCGCGGCGGCGAACAAGTGCGCTTCCGCGGGCTGGAGGGTCGCGATCGTCGACGCGCTTCCCTACGGCGGCACCTGTGCGCTTCGAGGGTGCGACCCGAAGAAGATCCTGCGTCGCGGGGCCGAGATCATCGACAGCGCCCGACTGATGCGGGGCAAGGGAATCGACGACGCCGGCTTGTCGATGAACTGGGCCGATCTGATCAAGCACAAGCACGGCTTCACCGACCCGGTCCCGCGAAACATGGAGGACAGCCTTTCGGGCAACGGTGTGGACACGCTCCACGGGCAGGCGCGGTTCACGAACGCGCACACCATCGCGATTGACGGCAGGTCCTACGACGCAGCTCACTTCCTGATCGCCGCGGGCGCCCGTCCACGGCCGCTGGACTTTCCCGGTCACGAGCATCTGGTCGACAGCACCGCCTTCATGGACCTTCCAGCGCTGCCACGTAGGATCTTGTTCGTCGGTGGTGGCTTCATCTCGTTCGAGTTCGCTCACATCGCGGCGCGGGCGGGCAGCACCCCGGTCATCCTCGACCGCGGGCCGCGGCCGCTCAAGGCGTTCGACCCCGACCTCGTAGAGCTCCTCATCAACCGCGGCGCCGAGGCCGGGATCGAGCTGTGGCGCTCCACCACGATCACCTCAATCGAGAAGTCCGGTGGCGGTTACCAGGTCAGCTTGGCACGATCCGGCCGACCCGAGGACGTGGAGTTCGACCTCATCGTGCACGGTGCGGGCCGGATCCCCGAACTGTCCGGCCTCGACCTCGACGCCGCCGGAGTCGAGTGGGACGAACAAGGAGTGCGGGTAGCGGCTCACCTGCAGAGCACCAGCAACGCCGCGGTCTACGCCGCCGGCGACGCGGCCTACACCCCCGGGATGCCACTGACCCCAGTCGCAGTGATCGAAGCCAAGGTCGCGGCCTCCAACATGCTCAAAGCCACCACGACCGTCCCCGACTACACGGGTATCCCCACAGCGGTGTTCACGATCCCCGAACTCACTCGAGTTGGGATGCTCGAACAACAAGCCCGAGACCAGGGCATCGACGTCGACGTCCGCTACCGCGACACCAGCGGCTGGTACTCCAACTACCGCATCGGTGAGACCACCGCGGCCACCAAGATCCTCATCGACCGATCCACGGATCGGATCGTCGGCGCACACCTGCTCGGCCCGGAGTACGGCGAACTGGTCAACTTCTTCGGCCTCGCCATGAAGCTCGAACTGACAACCCATCAACTGAAATCGATGACCGCCGCCTACCCCACCGTAGGATCAGATGTCGGCTCGATCCTCTGACCTAGAGGAGGCCTTGGTGGTCGCGGAGAAGTTCGGACCCAGGCAGCCCAACCACAGGAGAGAACCGGTTGGGTCGGAAGCGACACACGGCCGGCGTCTCGATCCTCCCGTTGAACATCCTGTATTGCCGCGGGGCGGGAGCACGATTGCGCTCCTGGCGCTGGTCGGGACTGAGGGATCGAACTAGCTGTGTGTGGTGTGTTCGCGTTGCGCGTGGTCGGGTGATTCGAGTTGGAAGGTGGAGTGCTCGACGCTCACGTCGAAGTGGTCGGCCACACACGCTTGGAGATCGGTCAGCATCTGGGCGGCGTGGCCGTCGGCGAAGCAGGCCTCCTCGACCACAACGTGGGCGGTGAGGACCGGCAGACCGGTGGCGATGGTGGAAGCGTGCAGGTCGTGCACCCCCACCACGTGCGGCACCTCCAGGATGTGACGACGGACCTCTTCGAGGTTCAACCCCGGAGGAGTGGACTCCAGCAGGATGCTCCCCGCCTCCCGCAGGATGGTGATCGCCCGCGGCACGATCAGGGTCGCGATCAGCATGCCTGCGAGGGCGTCGATCCGGGTCCACCCTGTCAGCGCAATGACGACCGCGCTCACGATCACCGCCACCGACCCGAGGGCGTCGTTGACGACCTCAAGGAAGGCGGCGCGCATGTTGAGGTTCGCACCGCGGCCCGAGCTGAGTACCAGCATCGAGACGATGTTGCCGACCAGACCGACGATGCCGAACACCAGCAGCCCGCCGGCGGTGACCTCCGGGGGTGTGGCCAGTCGTCGAACACCCTCGGCGAACGCGTACACCCCGACCCCGAGCAGGACCGCGGCTTGGGCTCCAGCGGCCAGCACTTCGGAGCGCCGCCAACCCCAGGTGCGTTCGGGGGTGGGTGGACGAAGGGCGAGGTTTGCGGCGATGAGCGCCATCAGCAGGCCCGAGGCGTCGGTGAGCATGTGGCCGGCGTCGACCAACAGCGCCAGGCTGTTGGTCCACCACGCGCCGATGAGCTCGGCGACCAGGATGGTGGCAGTGATCCCGAACGCGATCGCCAACTTGCCCCGATGGGTGCCCTGCGGCGCGTGGTCGTGGCCCGTGCTCACGCTGTCGCTCCTTGGAGGGCGGGCCTGTCGGCCAATGCGGTGAGGGTGGGCAGGTGGGTGGTGCGGCCCGCGCGGACACCGTTGGCGATCACGAACACCTCGGCTACCTCGTGAACCAGCACCACGGCCGCCAACCCCAGGACGCCGAAAAGGGCGAGCGGGATCAGGACCGCGATCAACGCGATCGACAGGACCACGTTCTGCAGCATGATCCGGCGCGTGTAGCGGGCGTGATCGAACGCGTGCGGCAGGAGGCGCAGGTCGTCGCCCATCAGGGCGACGTCGGCGGTTTCGATGGCGACGTCGGTGCCCATGGCACCCATGGCCACGCCCAGGTCGGCGCTGGCCAACGCGGGGGCGTCGTTGACGCCGTCGCCGACCATCGCCGTGACCTGGCCCCTTTCCCGCAGCCTGTGGATGATGGTCGACTTGTCCTCGGGCCGCAGGTCGGCGTACACGTCAGTAATCCCGGCCTCGGCGGCGAGCGCCTGGGCGGTGGCCGTGTTGTCCCCGGTGAGCATCGCGACGGCATAGTCGTGGGAGCGGAAGTGGGCGACGACATGGGCGGCTTCGGGGCGGAGTTCGTCGCGGACCGCGATCGCGCCGGTGGTCTGCCCGTCGACCTCGACGAGGACGGCGGTGGCCCCGGCTTGTTGCATCCGGTCGATGTCGCCGGCGAGTGGGCCTGCCTCGATCCAGCCGGGACGCCCCAACCTTAGGCTGTGCCCGTCCAGGGTGCCGGTCAGTCCGGCGCCGACGGCCGCCTGCACGTCGTCGGCGGTCGTGGTGGTTTCGGTGGCGGCGAGGATGGCTTTGGCGAGGGGGTGCTCGCTGCGTGCCTCAAGCGCGGCGGCCCAGGCGAGCACCTGCTCGCGGGTGTGCGGGCCGGTGGTTGTCACCTCGATGACGACGGGTTGGTTGCGGGTGAGGGTTCCGGTCTTGTCCAGGGCGACGGTGCGGACCTTGCCGAGGACCTCCATCGCGGCGCCACCCTTGACGAGGATGCCGCGCCGGCTGGCCGCCCCGATGGATGCCACGACGGTGACCGGCACCGAAATGGCCAGGGCGCAGGGGGACGCGGCGACCACCATGACCAATGCTCGTTGCAGCCACAGGCCGGGGTCGCCCACGGCGAAGCCGGCGACCACAGTCAAGGCCGCTGCAATGAGGATCCCCGGTACCAACGGTTTCGCGATCCTGTCGGCGAGCCGTTGGGTGGTCCCGCGCCGGGACGACTCGGCCTCGACGATGTGCACGATTCGGGCCAGCGAGTTGTTGTCCGCGGTCGAGGTCACCTCCACCTCGAGGATGCCGGTGCCGTTGATCGCACCGGCGTACACCTCGTCGGAGGGGCCGACCTCGATCGGCATGGATTCGCCGGTGATCGCCGAGGTGTCCAAGGCTGTCCGTCCGGTGCGGATGACGCCGTCGGTGGCGAGCCGTTCGCCCGGCTTGACCACCATCAGGTCGCCCAGGATGAGCTCGTCGGGATCGACGACAACCTCGTCGCCGTCGCGCAGCACGGTGGCCTGCCGGGGGACCAGGTCAAGCAGGGCGCGCAAACTGTGCCGGGTCCTGGCCAGCGAGTAGTCCTCCAGGCCCTCGCTGAGGGAGAACAGGAACGCCAAGGTCGCGGCTTCCTCGACCTGGCCCAGGAGGGTGGCGCCCACGGCGCCGATGGTCATCAGTAGACCCACTCCCAGCTTGCCCTTGGCGAGCTTCTTCAACGCACCCGGTATGAACGTCGACCCGCCGACCAGCAACGCCACCCCGCTGAGGACGAGCCTGACCGTTTCCCATCCGGCCAGGCCGGTCAGGAAACCGGCCAGCAGCAGGACGCCGGACACCAACCCCAGCTGGATGTCACGCACCTGCCACAGGTGGTCCACCGCGTCGTCGTCGCCAGGCGCCGTGGCAATGGGGGCATCACACCCGCACGCCGACATGCCTTCCTCGCGCTCGTCGCCGTGCGGATCTTCCTGCCCGCTCACCGGTCCGCCCCGACCGTGGCATGTACCTTCAGTTCTTCCGGTGTGGGGTTCGTCGTGGTGCCCAGCCCGTAGTTCGGACACAACGCCACCCCCTGGCCGGTGGTAGCCAGCAGTCGCTCCGCTGCCGCCAAGACGGCCAGCAGTTCCGGTGCGCTCACCAGCGAGAAGACCGACGCCCGCCCTTGTGGACGCGACACCACCAACCCGCACTCCCGCAAGCACGCCAGGTGGGCACTCACCGTCGATTGCGCCAACCCCAGGTGCTCGGTCAAATCGCGGACTCGATGTTCTCCGAAGATCAAGTGCTGCAAGATGGCCAGCCGGGACGGGTCGGACAGGCTGTGGAACAAGGCAGCCGCGACCTGCAGGTCGCCACCATCGGGCGCACTCTCAACGGCAGTCGGTATCGTCATGTGACGATAGTAGCGTCATGCATCGTTAGTGTCGCGTGGTGCTCAAGCGGGACTGGCTGCCCGTTCCGTCGAGCCAGGCTATGAGGCCCGTTGAGCGGTCCGGGCCCTCGCTGAGGCCTGCGGCGCTGTCGACCATTGGGGATACCGGCTGAACATGGCATCGACGTCGTCTGGGTCCAGCCTGAGGATGCGGCCGCAGCGGTACACGGGGAGGACGCCCTCGGCGATCCGGCGGCGGATGGTCTTCACGCTGACCCCGATGCGCGCAGCGGCCGTGGGCAACGACTCGTAGGTTCGCATGGTCATGGCGCTGTCCCTTTCTGGGCCCACGTGGGCCTCTAGGGACACAAGACCAGCTCGACGTACTCCTGGCCGCAGCCCCGGCTCGGTCTCCGATGACTCCCCAGGTCGCTTCCTGGGCGAGCGACGAGCAGTCATCCCTTGTGGGAGCGGGGTTGCGCGCACCGCGAGGCCTTAACGGCACCAAGGTCAAGGCCAGGCCGTTCTTGTGCCGGACGGCTGGCCCGGTGACCGTGCCCAACAACCGCCCTGTCGCTGGGCACGGCCTCACGCGAACGTCACGCCTTGTGAAGAAGGAGTTAGGCCGTTTGCGTCGGGGGGGGGCAGGCGGCGTCCGTAGCCCAACTCGCACGCACCGGTTCCCGTTCGGTGATTGGAACTGCACCCGGCCGCCCGTCAACCTGCCGCAGTCGGGGATTGGGCGGAAGGTGTGGTGGCCTGGATGAGCGCCCGTAGGTCCGCGTGGAGCTTGGCGTTGTTGAGCGTCCAGTGCGTGAGGCGCCGTCGGCGGTCCCTGAGGGGAGGGTCGCCGCTGACGTAGCCGTGGTCTTCGAGTTCATGGAGATTGCGAACGATCGTGGTGCCGGCGACGGTTCCCTCCAGCGCAGCGACCAGGCCGGGGGTACTCAGGGTGCCGCCGTGCTCAGCCAGCGCGACGGCGATGGCGAGCTTGACGCGGTTCATGCCCATGCCGACCAACGCGTCCAACCCGACAGGGAGCGGGGCGTCGGAGTAGGCAGGCACGCGCCCATTGTTTCAGTGGTCCGCGGCAAGGGGAGACGAGACACGATCAGCAATCTATACCGCTAAACGGTGTAGATGTGGTAACGTTCGGAAGGGATGGGGCTCGAAATCCCCAAGATCGCCGAGATCCATGCTTAGTCTTCCCGTACAAGATTCCGCCCTGGAGAGCTTGGAGCCAGTCATGGCCGCTTCTGAGATTGGCCGCACCCGCACCACCGCGGCCCGGCGCCACGGGCGCCAGACGCACTCCGGAGCTTGGGTGCTGCCGCTAGGCGCCGAGCTGTTCGACGAGCGCTGTGAGTGCGCCGTCCACTTCGCCAAGCACTCCCGGCAGGACTGCCGGAGGGAACGTTGCTGCGTTGAGTGCGCTCTTTGGCGCTACCCCTCCTGGGATCGACTTCACACGCTCGGCGTACGCGAGGACGGCGTTGGCGACGGACGGGGTCTGCGCCAGCGACGTCGGGTCTACGCCGAGGGTGACGTACCGCGCCGCTTGCCAATGGCTCCCTTCGGAAAGCATCCACCCGATCGCGAGTGGTTGGCGGCGATCAGGTGTGTCGATGCGCAGCGCCGCTCCGCGTGAGCGCCACTTCACCTCAATGCCGAGGGTCTCGCACCGTGCGATGATGCTGCGAACCGCGTCGCGGTATGCGGGATCTCCGATGCTGGAGAGGTACTCGGCCTCCTCGACATCCTTCCTTGCGCCTTCTGTTGTTGATCGGGCAGCGTTCCAGCGTGCTGGTGCTGCAACGACCTGGGTGGCGTGTGCGATGAGCTCTGCGCCGGTCAGCTGGATCACCTCCACGAGGTAGAAGCGCCCGCGTCGCATGGTGGCGTTAAGGTAGTCGAGGCTGTTCTTCATCGAGTCGGTGAATCGCTGCGCGGCGATAACAAAGGCGAAATCGCCTGTTTGGAGCACCTCGGTGAGCCGTTCGAAGAGCGCCGTTCGATCATCACTGGTCAGGTCCCATGAGGTCCGCTCGATCGCCTCGGACAACGTTCGTGCACCGCGGAAGGCCGCGTCCACTCTCCCGCCGGCGAGATACCGTTGAACCACGCCGCGGTCGAAGTCCTCGACGCTGAGACGCCATAGATCCGAGCCATAGTCGATCGCCTGCGCCAAGGCATGGCGGAAATCAGGGTTCTGCGGGCCGGTCTTGAATTCGACAAGCACCAGGTCACCTGACCTCGCCAAACAAAGCAGATCGATATAGCCCGAGGCGAGACTCGTCTCCCTGCCCACCACCAAGAGATCCCCGTCGAGCCCGAGGTCGTCAGCCGGAATCAATTGGGGGCTCGTCTTCACTACCTCCTGGAGGTGGTGCTCGCTCGGCGCGGGCGCTTCAATCAGGTCGAACGACTGCTCAGAGCGCGTTACCAACACACGACGCGGCATCGGGCCTCCCTCTCGACCGCACTCTATCGGCAGCTCCTCCGGAGGCATCCAAGTCACAGCGACGGCCACTTGCCCGCTCCGAACGACCGCTTCTGCCGCCGTCCGGAAGTGCCGATGTGCGGTCGCATCCTTCGGCGTATTCCAGCGGCCGGGTTCCGGATCGGACACACTCAGCGCAGGGCGGCGACTGTCCGCCCGTTCTGCAGCAGAGGTGAGGCATGGAGCGCATTGACGGAGTGCTCGACGGAATCGGCGAGCGGGCCCGGTCCCAGCGCCGCGATGTGCATACTTCAACGCCCCGTGCAGAACGTCGCTGAAGAGTGGCCCTTCCGGCCACGGGTTCCGGCCAGCGCGGCGCTGCGGCTCAGATCTGGCCGTGACCCACCGTCCCGTGAGGCAGTCACGGTTCTGGTGGCCCGAACTCGGCTAGGCAGTTCTGGTCGACTCCTCCCAGCGCTTCAGCGAACGGGCCAGTTCGGCGCTGTCTAAGTCGGCCTCCGCATGGAGACCCCAGGCCGGGCTGGAGCTTGTCAGGGTCAGGCGGGCTGCCGCTGGCGGCGGGAACTCGACGTTCAACCTTGCTACCATTTTGCCTTCGCCTTCGCCGGCTGAGGACCCGCTTGCTGCCAAAGTAATCGGCACCGGATGGCCGTCGGCGAGGAGTTCGAGTTGCAGCGATGACTCCGGGGAATCCTGGCCCCACCACATGATCTCGTCGCTCATCCGCGACAGCACGGCTGGATCTTGCGATGAGGCGATGACGAACAGCTCGAAGCCGCACACGTCGCCGGACACGAAACCTCTCGACAGCCAGACCGTCAGACCCGGCCGGCTTTCCAGGACAGCGTCGAAGGCGATGGTCGATACGGTGATGGTCATGGTTCAGGCTAATAGATGTACTTGCAGCGACGGTCAGTGCCGGTTCGGCCAAGGCAGTCTGCCGTCTTCTTGCCGGTCTGGATCGTGTTCGCGACGGTGGTTTGGGTGATTCCGACCGCTACCGTCAGGCGCTTGCCGGCCCGGTTGCCGTAGTTGGACAGGGTCTGGCGCACCGTGAGGAGGTTGTCGATCCGGTCCGCGTTGCCGCTTGGGCACGTGGTGTGGATGAGTATTTGGAGTCTTGAGGGCCACTGATTATTGCGGTTGAGCGCCAGTCGATATTGACTCTCAGGGCCACTGGTATTGCCGGTGAGCGCCACCCCGGTCGCCGCGACGCTCACCGGCCCGGGTTCAGCCGGCCGCGGCGGCGGTGTGCTCCCGCATGTTGACGTCGCCGGTCTCGATCCAGAGGGTGTTGTGGACGATGCGGTCCATGATCGCGTCGGCGTGGACCCCTCCGCCGAGGCGCTGGTGCCAGTCCTTCTTCGCGTACTGGGTGCAGAACACCGTCGAGGTCGCGTCGTAGCGGCGTTCGAGGAGCTCGAGCAGCATGGACCGGACGTCGTCGGTGGGCGGGTCGAGCAGCCATTCGTCGATCACGAGGAGCGTGAACGTGGAGTACTTCCGCAACCACTTCTCCCGACCGGCGGGCTTGTCTTTCGCCGCGGTCCAGGTCTCTTCGAGGTCGGGCATGCGGATGTAGTGCGCCCGGTAGCGGTGCTGACACGCCTGCTTCGCCAGCGCCGACCCGAGGTAGCTCTTCCCGGACCCGGTGAACCCTTGGAACACGACGTTCATGTGCCTCTGGATGAACTGGCAGGTCCCTAGCTGCGCGATCACGCCTCTGTCGAGCCCGCGTTGTTCGAGCATGTCGACGCGGCGGAGGTCCGCGTTCGGGTAGCGGAGCCCGGCGCGGCGGATGAGGCCTTCGACTTTGGAGTGGGTGAACGCGGCGTGGGCGTCGTCGACGGCGAGCTTGATCCGCTCCTCGAACACCAGCCCGATCGTGAGGGCGTCGTCTTGGATGTCGAGCGCGTCGACGAGGGCGGGGACGCCCATCTCTCGCAGCTTCCGCTTCGTCTCGGAGTCGAGCCGGCTCATTGGGTGTCTCCTGCGTAGTAGTCGGCGCCGCGGACGTAGCCGGCGGGTTCCTCGTCGGCGGGTTCGAACCATGGGCCTCTGCCGCGTTGGTCCTGATTCGAGTCGAGGATCGGCCGCAGGTGCGCATACCTGGGTGATCGGACTCGGGAATCGAGTGCGATGCCGGCGGCGGCTTCGACCCGGGTGGGGGAGTAGCGGCGGGTCAACCTGAGCACTGCCAGCGCGGCGCCGAGCCCCTGCTCGTCGACGGGGACGGACTCGAAGATGCGGTTCACGATCGTGGTGGTGTTCTCCCCGATCCGAGCGGCCCACTCCCTCGCCCGTTGCGGGTCCATCTGCTGGTAGCGGGGCCCGTCGGGCAGATCCGAGTCGTGCGTCCGGTACTCGTTGACCACCCCGGCTGGGGCGAGGAGATGGCTGGTAAGCCGCTGATCCCCGGCGAACACCTCGAGGGTGGTGTCGGTGATGCGCAGGTCGACGGACCGACCGATGTTCTCGTAAGGGACCGAGTAGAAGTTCCTCTCGAACACCACGTGTCCGTTCTTCTGGACCTTGCGGCCGTAGAGCCACTGCGAGATCTCGAACCGAACCTGCGGGAGCGGCCGCAGCAGCGGCTTCTCCTCACCCTCGAACACCGAAAGCCTCGACCCGGCGCGTTTCTGAAACGGCTTCGCGTTGTAAGCGGCGACGCGTTCGTAGACCGCGGCCCGCAACTCCGGCAGCGTCGCGAAGGTGCGGTCGCGGAGAGCCGCGATCACCACCGTCGCAACGTTCCCGACCGTGCCCTCGACACTCGGCTTGTCCTTCTTATCCCGAATTCGGGATAAGAAGGACTATCCCGAGGATCTGGTTATCCCGAGTCGTGGCCGTTGCTGCTTGTCAACGGGGGCTGTGGCTGGGGATCCTCGGGATAATCACGCTCCTGGCGTTCCAGTCGTACGTTGCTCGTCTCTGCTGGGTTTTCGCTTGGAGGTGAGCGGACATGGGTGTCTTTGTTGGCGAGGTGATCGCGCGGGCCGACGCGGCGGTCAGCGCTTTGGGGCATGCGCCCTCAACGTTGTGGCAGTACCGGTGGGCGTGGTCCCGGGTCGAGGTGTTCTGCGGCGAGCCTGACGTTGTTGAACTGACCGACGAGGTGGTGGCCGGGTTCCTGCGGTGGGTGGCTGCCGAGCACGCTGAGGGCCGCATCAAGGAGTGGAAACGCAAGCTGCTCCGCAAGGGCATGTTGGTGTTGTCGGAAGTGGCCTCGACCGGCACGTACACGTGGAAAGTGACTCGAGGACGGCACCGCAATGAGGGCCTGACTACGGAGTTCCGTCCGGTACAGGAACAGTTCGAGCAGTGGCTGACCGGCCAGGGACTGGCACCGGCCACGACGGCCCTATACGCGACGGTCAGCCGGAAGGTCCTGGCCTGGCTGCCGGAGCGCGGAGTGGTCGATGTGCGGCGGGTGTCCGCGGGGGACGTGTCGGCGGCGGTGGCCTTCCTCGGCGTCAGCTACTCACCGGGCAGTATGCGGACCGTGTTGACCGCTTTGCGGGTGTGGTGCCGGTTCCTTGAGGACACCGGCCGGTCCGCGCGGCTGTCGCCGGCGGTGCCGGCGGCGAACTGCAGGCGTGTGCGGACGCTGGTGGTGTTGTCGGCTGACGACGTGGAGTTGGTGGTGGCTTCCCCCGATCCGGCCACACCGGTAGGACGCCGGAACCGGGCGATGCTCTTACTGGCGGCCAGGACGGGGCTGCGTCCCAGCGATGTCGCCGGTCTTCGGCTGGCAGACATCGATTGGCGCCAAGCGATGATCACGGTGACCCAGCACAAGACCGGGACGGTGGTGGTGCTGCCGCTGCTGGCCGACGTCGGCGCGGCGCTCACCGACTATCTCCTGTCCGACCGACCGGCTCACGCGCTCGACGATCACGTGTTCCTGCGTTCCCAGGCCCCGCACGTCAGCTTGGGCTGCTCCGACCTGTATCACGTGGCGGCGGGCGCGTTCGCCCGCGCCCAGACGGTCAACACCAGTGGTACGGGGCGAGGGATGCGGGTGCTGCGGGCGTCGTTGGCGACCGGCATGCTCCAGCAAGACGTGCCCCTGCCGGTGATCAGTGGTGCGTTGGGTCATCGCGGCATCGACTCGGCCAAGCACTATCTGGCAGGCGACGAGGCCCGGATGCGGCAGTGCTGCCTGGACTTCACTGGGATCGAACCGAACCGGGCACGGCCATGACCGGGCTGGTCAGCGGCCTGGCCGGCCACATCGACGGCCTGCTCGAAGTCAAGCACGCGCTCGGGTACCCGTACACGACCTCGGAGCGACACCTGCGCGCGTTCGACGCGATGTGCGCCACCGAGTACCCGGGACAGGCCACGTTGAGCCGGCACATGGCGATGCGCTGGGCCACCAGCCGTCCCGGCGAGCACGTCAACGGGCAGCTGCGACGCATCACCCCGGTCCGGCAGTTGGCCAAACACATGGCTGGGCTCGGGGTGGACGCCTATCTGATCCCGCCGGGCATCCCAGGCAAGCAGGTCCGTTACCGTCCGCACTTGTACACCCACGCAGAACTGCGGGCGATCTTCGACGCCGCCGACCAGATCGTGGCGACCCCTTACGGCGGGTGCCGGCATCTGATCATCCCGGTGGTCTTCCGGATGATCTACTGCCTGGGTCTGCGCCCCGGCGAGGCCCGCCGACTCCACCGCAATGACGTCGACCTGACCAAGGGCACCGTCCAGATCCGCGAATCGAAAGGACACAAGGACCGGGTGGTGTACCTGTCGGCCGACCTGCACGACTACTGCCGCCGCTACGACGCCACGATCCGCGCGCACCACCCGAACCGGGTCGCGTTCTTCCCGAACCAGAGCGGTGGCTTCTACAGTGCGTGCACCCTGGACCACTGGTTCGGTCAACTCCTGGCTGTCGCCGAGGTGACCGGTACAACCGGCGCGGGCTCGCCACCGCGGGTCTACGACTTGCGGCATGCGCATGTGATGGAAACGGTCAACCGGTGGGTGCGTGCGGGCCGCGACCCGCAGGCGCTGGTGATGTACCTGAGCCTGCACCTGGGGCACAGCAACCCCGAGGACACCTGGTACTACTTCCACCTGACCCCCGATTTCCATGCCGACCTGCGCCAGGTGGCCAACATCAGTATCGAGTCGGTCCTGCCCGAGGCCTCCCATGCACACGGATGACTTCTTCCGGCTCGTGCGTTCCTGGCTGACCGTCTACCTGCCGCGCTCACGTCGGCTCAGCGCCCATACCATCCGCTCGTACAAGACGGCGCTGACCATGCTGCTGGCCTACCTGCACGAAACCCGCGGGCTGGACCTGACCGCGGTCAGCTTCGAAGCCATCGACCACGCGACGATCCGGGGGTTCACCACCTGGCTGACCGACGACCGACACGTCAGCCCCGCCTCGGCCAACCAGCGTCTGGCAGCGATCAAGTCGTTCCTGTCGTTCTGCGCCGCAGAAGACCCGGCACTGGTCGCGGTCTGGCTGGACATCAAACAAGTCCGGCCCGCCCGGGTACCGGCCCGCGCCCCGGACGCGCTGAGCATGCCCGCCGTCGAGGCACTGATCCGCGCTCCGGGCCAGCGCACCCGCCAGGGCCTCCGTGACACCACCATCTTCTTGCTATTGTTCGACGCCGCCGCCCGGATCCAGGAAGTCCTCGACCTGACCCTCGCCGACCTCGACACCACCAGCGGGCACGGCCGGGTCATCCTGACTGGCAAGGGCCACAAGACCCGGACGATCCCGATCATGGACAAGACCTGCCGTCACCTTGACCAGTACCTCGACGCGTTCCACATCGGCACACCAGAGCCGGGAACGCTGCTGTTCTACACGGTCCGGGCCGGCCGTCACCAGCCGATGAGCCAAGACAACATCAACTACCTGCTGAACAAATACGCGGCAGCCGCCCGGCCGGGTTGCCCGGATGTCCCCCGACGGGTCCATGCCCACCAGTTGCGCCACGCGCGGGCCATGCAGATGCTGCGGGCTGGCGTACCCCTGCCGCACATCAAGGAGTTTCTCGGCCACGTCAACATCACCACCACCAGCGTCTACGCCACGGCCGACAACCAGATGGTGCGCGACGCGATCCAGAAAGCCGCCGGCGCCACCCCCGAACTCGCGCCCCTCTGGAAAGGAGACGACGACCTGATCCTCCGACTCGCAGGCCTCACGTAGTTATCCCGAGGATCCCCAGCCACAGCCCCCGTTGACAAGCAGCAACGGCCACGACTCGGGATAACCAGATCCTCGGGATAGTCCTTCGGCTTCTTCACCCGTCCCGGCAGCACCGCCGCCGAATAGTGCGCCGCGAGCTCCCGATACGCGTCGTTCAGCACCACCTCGCCCTCGGCAGGGTGCTTGATCACACCCGCCTTCAGGTTGTCCGGAACGATCCGCGGGACGGACCCGCCGAACCAGTCGAACATCGCCGTGTTCGCGCGCAGCCAGGTGTCCTGCTTCATATCCAGCGTCGGCTCGACGAACGAATACCTCGAGAACGGCAGCGTCGCGACGAACAAGTAGACCCTCGTCGCCTGCCCGGTGACCGGGTCGCTGAGCTGCATAGTCTTGCCCGACCAGTCGACCTCGACCGTCTGCCCGGCCTTGTGACCGACCCGCGATGCCGCCCCGATCACGAGCACGTGACGCTGGTAGGTCTTGCAGAACCGGTCGTAGCCCATCGCCGTCTCGCCCTTGGCCCGGCAGGCGTCGACGTACTCGCCATGCAGCAGCTTCAACGTCACCCCGACCCGGGCGAGCTCCCGGTGCACCTTGTCCCAGTCCGGCTGCGCGTGAACACTCTCGTGCTCACCACGCCCGGGGAACAGCCGCGCATACACGTCCGCCTCGTCGAGCTCCGCGACGTCGTCCCAGCCGATGCCCTCCCGGTCGGCGGCATCGATCACCGCGGCCACGCTGGTGCGGGACAGGCCCTGCGCGGCGATCTGCCGGCCCGTGAGCCCCTCCGCGCGCAACCGAAGCACGAGCTTCGCTTTGATCCTGCGTACCATCCGAATCACTCCTTCTGCCGCGTGATCAGCCACGCGGCAGAAGGAGCCTAGGAAGGTGGCCCCGAACCCGAATACTCGGTGGCCCTCACGGACGCGATCGCGTCGACGCGCGAGTGGCCCTGAACCTCAATATCGGTGGCCCTCAGAAGAGCGAATACTCAGTGTGGAACCGCTCGAGCCGTCAGTAGGAGCCCAGAAGGGCGGGGTGAGAACGTCCGCTTCTGCCGCGGTCAGCGTGTGGTCAGAGGTGGAGGTGCAGGCGCAGGGCGTCGTCGAGTTGGGTCAGCAGGTATGTGGGAATCCGGCCAGTGACGGGGCCGATGCGTTCCACCGAGACCGAACGAACTTGTTCAGCTTGGGCTTTCGAATCCACGTGCAGGCCTGTTTCGTCAGCGGGGAGGAGGACCTGGAAGGGGTAGACCCTGGCGATGTTGCTGGTGACGGGGACCACGGTGACGACGCCACGCCCCAGCCTCGCCGCGGTGGCGTTGGCGTTGTCGTTGCTCACGATCACCGCAGGGCGACGCTTGTCCGCCTCTCCCGCGCGGGCGGGTTCCAGATCGACCAACCGGATCTCACCGCGGAGCATCAGCCATCCCGTCAGCCGCGGCGGAATCCCACGCGTCGGCGTTCCCGGAGTCTTCCCACTCCCGCCAGGCTGATTCGTAGGCGGACTGGAGTTCTGGGTCGCCGAGTAGCCTGATCGCCTGCTGGATGGCCGCGGAGCGCGACTTCAGGCCGGCAGCGTGGGCGTACTTGTCCAGGGCTGCGACCTCGCTCTCGGAGAGACTCACACTCAACTTCACCTGACTCATGCGACCAGCCTACTACCAGACTTCCTACCACGGTAGCTTTACCGGATCTGCCGCGCTGCGGGCAGCTGGCCGGCAGTGCTCTAAGAGCGCGGCTGTTCGGAGGAGGCCTCCCCGGGGTGTATCGATAGGCGCCGGACGCGGCGAGAACCGTCTTGGAAGTGGAGTCATCGGCGGCCACAGGAATAGCCAGCCAACATTGCAGCAACGTGATCATTGTCATCGAGCTCGAAGATTGCCCCCGTGGTGTCCCCGACGAAGATGGAGAACACGCGGTCGCCGGCGTCACCTTCGACACCCGCATAGTCCCACTCTTCACTGTCGAAGCGCGTCTCTAGGATGGCGAGCGGCGTACCGATAGCTGTGCCGGCGGGTCCTGTCGCGTTCGGGGACAAGCCCGGACGACCATCGAGCGTCGGGTCTATGCGCCAGCCGGAAACCGAGCCGGGCGGGTAGGTCTCGCCATACTCGTCACCGGTGTCTACCTCGTGCAGGACCACCACGGAGAAGTCACCCCAGCGGTATGTCGTGTTCCGCAATGAACTGCTACCACAGGTCGCGGAGTCTGCTTTCTCGTCCGGCTCACCGAGCGCAGCTATCAAGGTGCTGGTCGATTGCGGGCCGTCGCGGCCCATCTGCTGTCCATCCACAGCAATCCAGCCGCCGGCCAGACCACTCAGTGTTGGCCACACACGGTCAGTTGGTAGACGGCCGGCTGGTGTGGCGTCTACCGGATCTGTCGTCGCGGACACCTGAGGCCCTCCAGTGGGGGTGCTGCTCCCAGATGTTCCACTGCTGGGCGCGGTACATGACGATGCGGCGATCGCCAGCGTGACGATCAGGGTCACAAGTCGCAATGAACGATGTTCCATCCGTGCCTCCATGCTGAGGGTGTGAAACGAGTGTGCCCTGCTTCGCATCCCCACAGCAGACGGCACGCGGCCCTCCCGTCCCAGAGGCGGTGAGCAGCCTCCGAGCGCAAATTGCCGCTTGTGTTCTCTCGTCGCAACGTCCGCAAATGCCGCTGGGTGGCTGGGCGTTTTCGCTGGCGGTGGAATAGGTGCCAGCTCAGGCGACCTTCTTGCTGTAGCGCTGGCGGGCGGCCTCGCCGCTGGTGCCGACGAAGGAGCCGATGGCCGACCAGGGCATCCCAGCCTCGCGCGCCTTGCGCACTGCCTCGATCAAGTGGCGTTCGGCTTCGGAGCGTTCAGCGACAGCGGCGCGCAGTAGCGTGACGGCGCCGGAGTCGAGTTCGTCGGCAGGGTCCGGTTCGTAGGACTCGAAGCGCGCCGCGAGTTCGTCGGCGTGCTGCAGGATCTCGTCAACAGTGCGCGGCATGGTCATCACCTCAGGAACTTCTCGCGGGCTCTCATTGCATGGACGATGACGTGGACATGGTCGCCATCGACATAACCGATCTCCAGGAAGATGGCGGACTGGTTCGGGCCGACGATCATCGTGAACCCGTCGCCCAGATGCCAGATCCTGACGGGATTTCGGTACGCGTGGAGAATCTCGGGTTCGTCGAGTCCGTGCTTGAGCGCGGACGGCGCGACGATGGGATCCTCCGTCACGAGTCCAAGGTAACTTGTTGGCCCGGCGGGGTCAACGCCCGAGCCGAACATCCCCATCTGCCGCGGCTGGTGCTTGCGGGTCGGACCGTGGCCAGGCCGGCGCATACAGTCGACGACAGCGCCGGACGGCGAACCGATGTCCCGGGAAAGAGCAAGGCATGACCCCAGCAATGAACTCCACGCGGCGCCTGAGCGCGAGGGCCGTCGCGCTCATCGGAACGGGGGCGGTGGTTGCTTACGCGCTGCTCGCCGCGGTCCAGATCCTCGTGTGGAATCCGCAGGCTGCAGTCCCCGGCGTCGGTCTCGACCAGATATACGCGGACGTGGCCGCGACTGGCGAATCCATGGCTGCCGGGATGGTCATTGCCTTCCTGGCGGTCGGGCCCCTGCTGGCGATCGCGCTGCTAGTCGGCGCCTGGAGGCGGCCCGAGGGGCGGGCCAGTGTGGTGGGGGTCCCGTTCCTGGTTCTGCTGGCTTTGGGAGCCCCAGCCTATTTCTGGGCGAACTTCGGTCCGGGCATGGCCTTGGCCGACACGTTCTTCGTTAGTGGGGGTGATCATTCAGCGTGGTCTGCCCCGTTGTACGTGACGAGCGGCCTCGCTGTCCTTGCCCTCGTTGGGCACGTGGTGTGGAACCGCTCGAGCCGTCAGTAGGAACCCAGAAGGGCGGGGTGAGAACGTCCGCTTCTGCCGCACTGTGCGCGAGGATAGCCTGTGGCTTTCCGGTACCCGAAGCGCGCACTCGCTCATGCCGCCCACAGTGCGAAGGTGCAGGGTCGGCTTCGGTACACGAGGGCGCGGCCCGCGGATGCTGTTGGCCGCGCGAGAGCTGAAACGGGTGCCGTCGAGCAGGATCTCAGCGGTCGGGGCATGAAACCACCCTACGTGCGGACCTCGCGCACCATCATCGCCGCGGAGACTCGGTTGTCGACGCCGAGCTTGGTGAAGATGTGGGACAGGTGCGCCTTGACCGACGCCATGGACACGTTCAGTCGCGAGCCGATCTGGGCGTTGGTCAAGCCCTCGGCCATGAGGACGGCGATCTCGCGCTCGCGTTGGGTGAGTTGCTCCAGCGCCGCGTTCGCCGGGGCATCGGCGGCCGGACGCTCGGTGGCGGCCTGGATGAGCGTGTCGGTGACCTCCGGTGACAGCGTCCGCTCCCCGGCGTGAACTCGACGGATCGCGTCGACCACCCGGGCCGGATCGGTGTCCTTCAACAAGAACCCGTCGGCGCCTTGCCGCAGCGCCCGCACCACGTAGTCGTCGGTGTTGAACGTGGTCAGCACGATGACGCGAGGCCGATCGTCGCGACCGGCGAGGGCGTCCAGGGTCGCGAGACCATCCATGCCCGGCATGCGGATGTCGAGCAACAGCAGGTCGGCACCCTGCGCCGCCAGGTGCTCCAGCGCCTCGATCCCGTTGGCGGCCTGCCAGGCCACCTCGATGTCAGCCTCACCGCCCAGGATGAAAGCCAGCCCGGTCCGCACCATGGCGTCGTCATCAACGATTCCGAGCCGGATCATGCGCCCTCCTTCGCCGGCGTGCCCCACGGGAGGGCGGCGTCCACCACGAATTGTCCATCCTGGACGCCGTGGCTGAGCGTTCCGCCCACCAGCCCGACGCGTTCGGCGATGCCCACCAGACCGAGCCGTGACCCGCTCGCGTCGGGGATCGCCAGGTCAGCGAGCGGGTTCGATACCCGCAGGTGCAAGACCTCGTCGCGTGCGGTGAGGCTGAGGTGCACCGGCGCTCCGGGGGCGTGCTTGCGGGCGTTGGTGAGGCACTCCTGGACGATCCGGAATGCCTGCCGAGACGCGTGGGTGGCCACCGCCTCAAGGTCGCCGATGTGGGTCACGGTGACGCGCTGGCCGACGTCTTCGGCGTCGGCCAGCAGGACGTCCAGCTCGGCGAGCGTCGGCTGGGGAGGCTCGGGCGGTGCCTCAGCTCCTCGCAGCGTGGCAAGCATCGTGCGAAGCTCGTCGAGGGACGCCTGCGCATTGAGCTGAATCATCCTGGCCGCTGCCTGGGCTTCATCCGCGGTGAGATTCGTTCGATAGGCCAGGCCGCCGGCATGCAGGGCGACCAGCGACAGGCGGTGCGCCACGACGTCGTGCATCTCGCGAGCGATGCGCTCGCGTTCGGCCATACGCGCCTCGTTGATGCGGGACGCCTCGGCCTCGCGTCGTGCCTGCTCCGCCGATTCGCGGTCGTGCTGGGCCTGAGCGCGGCTGGACGCCAACAATCCGATGAGGGTCGCGATCACCACGCCAGCGATGGCCAACGCCAGTTCGAAGCTGAGCGCCGTCGCAGCAGCACCCGAGGCCGACGCGAATAGCTCGAGCACCTTGGCGGCGATGAGGACGGCACCCGTCGTGAGGGCGCTGGTGAGGCTCCGGCGTCGGGCCACCGACTCCTGCGCCACGATCGCCGCCCCGAGCACCCCAGGGCTCGGCACCCACAAGGCGGCGATGACGAGGGCGATCGCGATCGGAGCTCGCTCGCGCCAAGGCAGCGCGACAAGGGCTGCGATGGCCGGGAGGACCAGCAGGAGGACGAACGACCATGGGAGTGGGCGTCCAGCGGCGAGGCGGGCGGCGATCGGCGTCAGGTAGTACAAGAACGCGAGCACCGCCACGCTCCACACCACGACTCGGGGCGGGGCAGGGGCCAGGGGTGGCGCGGTCACGGTCCCAACCTAACGCTGGTGCCTTCGAGGAGGCGTCGGCCGATCGGCCCGCGGAGGGGGGTCCGGTCGGACCCTTCCCCAGCGCCGAACCGACCCGTCACGGTGGCTGATCACCCGATGCGGCACCCCGGATGGCTGGGCTGAACTGAACCCATGATCGACCTGACCCACCTCACCAAGCGTTTCGGCGCCACCGTGGCCCTCGATGACGTCACGTTCTCTGTCGCTCCCGGCACGATCGTCGGGTTCCTCGGCCCCAACGGGGCCGGCAAGTCGACCTGCCTGCGTTCCCTGGTTGGTCTCGTCCGCCCCGACTCCGGGGAGGCCACCGTGAACGGGATGGCCTACGCCACCCTCGCCGACCCCGCCCATGTCGTGGGTGCCCTGCTCTCGGCCGACTCCTTCCACCCCGGCCGCACCGGACGCGAAACCCTGCGGTTGGCGTCCATCACGCTGGGCCTGCCCGCGAGCCGCGTGGACGACGCGCTGGACGAGGTTGGCCTGACCGCTGCTGAGGGACGCCGTCGCGTCGGCACCTACTCCCTGGGCATGCGGCAGCGTCTCGGCCTGGCCCACGCCCTGCTCGGCGACCCTGCCGCGCTCGTGCTCGACGAGCCGGCCAACGGCCTCGACCCGCAGGGTCAGCGCTGGCTTGCGGGTCTGCTCCGTTCACGCGCCGAGCGTGGGTGCGCGGTGCTGCTCAGCAGCCACGATCTGCACGAGGTCAGCCGCCTGGCCGACCGCGTTGTGATGGTGGCCCGCGGTCGGGTGCTCGCCGACGAGCCCATCACCGCCGCGTCCAGCGCCGAGCTCGAAGAGCAGTACTTCACCCTCACCTCTGGCGCTGACCGCGCCGCCTGACCACCACCCTCGAAAGGACCCCGAGATGACCGTCCACACCGCTTCCGTCCCCGCTCCTGCCGCCGCTCCGGTGCGCGCTGCGCGCGTCGCCTCGAACGAGACCTCCGGTCGGGCACTGGCCCGCGCCGTGGCCGTCGAGACCCGCAAGCTGGTCAACACCCGCACCGGACCCGTGCTGATCGCTGCGGCAGCTCTCCTGTCGGGCGCCTTTGCCGGGGGACGTGCCCTGTTCCCCACCACAGGAACCGACTTCGGCCACCTGGCGTCGATGGCTGTGGTGCCGGCGTCCATGATCTCGATGGTGCTCGCGGTGCTGCTCGTGGCCGGTGAGTTCTCGGCCCGCACCGCCTCCGTGACGTTGACCCTCGATCCCCGCCGTGGCCGTCTGGTGTTGGCGAAGAGTCTGACCGTCCTGGGGCTGTGGGTCGTCGCGACCACCTTGGCTGTCGTGGCGGCGGCGCTCGTGATGGTGGTGGCGCCGCTGATCACCGGTGTGACCTTGGCGTGGACGTTTGACGTCGCCTCGCTCGCCGTGGTGGCCGGCAATGGTGCCTTCCTGGTCCTGGCGGGCTTCGCGTGGGCCCTGGCGCTGCGCAACGCGGCCGCCCCGATCGCCTTCCTGCTGGTGTGGCCCACGGTGGCCATGCTGGTCGGCAGCATCTCCGACACCGCAGCGCGCGCCATGGCTTTCGTGGCCGTCGATCCGCTCTACGAACTTCTTCCGGACGCGACGGTGGCCGGTCCGCTGGCCGTGGTCGTCGCCGCGATGGTGTGGATCGTCGCCCCCGGTACCGTCGGGACGCTGCGTCTGCTGCGCGACGACCTGTGACGAACCCCGACCAGAAGGAGACGACCATGAAGAAGCGCAAGCCCCTCGGCCTGGTGTTCGTCGCCATCATCGTCAGCGTGGCGGCCGTCGCGGCGATGGTGTCGTGGTGGCAGTCCCGCCCGCAGGGCTCACCTGTGGCTGGTGAGTTCACCGGGGCGGTTCTCTCGGAACGGATGACCTCCGCCCGGGTGCTGGCACTGGGGGAGGCCACGCATGGCACCCATGAGTTTCAGGCGTTGCGCCTGCAATTGCTGCAGAAGGTCGCGGACCAGGGCTTCACGACCGTCGCCTGGGAGGAAGACTTCGGCAGCGTCGCCTTGGTTGACGCCTGGCTGCAGGGTGGACCGGGCACCGCCGTGGAGGCCGCCGGTCTGTTCGGCTACGGCCTCAACCGGACCCGGGACACGGTCGACTTGCTGACCTGGGTGCGCGCGCACAATGACCAACACCCGGCGGGCGAGGACATCCGCTTCGTGGGCATCGACGCCGCGCGTCCCACCGCCACCAAGGGGCTTGCGCTCGCCTCGCTGGCCGCGCGGAACCCCACGGCTGCGGCCGACCTGACCGCGCGGCTGGCGCGCTTCACCGATGAATCCCTGTGGGACAGGGCGGTGGCCGCCGACGTCGAGTCGGCCGTGGCGGACCTGCAGGCCGCGCTCACGGCGTCCGATGACGGGAGCGAGGCGGCGGCCGAGGCGCGGCAGGCGGGGCGCGTGCTGGAGCAAGCCCGGCAGCGAGGCCTCGGTGTCGGCAACCGGGACGCGATGATGTTCGACAACCTGGCCTGGGTCGTGGAGCGCGGGACGGCGTCCGGAAGCGAGCGCACGCTGCTGTTCGGCCACAACGGGCACCTCGACCGCGCGGGGCAGGCGACCGCGGTCGGGGGCGACACCGTGGGGCGGCTGGCCGCGCGGCAGTGGGGTGACGACTACCGGGTGATCGGCACCGACGGGCATCGCGTGGGCCTGAACTCGCAAGGAACGGTGTCGACGCTGACGGTGAACGGGCGCATCCGCGGGCTGTTCGAAGGCACGACGGTGGGCTACCTGGAGCTGGCGTCGGTCACCGGGGCCGACGCCGAGTTGTTGCGCGGCGCCACGACGATGGTCAGCGCCGGCGAGCCGTTCGCCTCGTGGCAGGCGTGGGTGCCGCCCTTGCACACGGTGAGCGTCACCCCCGCGGAGGCCTGGGACGCGCTCATCTACGTCTGGGACGCGTCCCCGACCGAGCGACTGGGCTGAGCTGCGGCCCGGGGAGGCGTGTCCGCGCTACGCCGACCACCTGACGCCCGTCGGCGCCTTGCTGTTAGTCGGTGTATCGGCCGAACGGGTGCACTCGCTCGCCGATCGGGTACCTGTCACCGGGCGAGTAAGGCCCCGGCAATGCGGGTGGCGTCCTTGGCTCCCGGGGCCAGATGCGAGAGGACGCACAGAGAGTCCTGGGCATGATGCCAGAGAGCGCGCTCCAAGGAGACCGGGGACGTCCAGCCGAGGGAGCCGTACACTCCGGCGGCCTCGTGCCGTGCGGCGTAGAACTCCTGGCCGGCGGCGGTGAACAGCAGAGCCAGCAGGCCGGCGTCCCGATCGGATTCGTGACGGCCCAGCGGCAGTCGACCTCTGATGTGCGCGAACAGCTTGCGCGGGTCGTCGACCATGCGTTTCGCGGACGCCGTGGGCAGCAGCTTGCCGTGCTGCTTGCGGAGCAGGCCGAGGCTGACCGCGGATTCCCGTAGTGACAGGACGGGGGTCGTGTTGACCTCGGTGCTAGCTGGGAAGGGCCACGTGGAGTCGATGAGTTCGAGATCGTCGGCGAGCTGCTTGACCAGGGCCGGCGGCAGGTATCCCGCCTGGGTGAGCTTGAGCCCGTCGCCAATCAGGGTGAGGAGGTGGCGGTAACGGTGGGTGGCGGCGTCCAGTTCGGCGTCGGTCAGCTCGACGCGTACGCGGGTAGCCCTGCTGACGAGCGCGGCGATCGGACTCAGTTGGGCGCCGCCCTGAGCGAGCAGTTGGACGATCCCGGGGTGCCACGCGTCGGGGTTGAAGAGTCCTTGCTCGAGTTGTTCGTTGACCTCGGCGACGTCGAAGTGCTCCGGGTCGTAGCGGGGTGGCAGCCAGGCCAACAGCTCACGCGTCCACTCGGGGTTGTCGGAGGGCTCACCACGCAGGCCGGCGAGGGCGTCCTCATAGCCAGGGACGCCACCGACGTCTTCGGGCGGGCAGGCGCGGCGTCCGGTGACGCAGGAGGCGTCGGGCTGGCCGTCGACCCATGGCTCAACTCTCTCGAGCTTGATCGTGTGGTGCCAACTGTCGCCGAAGTCGTACTCGTAGAAGAGGCGGTGCCCGGGTTCGCCGAGAACCTGGTCGAGGCGCACGTCGTTCTCCGGAATGCCGTCAGTTTCGCCCTCGCTGAGGTCGTAGTCGGTGAGGAACGGCATCATCATGAAGTCCTTGGTGGAGGGCCCCATCTTGAACTGGTGCAGGTGGGAGTTTGTCCAACCCATGGCGACCTGAATGATGCCGTGCAGGTGACCGAGTGTGACGTCGCTGCGCAAGCGGAGGCGGCGCCAGATCGGCGGCTTGGCGTCATCGAGGTCGAGGCGGACGACGTAGGTGGCCCGCTTGCTGCGCTTGCGCAGCAGCTTGGGCCTCGGCCGAGGTGGCATGAGGTCGAATGGACCCCGACCGCCGAAAGGCTCGAAGCCCCCGAACGCCCCCAGAGCTTGGAGGACTGCCTCGGGGCTGCCGAGTTCGTCGATCAATTGCTGGGTGATGGCCTGGATGTCGGCCTGGCTGAACGGAGGTGCGTCGTCGGGTTCGGCCTCCGCGCCAGGGAACGGGATGACGTTGTCGGCCACGGTCAGACCTCCAGGAGCTCGTCACAAGTGATGGGTCGGGGGATGCGCGCGGGGACACGGCGTCCGTGATGCGAGCCTACGATCTTGGAGGATCTGGTGGCTACGGGCGCGCCTGGGAAGGATGGTGAAGTCCTCGATCGGGGTGGACGACGTGGGCCCGTACACGCCCGCGGTGCTGGCGTGGTTGACCCAGATGTCAAGCGTCCCAGCGCGAGTGCGGCGTCACGCAGGTGGTCCCGTGGGAGTGCCGGGTCAGTGGGCGACGTGGAAGCGGCGCCGGTGGTGCCTGGGCTGCTCGATCTCGTCGAGGACCGCCAGGGCCAGGTCGGCCGCCGAGATCTGCGAGCTGCCATCGGGGCTGCGGAGCAGGACATCGTCGCTCGTGCGGTACTCGCCGGTCTCGGTGCTGGGAACCCAGGCGCCGAAATCGGCCGGCGGGCTGAGGTAGAACCAGTCCAGGTCGTCGCCGGCCGCCTTCAGCACCTCGAGCTTGTGGATGCCGAGGTCGGCCTCGGGGCGGACCTCGTCGGGCACCGGGTCGGCGTCGATGAGGCGGGGCCCGTCCGGCGAGACGAGCAGCGAGGAGGCCCCGCCGAGAATGCCGAGCCTCGTTCCGTGCTCCCGGGCGAGGGTGAGCACCTGGTCGAAGACGCCTTCCACCTTGCCGGCCATGTCCCCGCGCGGGGAGAGCGCCTCGAACACGATCCTCGGACCCTTTTTCGCCCTGGCCGGCGTCACCCTGGTCCTCGTCTCTCGTCGCTGACCGCAAGGACCGGCAGAGGCGGCTTGGGGGTCGTGAGCACGAAGTCGCGCAGGGCGTAGCCGGCGGTGAGGTCCTCCCAGTGCATCACCGGGGCCTTCGCGACCACCAGTTCGTGGCGGAGCAGCCGGGTGAGCAGGATGTCGGTCTCCTGGATCGCCAGCGAGTTGCCCGGGCACTTGTGGTGACCGTCGCCGAAACTCATCACCTCAGGGCCGATCCCGCGCGGCAGCGGACGCCCGGGGCGCATGTCCAGCGGGCACTCGCCCACCGTGGACGCGTCGCTGTTCGCCTGACGCACGTACAGATCGATCAACTGGCCCCTGCGGATGGCCACCGTCTCCCCGTCGACCGTGAGGTCGAGGTCCCGCGCCGCCCGCCGGTAGAGGTGCCCGATGATGGGCTCGAGCCGGAGGATCTCGTGGAGGATGTCGAACCGCTCCTCCTCTTCGCCGGCCAGGTACCGGGCGCGGAGGTCGGCGTCCGCGAGCAGGTGCAGGACGGTCATGGAGATGAACTCGCGGGTCGTCGCCATGCCGGCCGCCCCGTAGGTGACGCACTCGATGAGGATGGCCGGCTCCCGGTAGCCCTCGGCGAGCAGGTGGCTGATGACGTCCTCACCCGGCGCCTTGCGGCGCGCCGCGATGGCGGGCCGGACGTCCGCCAAGTGGAAGGCCGCCATCGGCGCGTGGCTGCGGACCGAGCGCCACACGCTCCTCAGACGTCCCTCCGGGGCGGAGCCGGGGCTCCAGTCCGGCTGGGCGAACAACCGCTCCAGCCTCCGGGCCATCCCCTCGGCGTTGGAGTTGGTCAGGCCGATCACCTGGGCCGCCACCTCGGTGGAGTACTGTGCAGGGCGAGGGGCGTTTTCGTCGGGTGCAAGACTGGTGGGGTGACCCAGACGCCAACGCCGCACGTGCGCGTCGAGGGGTTGTCCCGGCACTTCGGAGCCGGTGAGTCGCGCGTCGAGGTGCTCCACGACGTGACGTTCTCGGTCGCCCGGGGAGCGCGCTGCGTCATCGTCGGCGCCTCCGGGTCCGGGAAGTCCACCCTGCTCAACGCCATCGGCGGCCTCGACGCTCCTGACGCCGGGACGATCCACGTCGCGGGGGAGCAGGTGACGGGGAGGTCACCCAGGGAGTTGACGCGCTACCGCCGCGCGCACGTCGGGTTCGTGTTCCAGTTCTACAACCTTGTCCCGGACCTGACAGTGACCGAGAACATCCAGGTGACCGCGCAGCTCGTCCGTCGCCCCCTGGACATCGACGAGCTGCTCGAGCACCTGGGCCTGACCCAGCACCGGCACAAGTTCCCCGCGCAGCTCTCGGGCGGCCAGCAGCAGCGGTGCGCGATCGCCCGGGCCCTGGTCAAGGGCTCCGACCTCCTGCTCGCCGACGAGCCCACCGGGGCGCTGGACCGGCACACCTCCCAGCAGATGCTCGAGGTCCTGGACGACGTCCACCGGCGGTACGGCGCCACCCTCGTCATGGTCACGCACAACGAGGCCATCACGGCCCTCGCCGACCAGGTCATCGAACTGCGCGACGGGCGCATCGTCCGCGACCGGCTCAACCCCCATCCGCTCGCGGCCCGGGACCTCGACTGGTGAACAGGGACGCCGTGGCCCTCGGTCTCCGCCGCCAGTGGCGCGGCTTCCGCGCCACGTGGGCGCGCTGGACCGCGATAGCCGTGCTCCTGACCGTCGGGCTGGGCGTGGTGGTGGGGCTCCTGACCTCGGCGTCCGCCACGCTGGGCGCGCTGGAACGCGGCGCGCGCGAGGGACAGCTCGCCGACGGCATGGTCGTCACCGAGATCCCGCTGACGGAGCAGCAGGTCGCCGACGTGGAGGCGCTGGGGGCGCGCATCGTCCCGACGCCGTTCGTCGACGTCCCGGGGCGGACCGCGGGCACCGACACGACCGTGCGCGTGCTCCGCGCGGACCAGGCGGTGAGCCGTCCCACGCTGGACGCCGGCGTCCTCCCCTCGGCCGATGACGAGGGCATGGTCGAGAAACTGCACGCCCGGGTGCATGGCCTGGGCGTGGGTGACACCCTGGCGGTGGACGGCCGGACCCTGCGGATCACCGGGATCGGCAGCCTTCCCGACTACGCCTCGGTCACCCCCCACGTGGGCCAGTCCGGCGACCCCGAGCTGTTTGCGCTGGTGGTGGTGGCTCCGGACGCCTTCGAGGAGGTGGCGGCCGCCCACCCGCGTGCCGTCTCGTGGGTGTACGGCTACGCCCTCGAAGGCGCCACCCACGAGCAGGTGCGCCGCCTCCTGGGCGAGGCGACCCTGGATCCGGCGAGGGCGTCCAACCCCTACGTCGCCGTGGCCACGGACGCCGCCCGCGCTGCCGGCCTGCCCGTCAGCTACCCGGCGGTGTCGCTGTTCCTGCCGGCCGACGACAACCCGCGCATCAACGGGGCCATCTCGGACGCCCGCACCACGATGGCCGTCACCCTGGTCACGACCGTCCTCGTCCTGCTGCTCGTCGCCTACGTCCTCGCCGAGTTCTCCCGGGACCGGATCGTCCGGGACTCCGTGGTCATCGGCACCCAGTCGGCCCACGGCACCAGCGAGCGCGCCCTGCTGGCCCACTACCTGGTCCTGCCGCTGGCCGTCACGCTCGCCGGCTCGCTGCTGGGGCTCCTGCTGGGCCGGGCGCTGGCCCCCTTCCTCGGACTGGTCACCGACTACTACTCGTTCCCCGCGGCCCCGGTCGAACCCACCCCGCTGGTCGCGCTGCTGAGCATCATGACACCCGTGACCCTGGTGACGGCGGTCAACGCCCTCGTCATCCGGTCCGCGCTGGGCCGCCCCACGCAGGAGCTGTTGCGTCCCCAGCCGGCCGGCGGGCCGGGCCTGCCGGTGCGCCTGGACCGGCTGCCCTTCGTGAGCATGTTCCGGTTGCGGCAGGCGCTCCGCACCCCCGACAGCTACCTCCTCATCGCCGCGGGCACGTTCCTGTGCATCCTCCTGCTGGTCTTCGGGCTCGGGATGCGAAGCTCGATGGACACCTACCTGACCCGCGCCGAGGACGAACTCCTCTTCCACGACTTCTACACCCTGCGGTTCCCCGACCTGGCTGCCGTTCCGCCCGGAGGGCACGAGGCCGTGGCCGTCCCCCTGCGGGTGGTCGGGGCGGACGGGCTGCCGGGGGAGTCGCTGACCGTGCTCGGCGTGCCCGCCGACAATCCCTACTTCGCGGCGGACGTGGACGCCCTGGGTGCGCAGGAGCTGGTGATCTCGCGGGCCGCGGCCCACAAGTACCGGCTGGGAGCAGGCGACACCCTCACCCTCCACGATGGGGAGCTCTCGTGGGCCTTCGACGTCGTGGACGTCTCCGACTACACCACCTCGGCGTTCGGGTTCACGACCCCGGAGCACGCGCGGGCGTTGGTCGATCCGGCGGTCCTGCTCGCGGCCCGGTCGATGGCCGGCGCCCGCCCGGGCGCGGACGACGACGGTGACGGCGTCGTGCCCTACTACAACGCCGTGTTCTCCGACCAGCCCCTGGACATCGACCCCGACCGGCTGGTCAGCCACAGCACGCGCGAGGAGATGCTCGGTGGCGTGGAGAAGTTCAACGCCCTCCTGTCACGCATCGTGGCGCTGGTCTCGTGGTCGTCCATGTTGATCATGGTGGTGGTGCTCTACGTGCTCGTCCGCCTGGTGGTGGCCCGTCAGTGGTACTCGATCTCGCTGCTGAAGGCGCTGGGCTACAGCGATCGTGAGGTGGGCAGGCTCTACCTCGACAACTACCTGTGGTTGGTGGCGGCGAGCGTCGCCGTCGCGGTGCCGGCGTCGGTGGCCATCATGGGCGAGGTCTGGCGGCTGATGACGGCCCACCTGCCGATCGGCATCCCGTTCCTGGTCACCCCGGGTGACGTGGCGCTGATGGCCGGGCTCGCGCTGGGGGCCTACGCCGTGGTTCGTGTGGCCACGGCTCGTGACACCAGGACGGTGCCCGTGACGGAGGTGCTGAAGTTCCGGGAGTAGGGCCCACAGGCGAGGGCCAGCCGGGCGGCGCCGAGGCGCTCCGGCCGGCCCACGCGCGGGACCGCCTCGCAGACAGCGCCGGTCAGGCGGGCTGCTCCTCGGTGGTGGCACCCTCGGTGATCTCACCCGGCACATCCCGGGTGGAGTGCTGCACCGCGATCTTGCGCGGCTTGGCGGCCTCGGCCACCGGGATGGTCAGCGTCAGGACGCCGTCGCTGTAGTCGGCGCTGATCTGGTCGGTGGCGAGCCCTCGGCCGAGCGTGAGCTGGCGGGCGAACGTGCCCACAGCCCGTTCGCGCGTCAGCCACTGGGTGTCCTCGTCGGCCGACGTGGTGCGCTCGGCGCGGATCGTGACCGTCGCGCCGTCCATGTCGATGTCGATGCTGCCCGGCTCGACGCCAGGCAGGTCGATGTGCGCGACGAACGTGTCACCGGAGCGGTACAGGTCCATGGGCATCGCGACCGAGGCGGGCGTGCGGGTGACGTCGCCCAGGAGGCGGTCCATCTCGCGGAACGGGTCGAACATGGCCATGAGTAGTCCTTTCGCATCAGGCGCCCTGGTTGAGCGTGGTTGACTCAATCTTATACCTGAGCGTGGGGGACTCAACTCTGTTCAAAGCCCGATCCGCAGTGACCAAGCGGTTCGGGATTCAACCTTCAAAAAGAGTTGATAATCAAACAAGATTGAGTTACTGTCCTCTTGTCACCGTCAGAGAGGCTCCCGATGTCCCACGCGTACCACCCCGCCACCTTCGCGTTGCAGGCCGTCATCGCCCAGTCGAACGTCCTCGAGCGCGAGCTCGCCCGGCTGCTGGGCCTGAACGCCACCGACTACCGAGCCCTGTCGGCGCTGCAGCAGCTGTCCCGCCAGGAGACGGTCACGATGACCGGTCTGGGCGCGGCCCTGGGCACCACGGCGGCCACGACGAGCGCCATCGTCGACCGGCTCCAGCGGGCCGGCTACGCCCAGCGGAACCGGGCCGAGACCGACCGCCGCCTGGTCACCATCGAGCCGACCCCCCTGGCCTGGCAGAAGATCGTCGAGATCATGCGCCCCCTCATGGGCGCCACCGACGCTTGGGTCAAGGCCCTGCGTCCGGAGGACGCCCAGCTCGTGACGGAGTTCCTCCAGGTCACGGCCACCCACCTCACCGACCACGCCGCGACGCTGGCCGCCCAAGAGGCGGACCGGTGAGACGGCCCCGCACGCACGATTCCTGTTCCCTCCCGATCCCTCCAACCTCGTCTCCCCAGGAGTCCACCATGTCCCTGCCCTCCCTCTACATCGGCCGCGGCCGATCGTGGATCGTCGCCCTCTTCTTCCTCCTGTTGGGAGGTCTCGTCGTCGGCTTCCTGCCCGAGGCCGAGCGGGACGCCTCGCCCACCGATTCCCTGGCCCAGGGCTACGACAGCACGCGCGTCGTCGAGCTGGCCGAGCGCTTCCCCCAGGAGGGTGACGGCACGGCCCTCATCCTCTGGACCTCCACCGACGGGGAGGCCCTGACCGAGGAGCAGCTGGCCGCGGCCCGCGAGTCCCTCTTCGAGCGGTTGCCCGACGACGCGTTCGCCGGTGCCGGGGGTCCGCCTCCCGGAGTGGACACGGGTGCCGCCGGCCCGCCCGCCGGCGTCCCCCCGCTGCCGCTGGTCAGCGAGGACGGGACCGCCGCCTTCGGCACGATCGCCATCGACGCCGCCGACGGCGCCGAGAACCGCGACGCCATCGCCACACTGCGCGCCGAGCTGGTGGACGAGGCGGCCGACGGCGTCACCGTGCAGGTGACCGGGCCCGCGGGCATCCGCGCCGACCTGGGTGCGGTCTTCGACGGCGCCAACTTCCGGCTGCTCGCCGCGACCGCCGCGGTCGTGGCCCTGCTCCTCCTGCTGACCTACCGCAGCCCCATCCTCTGGATCATTCCGCTGCTGGTCGTCGGTCTCGCAGACCGCCTGGCCGCCATCGTCGCGACGCACACCCTGCGCCTGGCCGGCGTGCCGTGGGACGAGTCCACCATCGGCATCCTCTCTGTGCTCGTCTTCGGTGCGGGCACGAACTACGCCCTCCTGATCATCTCCCGCTACCGCGACGAACTGCGCGCCAGCGAGGACCGGTTCCTGGCGATGCGCCGCGCACTCCGTCACGCGGGCGAGGCCGTCGTCACCAGTGCCTCCACGGTGGTCCTGGGCGTCCTGACCCTCCTGCTGTCGGTGTTCCCCGCGACGCGCGGACTCGGTCTCGCCAGCGCCGTCGGCATCGTCATCGCGGCCGGCTACGCCCTCGTCGTCCTCCCCGCGGTGCTCGTGCTGGTCAACCGCTGGGTGTTCTGGCCGCTGATCCCCCGCGTGGGGCAGGCCGCCCTCGTCGACAGCGACCGGTCGGTGTGGGCGCGGGTCGGCAACCAGGTGGCGAAGCGTCCCGCCGCCTTCATCGCCGCCAGCCTGGCGCTGATCGCCGTCATGGGCGCGGGCCTGTTCCGCATCGAGACCGGGCTGGGCCCGTCCGACCAGTTCCTGCGCAAGCCCGAGGCCATCGTCGCGCTCGACCGTCTCGGCGAGTCCTTCCCCGCCGGCGAGTCCGACCCCGCCCTCGTGATCACCGAGGACGACCCGTCCCGTGTCGTGGAGCTGGCCGAGGCTGTCCCGGGGGTGGCCTCCGCCACCGTGGGTGACACCGCGGATGAGCTCACCCAGGTCCGGGTCGTGCTGGAGCCGGAGCCGGGCAGCGACGAGGCGCGCCAGACCATCCGTGACCTGCGCACGGCCTTCGAGGGCCTGGACATGACCGTCGTCGGCGGCACCGAGGCCCAGGCCGTGGACAGCCTGGACGGCTCGGCCCAGGACCAGCGCACGATCATCCCGCTCATCCTGGCCCTGGTGCTGGGCGTCCTGTTCCTGCTGCTCCGCTCGGTGGTCGCCCCGCTGGTCCTGGTGGCCACGGTGGTTGGGACCTACGCGGCGGCCCTCGGGGCCTCCTGGGTGCTGTTCGTCGAGGTGCTCGGCTTCGAGCGGCTGGACTCCAGCGTGCCCCTGCTCACCTTCCTCTTCCTGGTGGCGCTGGGCATCGACTACAACATCTTCCTGGTCACCCGGGCACGGGAGGAGGGCCTGCGGCACGGCAGCAAGCGGGGCATGCTCCGGGCGCTGACGGCCACCGGCGGGGTCATCACGAGTGCGGGCATCCTGCTCGCCGCGGTGTTCGCGGTGCTCGGTGTGCTCCCGCTGGTGGTGCTGGCCCAGATCGGTGTGATCATCGGCATCGGCGTGCTGCTCGACACCCTGCTCGTGCGCACCGTCCTCGTCCCGGCCATCGCGATCATGCTGGGAGATGCCTTCTGGTGGCCGCGCCGCCCCGGGACCGCGGGCCGCAGGGCCCTCCCGGCGGGGGATCCCGACCGCCAGGCGGGGGAGGCCGCGCCGGTGTCCGCGCAGGAGGAGGCGTCGGTGGCCCGCTGAGGCCCGTCGCCAGACGTAGCGCCGCAGGCCGGTCGCCCCGAGGGGCGACCGGCCTGTGGCCGTGTCGGCCCGGCGTCCGTGACTTTCGCCCGCGCCGGGATTCGGGACGCGGCGAGGTCCTAGCCTCGATCTTTCGTCGGGCTGGCTTGGGTCGTTGTGACGGCTTGAGGATCACCGTGTTGGTGTGATTCTGCCGGGTGGGTGTGACGGTTTCCCGGAGGTGGCTCCGGTGGGCAGGGGTTCCAGGGTCCCGGTGGGTGTTTCGGCTTGTCGGGGCAGGGTCCGGGCTGTCGTGTCAGGTGCTGTCCAGAGTGGTGAGGGTGGTCAGGGCGCCGATGAGGACGGCCGCCCAGGGGTGGTGGGCGGCGTAGCGGAGCCGCACCTGTCGGCTGCCCCGGACCAGGACGGCGGGGATCGTGTACAGCCGGTAGCGGAGCCTCTTGGGTTCCCACCGGCGGGCACTGTCAGCGTCGGCCAGGGCGAGCATCTGCATCCAGGCGGTGAGCTCGCAGGCGAGGGCGACGATGGCGCACCAGACCTGGTTCTGCGCGAACGAGTACAGGGGCAGGTTCGTCAGCCCAGTGTCTTTGGCGAGCCGGATCCGGTCCTCGCAGCGGGCCCTTCGACGGTGGCGGAGTTCGAGGTCGGCCAACTGGCCGCGGGTGGTGTTGGTGGCGAACGCGGTGATGCGGTGGCCGTCGACGTCGGTGATCCGTAGTTGGGCGCCGGGATGGGGGCGTTCTTTGCGGATGATGACCCGCATCCCGGGCGGCCAGCCCGACAGGTCGAGCAGCCCGGTGAGTTCGGCGACCCAGGCGCCGTCGCGGGGCTGCCGGTCGGCGTCGTAAGCGGGGGTCCACACGCGGTCTGGGATCTTCTCGATCAGCATGCCGGCGTCGCTGGGCAGGGTCCAGCCGACCGAGTACTGGACCCGTTGGCCGGTGAGCCAGTCGAGGAGTTGGTGGCTGTGCCCGGCACCATCGGCCCTGACCAACACCCGTTTCCCGGGCCGCGTGGCGGACCGGCCCGGCAGCTGCTTGAACGCTTGCCGCAGGACGGTGATGTGGTCGGCGGCGGTGTTGGAGCCGGCGTTCCCGGGCCGCAGCAAGAGGGCGAGGGGCTCCCCGGTCCCATCACGGCCGTGATCGACGAACACGCACAAGGGGTGGAACCCGTAGCCCTTCTTGAACGTCGGCTTGGCATGCTCCTTGTCCGAGTGCGCCGTCACCAACGTGGCGTCCACGTCCACGATCAACGGGTGCTCCACGCTCATGCCGGAGTCGGGGGCGTGCTCACCGGCCAGCAACCAGGCGCGGGTCCGGGCAGCGGCGCGGGCGGCGTCGATGGCCTTCAACACCCGTGGGGCATCGGCGGCGAGCAGGCTGATCAGCCTCGAGATGGTCGGGTCGGAAGCCACCATCCCGTAGACGGCCGGCTCGGACCGGAGCAGCGCAGCATCGGCGAGGCAGTCCCCACCCAACGCCAGAGTGATCGCCAGGTCGGACAGGATCTTGCCCGGGTCGTGGGTCGCGAGCGGTTTCCGCCACCGCGCCAACGCCGTCGACAACTCGCGGGTGAGGCCGGTCACCACCGCTGTCTTCGTGAGCAGCATGCCGCCGGCGTGGCCCACGACCCGGGTGGCTCCGGCGTCGTGGCGGGGTTGGGGATACGCGGCGGTACGCTTCACGTTGAAAGTGCTTCCTTCGCGTGGGGTGAGTGGGACTTCGCAATCACATTCTCCCAAGCCGGAAGCACTTTCGCTGTTCAAACCACCGAGTCAGACCCCACCCTCATGAAAGCGCGAGGCTAGGGTTGGGAGGTAGTGCCCACATCGACCCGGGGGAGGAACCTCCATGAACACCACGGACCTGAAGACCACGCCGCTGGCCATGACGGGGGCGCTGACGGCCGCGTGCGCCGTGTCCGGCTCGCTGGCCACCGATCCGAAGTCCGCGTGGTACTCGGGGCTCGACAAGCCGCGTTGGCAACCCCCCGGGTGGCTCTTCCCGATCGTCTGGACGGCCCTCTACACCGACATCGCGGTCACGTCGGCGGCCGCGATCAAGAGCCTGCACGACGCCGGCGACCAACGCCGCGCCCGGGACTTCCAGGCAGCCCTGGTGGTCAACCTCCTGCTGAACCAGGGCTGGAGTTGGGCGTTCTTCCGGGCGCACCGGCTGCGCCCTGCCACCGTGGTCGCGGCGCTGCTGGCCGCGAGCGCGATCGACCTCACGCGGAGGGCCGGCGCGACCGGACGGAGCCGTGCGATCGCCCTGGCGCCCTATGCGGCCTGGTGCTCCTTCGCGACGATCCTGACCGCGGAGATCGCCCGTCGGAACCCGCGCGACTGAGCCGCCGGGCCGAGGCGGCACCCACGGTGGGGCCCCCGGCGGAGCCCCCTCGGAGGTACCCCCACGGGTGAGGCGTGGTGCGCGGCGTCCCCGCAAGACTGGGACGCCACAGCCACCACGAGCCGAGGAGGAACCATGGCGGACAAGGGTCTCAACGATCTCTTCAAGGACACGCTGCGCGACGTTTACTGGCTCTTCATACCTGCGGTGGGTCCAGGGTGAGTCCGCCGCCGACGAGGAGCATGCGTAGCCGGTAGTTCTCTCGGTTCCGGAACCCTCGGGCGATGCGGCGGTGGAGCTCGATGAGCCCGTTGATTGCCTCGGTGCCGCCGTTGCTGGCGCGGTCGGTGTCGAAGTAGGCCAGGAACGCGTCCTTCCACTGTCTCAAGGTTCGGCCGAGGCGGGCGATCTCGGGGATGGGGCAGGACGGGAAGCCGTCGACGACCTGCTCGGCGAGCTGGCGGCCGGCTGCCGGGTCGGGGTGGGCGTAGGCGGCTCGGACGCGTTGGGCGCACTGCCAGGCGATGTGGACGGCGTCGTGGCGTTCATCGGCGGCGTGAGGTTGACCCCGTAACCCGGACACCGACTTGGCGGGTTCCCTTGTCGGGGACCGCCGGAGAGGATGTCCTCGATGGGATCGACGAGGAAGAGAAGGACGTACACGCCGGAGTATCGGCGGGAGGCCGCGCATCTGGTGATCGACACCGACCGGACGATCGCAACCGTCGCCGGCGAGATCAACGTGGGTGCGCAGCTGTTGGGCCGCTGGGTCCAGCAGGAGCGCGACCGGATCGGTGCCCCACCGGAGGCGCCGCTGGACGCCTCGGAGCGGGCCGAGTTGGAGCGGCTGCGGCGGGAGAACACCGAGCTGCGGTTGGACAACGAGTTCCTGGGAAAAGCCGCGGCCTTCTTCGCAGCGAAGAACACTCCCGGCAGGAGTGCTTCGAGGTGATCGACGCGGAGAAGGCGAACTACACGATCAGCCGGATGTGCCGGCTGCTCAAGGTTGATCGGCGCCGCTACTACGAATGGTGTCGGCGCCAAGCGGCCGGGCGTACCCGGGCCGAGCAACGGCGGGCTGAGCTGACCAGCAAGATCGTGGAGTTCCACAAGGCCTCTGATGGCACCTACGGGGCGCCGAGGATCCTGCACGACCTGCGCGACGCCGGGGAGACGGTGTCGGTCAAGACGGTCGCGAAATGCATGCGGCAAGCCGAGATAGCCGGGATCAGCCCGCGTACCTGGCATCCCCCGACCACGGTGCCCGGCCCGAACCCCGACCCGGCACCCGACCTGGTCAAGCGCCGGTTCGACCAAGGCCGCCGCGATGCCGCCTGGTTCTCCGACATCACCTACCTGGCCACCGGTGAGGGCTGGGCCTACCTGTGCACCGTCCGTGACGGCCACACCCGCCGGGTCCTGGGCCGCACCGTCGCCGACCACCTCAGGGCCGACCTGGTCGAGGATGCGCTCCGCCAGGCCGTCGCCCTACGCGGCGAGTTGCCCGGCAAAGTCATCTTCCACGCCGATCGGGGCTGCCAGTACACCAGCCAGCAGCTGGCCGACCTGTGCGGCGAGCTGGACCTGCTCCGCTCCATGGGACGCACCGGGGTGTGCTGGGATAACGCGGCCGCCGAATCGTTCTGGTCAACGTTCAAGAACGAGTACTACCACCGGCACGTGTTCGCCACGATCGGCGCCGCCCGCCGCGGCGCCTACACCTGGATCGACGCCTGGTACAACGCCCGCCGACGCCACTCCAGCATCGGCTACCTCAGCCCACTACAGTACGAACACCACCTGGCCCGACAGGCCGACCAGACGGCCCTCCAAGCCGCCTGACCAAACAACCACCTGTCCGGGATTCGGGGTCAACCTCAGCCGCGCCGCGCTCGCCGAGCAGCGGGCCGCGTGGCAGACCGTGGACGCCGCCCTCCGCGCGCTCTGGCACGACGCCACGCGCACCCTCACACCCATCGCCCGTCCCCTTGGAGGCCTCGCATGACCACCCCCACCCGCGTCGACGAACTCGTCGGCCAGTGGCGCACCGAACTCCTCGGACGCCGCGGCATCGACCCCGCCGACGCCGACGAGCTCGAGGACCACCTCCGCGGCCACGTGGACGCCCTCACCGCCGCCGGCCTGACCCCCGACGAGGCGGTGCTGGTCGGCGTCCAGCGGCTGGGCCCGCAGCACGCCATCGCCGCCGACCTCGCTCGCGAGCACGCCGACCGGCTGTGGAAGCAGCACGTCGGCGTCCGGCCCGAGGCGGGGGAGGGGCGCCGGAGCATGCTCGTCATGCTGGTGTTCGCCGTGCTCGCCGGGTTCGCCGTGCAGATCCCGTTCGGGCTGCTCATGACCACGGCGGACGCTGAACAGGGAGTGCCCCGCCTGTTCGCGATCGGGCTCGTGGCCCTCGCCGCGGTGGCGACGGCGTACCTCGCGTGGCTGCGGCGTCCACCGGTCGTGAAGGTCGTCGCGGGGGTCGGCGTCCTGTTGGGCGCGGTGCTGCTGGCGCTCCTGGCCTACCCGTTCGCCCAACCGTTCGACACGCAGCTGCTGGCCCTGATGCACGCGGTGATCCTGCTCGCGCTGGCCCTCGGCGCCGTGCACCTCGGCCCCGACTGGCGCGTGGTCGACCGCTGGATGGACTACCTCCGCTTCCTCGGCGAGTGGCTCATCTACTACGTGCTGCTGGCGCTGGGCGGCGGCGTCCTGCTGGGCCTGGCGCTCGGCGTGCTGGCGCTCGCCGGCATCAGCCCCGACGTCGTGATCGGCCAGTGGATCTACCCCATGGCCATCGGCGGCGCGGTGATCGTCGCCGCGTGGTTGGTCGAGGCCAAGCAGGGCGTCATCGAGAACATGGCCCCCGTGCTCGCCGCGGTGTTCACGCCGCTGTTCACCCTGCTGCTCGTCGTGTTCCTGGCCGTGCTGCTCGCGACCGGCAACGCGGCGGACGCCGACCGCTGGGTCCTCATCCTCGTCGACCTGGTGCTCGTCGTGATCGTCGGGCTGCACCTCTACTGGGTGTCGGCCCGCACCCCCGGACGCCCACCCGGTTGGGCCGACCGCCTGCAGTTCGCGATGGTCGTCGTCGCCCTCCTCGTGGACGCCGTGGTGCTCGCCGCCATGGCCGGACGCATCGGCGAGTACGGCGCCAGCCCCAACAAGCTCGCCGCCCTCGGCGAGAACCTCGTCCTGCTCGGCAACCTCGCCGGCGCGGCGTGGCTGTCGCTCGGGGTGCTGCGCCGGCGGCGTCCGTTCGTCGACCTGAGCCGCTGGCAGTGCCGCTACCTGCTGGTCATCGGCGTGTGGGCCGCGTTCGTGGTGTTCGTGCTGCCGGTGGTGTTCGGGTTCCGGTGATCAGCGGCGGCTGCGCCCGCGCAGCCAGCCGACGACCCACAACCCGCCCGCGACGAGCAGCAACGCCCCACCCGCGGCCGCGAGGTGGAGGCCGCGGCTCGTGCCGGTGCGCCACACGCGCACCTCGAACGACGCCTCGTGGGGGTTGCCCGCCTCGTCGAGGCCCCGCAGCACGATCGTGTGCGTGCCCGGCGCCAGGTCGGGCGGCAGGGTGACGAACCCTTCCGGACGCCGCGTGTCCGGGTTCACCGGCAGCGCCCCCAGCGGGATCGGCAGCGAGTTCACCGTGACCGTCACGTAGACCGTGGCGAACTCGCACTGCTCGATGCACAGGCTCACGTCGACGCTCTGGCCCGGCTCGGTGACGATGTTGGGCAGGGTGAGCGCCGGGCCGGCCGCGCCGAGGGTGGTCGGCGTGTCGACCCGGCGCATGCCCCCGCGTGCCGCCGGCCAGACCTTCAGGTCGCGGTAGTCAGCCGGGTGGGCGGTGAGGTCGAGCGGCTCGACCGTGCGCGACCACTCGACGAGGCTCGCCGCGATGTAGGCGTGCCCCGCGGCGTTGGGGTGCATGAGCTCCTGCTTCGCGGCCGGGGAGCTGTTGTGGTACCAGATCTTCACCGCCGACGCCGGGCCTTCCCACCGCAGCGGGTTGATGTAGGTGTCGTCGCCGTCGCAGAGCGTGTGGTCGGGCAGGAAGGCGTACTCGACCGGGCTGGCGAGCTGCACCGGCACCCCGTCGGCCGCCGCCGCGGCGACCGCCTCGCGAACGGTCTTGTTCAGCTCGCCGACGAACTGGTTGGCCAGGGTGAGCTCGTGCGGCGAGATCCACAGGAAGCAGCCCGCGCCGCCCGCCGCCGGGATCGGCCGCACGTACGGCAGCACGACCACCTGGGCGATCTTGCCCTCGCGCTTGGCGATCGCCACGGGCGCGTTGACGACCGCGTTGACCTCCTTGTAGGCGTCCTTGATGCGGGCGCCGAGCGTGCGCCACTCGATGGCGGGGCGCGTCGGCGGCGCGTCGTCAGCGGTGGAGTTGAGCATGTAGTCGGTGACCACCTGCCCGAAGCCCACGTCGTTGCCGCCGAGGGTCATCAGCACGAGGTCGGGCGGGTTGTCGGAGGCGGTCAGCTCAAGCAGTTGCAGCAGCTGCGGCTTCACGGTGCCCATCGAGTTGGAGCCGCTGTTGCGGTTGTCGTTGGCCATCGCCCAGTCGTCGTAGACCGCGCCCGAGCAGGCGACCATGGCGGCGTCCGGGAAGAGCACCCGGCCGTACGCCTTCGCCGACCGGTGGCACCACCACTCGCGATGCGGCATCGACGAGTCGTAGTCACCCGCGCCCTCGCCCGAGGAGTACGAGTCGCCCATGATGACGACGCTCTTCGCCTCGGAGAAGATGCGTCCGCCCGAGGCGACGGTGGTGCCCGACGTCAGCCGCACCGTGCCCGTCTCGCTCGCCACCGGCACGCCGCCGGCCACGAGGCTCGCCTTCCACGTCACGGGTCCGTCGGCCGTCGCCATCGGGTAGAGCAGCAGGGTCTTCTCGACGGACGCCCCCACGTCCAGGTTGCCGAGGGGGATCGTGCCGAGCGGTTCGGACTCGATGCGGCGGGCCGCGTCACCGGAGTGGAAGGTGACGACGAGGGAGGCGTCCGGGATGAGGGCGCTGCCGGTCGCGGTGACCTTGACCTTCATCTCGGCGGCGAGGTCGCGGGAGCGCCCGGTGACGCGGGGGAGCGTCGCGGGCAGGCTGACGTCGAGGTCGGCCCCGTAGGAGGAGGCGCGACGGACGGCGTCCACGAGGCCGGCGACGTCGTCGACGGTGGTCGACGTGCCGCCGGTGCCCCGGGCGAGGCAGGCGAGCGACGCGTCCCCGTCCGGGGTGTTGTTGAGGCTGACGGTGTGGATGCGCAGCTTGATGCCCTGCTGGTCGAGCATCGGCACGACCGAGCAGACGTCGTTCGACTCGCCACAGTTCGCCTCGCCGTCGGTGACGAGCACGACCTGCGCGTTCTCGTAGCCGTTGTTCTTGACGTTGCGCATGATCTCCTTGAGCGCCGGCACAGTGGGGGTGTTGCCGGTGGCGCTCAGCAGGTTCACGGCGAACTGGGCGTTGCCCTGGTTGACGCGCGCCGGGCGGATGTTGAACCGGCCGGCGGGGCAGCCGTCGACCATCTTCCGGCTGCCCGGGAACGTGTACAGCGCGAACACCTGGTCGGACTGCAGGCCCGTGATGAACGACCGCGCGGCCGCCTGGGCGGCCTGGAGGCGCTGGCCCTCCATGGAGCCGGAGACGTCCATGACGAGGTAGACCGGCACCGCGCTGTGCGGGTTGCGGGTCTCGGCGGCGGCGGGCAGCGTGGCGAACCCCAGGGTGACGAGCACCGTGGCGAGGGCGGCGAGCAGGCGGCGCATGGTCACTCGCCCAGCTGGTCGAGCTTGTCGGGGTCGCCGACGAGCCGGATGTCGCCCAGCACCAGCACCGGCCGCGGGGACGCCTCGGGCCCCGTCACCTCGATGCGCAGCCGCAGCACGTCGCGCACGGGGACGCGCAGCGGCTGGGAGGTGCCGAACGCCACGTCCATCGTGGCCAGTTGGGTGCCGTCACCGAGGACGCGGACGGTCGCCGACCCCACGCCCCCGGTGTCGAGCATGCCGATGGTGGCGTCGAGGAAGGTGGCGTGGCGTCCGATGGCGTACTCGAGGTGGGCCGGGCGATCGGGCCGGCCCGGCGTGCACGTCAGCGCGAGGGCGTGGAGCGTGCCGTTGACGGTCTGGTCCTTGGCGCGGCTGCAGGCGGTGTAGGTGACGGCGTCGAGGTCGGTCAGCGCCATCGCCTCGCCCCCGTCGGAGACCTTCAGCACCACGTTGACCGGCATCGGCTGGCCGGCGGCCGGCTCGGTCGAGAGCACCACGCCGGCCGGCTGGTCGGCGGTGGTGACGCGGTCGACCTGTGCGACGCCGAAGAGGTCGGTGACCGACCGGCGGGCGTCGTCGGCGGGCTTGCCGGCGAGGTCGGGCATGGTGACGGGCTCGCTGAGGGTGAGCTGGGCCGTGGCGTGGTCGAGGGGGAGCTGCTCGTGCGGGTCGGGTTGCTGCCTGACGACGTACCCCTGCGGGCCGGCCGCCGGAACGGTGTCGGTGGTCACCTGTGCGGCCGTGAACCCCGCCGACGCGATGACGGCCCGTGCCGACGCGACGTCGAGGCCCAGCACGTGCGGGAACCGCGCGGTCGTGGCGGCCTCGGCCGCCTGCTCCTCGGGGGCGACCACCACCTGCTGCGTCACCCGCGCCGGCCAGACGACCTGGCCCAACCCGGCTCCGGCCACCAGGAGCCCCAGCGTGCCGACGACGGCGGCGGCGATCTTCAGCCTGCGTCCCGGCTTCGCTGCGCGGGGCGTGGGCTCGTGCGTGTCAGGGTGCTGCATCGGTTCCTCCCAGATCTCAGTGGGACTGTATCGAGGGAGGGTGGCCGCGTGAGGACGTTTCGCGGCGGCGTCCGGGGGAGGGGATGTTTTCTCTTGTGGGACTGTGGAAATGGGCGCATGCTGGAGGGTCTCCGGAAGGGGGCCATGATGGCTGGTCGGTCCGTGGTGGTGGTGGGTGCCGGGCTCGCGGCGGCGCGGTTGGTCGAGGCGTTGCGGAAGGGCGGTTTCGACGGGCGGATCACCCTCATCGGCGACGAACCCCACCGGCCGTACGACCGGCCGGGGCTCTCCAAGGAGGTGCTGCAGGGCGAGGCGGACGCCGCCGCCATCTACCTGCACCCGGCGTCCTTCTACGCCGACAAGCAGATCGACACCCATTTCGGGGACGCCGCCGCGTGCGTCGACCGGGAGGCCGGAGTGGTGTGGCTGGCGTCCGGGCGGGACGTGCCCTACGACGACCTCGTGTTCGCGACCGGGTCGCGGGCACGTCTGCTCGACCTGCCGGGGGCCGATCTCCACGGCGTGCTCACGCTGCGCCGCATGGAGGACGAGGCCGCCCTGCGACGCTCCCTCGACGCGGGGGAGCGGGTCGTGCTCGTCGGCGGCGGGTGGATCGGGCTCGAGGTGGCGGCCGCCGCGGCCGAGGCCGGGTGCCAGGTGACCGTGCTCGAGGGGCTCGACCTGCCGCTCGTGGGCGTGCTGGGGCCGGAGCTCGCCGGGCACATCGCCGCGCTGCACCGGGCGCACGGCGTCGACCTGCGCACGGGCGTGACGGTCGAGGGGTTCGAGGGCGTCGACGGGCGCGTGACGGGCGTGCGGGTCGACGGCTCGGTGGTTCCGGCTGACGTCGTGGTCGTGGGCGTGGGGGCGATCCCGAACGCGGAGCTCGCGGCGGCGTCCGGGTTGGTGGTCGACAACGGCATCCTCGTCGACGAGCACCTGCGCACCGACGACCCGCACGTGGGGGCGATCGGCGACGTGGCCAACGCGTACAACACGACTCTCGGGCGCCACGTGCGCGTCGAGCACTGGGACAACGCCCGGCGCCAGGGGCGGTTCCTCGCCTCCGTGCTGCTGGGCCGCGAGGGGAGCTACGACTGGCAGCCGTACTTCTACTCCGACCAGTACGACATGTCGCTGGACTACCTCGGCCGCGCCGGCCGCGACGCCCATCTCGTGGTGAAGGGCGACCCGGCCAGTGGGGCGTACCTGGCGTCCTGGCTCGAGGGCGGTGTGGTGACCGCCGCCCTGCAGGTGAACACCCCCCGGGCCGCCGGGCCGCTGCGGAAGGTGGTGGGGATGTCGCTGACCGCCGATCAGCTGCAGGAGCAGGACCTGGCCGATCTCGTCACCTGACTAGGGTGGTTGCATGACCCTGCTGCCGCCCGGAGCCCGCGAGACCTTCGTGCCCGCCGTCGGCGGCCGGTGGCGGGTGCTGGAGGGCGAGCGGTCGCCGGCCGGCGAGCCCGCGGGGCTTGGCGAACGGTCGCTGAGGCGCGAGCCTGCGAGCCTCGAAGCGACCCCCATCCTCCTCGTCCACGGGGGCGGGTACGACGCGGCGGCGATCTCCTGGTACCGGCTCATCGGCCCGCTGGCGGCGCAGCGGCGGGTCATCGCGCCCGACCTGCCGGGGTGCGGTGGCACGACGGGCGTTGCCCTGCCGGGCGCGCCCTCGGCGGCGGCCGACCAGCTGGTGGCGCTGCTCGACGAACTCGGTCTCGACCGCGTCGTCGCCTGCGGGGTGTCGATGGGCGGCGACATCGCTCTCGAGCTCGCCCTGCGCCACCCGGCGCGGTTGGCGGGGCTGGTGTGCATCGCGCCCGGCGGGCTGATGCCCTCGTTCGGGTCGGCGGCGATGCAGCGGCTGATGTGGCTCACGACGCGGGCCAACGATCGCGGCATGGCGCTGATCTCACGGCTGTCGCGGCCGTTGCTCGCCCGCGTCGTGCGCGACATGGTGCACGACCCGGCCACGCTGCCGCCCGAAGCCGTCGCCGAGTTCTTCGCCGAGGCGCGGCGCCCGGACGGCGGGGTGGCCCACGGCTCCTACAACCGGGCGACCGTCGGCCCGCGCGGGATGCTGAACGACAAGTCCGGGGTCGTGGGGTCGATCCACCTGCCGGCGCTGTTCTTCCACGGCCGGCAGGACGGGTTGGTGTCGATCGACGGCTCCCGACGCGCGGTGGCGGCGATGCCCAACGCGCGCCTGGTCGAGGTCTACGCCTGTGGCCACTGGGCGCAGCTCGAGCAGCACGACCGGTTGCTGAGCGAGCTCACGGCCTTCCTCGCCGAGGTGGACGCCGCCCCCCACTAACCCCGCCCCCCACCGACCCCGCCCGAATTCGACCTGCAGAAGTCGAGCCCGGGCTCAACATCCGCAGGTCGAATTCGGCAGGTCAGGGGCAGAGGCGATCGCGCGCGGCGGCGTACTCGGCCTCGAGGCGGTCGACGAGTTCGGCGACGGGCGGCACATCGGTGATGCCGGCCACGCCCTGGCCCGCCGACCAGATGTCGCGCCACGCCTTCGCGTCGCCCTCGCTGGGCTGCGTCACGTGGGCGAGGTCGACCGGGCCGGGGGCGGCGTCCGGGTCGATGCCGGCGAGCTCCAGACTGCGCCGCAGGAAGTTCGCCGGGATCGTGCTCACACTCGGCGTGTAGACGACGTCGCCCGCGCCGGCCGCGACGATCTGCTCGCGGTAGGCGTCCGACGCCATCGACTCGCGCGTCGCCACGAACCGGGTGCCCAGATAGGCGAGGTCGGCGCCCATGGCCCGGGCGGCCAGCACATCAGCGCCGGAAGACAGGGCCCCTCCGAGCAGGATCGTCCCCTCGAACCACGGCCTGACCTCGGCCATCAGCGCGAACGGCGACAGCGAGCCCGCGTGCCCGCCCGCCCCAGCCGTGACCAGGATCAGCCCGTCGACCCCCGCCTCCGCCGCCTTGCGCGCGTGGTGCTGCGTCGTCACGTCGTGGAACACCACCCCGCCGTACGAGTGCACCGCCGCCACCACCTCGGACGCCGCCCCTAGGCTCGTGATCACCACCGGCACCCGGTGGCGGACGATCACCTCCAGGTCGGCGGTGAGCCGCGTGTTGGTCCGGTGCACGATGAGGTTGACGCCGTAGGGGCGGTCGCCGACGGCGTCCTCGATCTGGGTCAGCCAGTCGGCGAAACCGGCCGTGGTGCGCTGGTTGAGTGCCGGGAACGTGCCCAGCACCCCGGCGCGACAAGCGCCGATGACCAGCTCCGGCCCCGACACCAGGAACATCGGCGCGGCCACCACCGGCACGCGCAGCCGGCCCTCCAGCGATGCGGGCAGCGCCATCAGTTGGCCAGCGGCTTGTTCGTCGCGAGCAGGTGGCGCACGCGCTCCTGGTTCTTCGGCAGCTGCAGCAGGTCGACGGCCGCGTCCACCTCGAGGGGCAGCAGGTCCTCCTCAGACGCCGTGGCCCCGGGCCGGTCGCCGGTCAGGATCCCGGCGATGCGGGCCACGATCGCGCGGTCGGTCTCGGAGGCGTCCGCCCACCCGGCGTCCAGCGGCTCGGCGTCGGGGGAGTGCAGGGGCAGCTCGACCGGGGCCGGGGGCGTCCAACCGCCCTCGAGCAGCTCGAGCGCGACCGCCTTGGCCTCGGCCAGCACGCGGTGCACCGACGCGACGACCTCGTCCTCGGCGGTGAGCAGGTGCCAGTCGGCGGCCTGCCACGCCGACGTGCTGACCTCGCAGCTGGTCGTCACCGCGAACGCGGACGCCGCGGGCAGCGGTTCGCCCGCCCCCAGTGCGCGCACCAGCGACTGCACCGTGCCGCCCCACGCGGGGAGCAGGCCGACCGACCGCTCGGGGAACCCGGCGTACAGCTCGGCGTGCGTGACGACCCGGTTGGCGGCGAGCATCAGTTCGCAGCCGCCGCCGAGCGCGAAGCCCTTGGCAGCCGCCACCACCGGGAACGCGGCGTTGCGCAGCGCGTGGAACGCCACCTGCCCGCGGCGGATGAGCTCGCGCAGGCCCTCCGGATCCTCGGACTCGATGAAGTGCGTGAACGTCGCCAGGTTGGCGCCGGCGGAGAAGGCGCGGGGGTGGTCGGAGCCGATGACGAGGGCCTTGAAGGCACCCTCCTCGCCGAGGGTGAGCGCGCGCTCGACCATCTCGATCACGCCCGCGTCGCAGGTGTTCATCTTGGTGCGCAGCGCCAGGCAGGCGACGCCGTCGCCGAGGTCGACGACCGCGGCCGACTCCGACTCGGCGAGCACCCCGTGGGCGCGCTGGGCGTCGGCGACGGTGAGCACGCCCTCGACCTTCCGCCGCTCCACCACCTCGCCCGAGGACGACAGCACCGTGTCGGCGTCGGGGTAGAAGCCCCCGCCCTTCGCCGCGGCGGCCAGCAGGCCGGGCACCGCGCGTCCCTCGGCCTCGTACCGGGCCACCAGCTGGGCCGCGCCCACGGCGTCCGCGAGCTTGAACGGGCCGCGCGCCCAGGCGTAGCCGAGTTCCATGCCCGCGTCGACGGCGGCGACGTCGTCGCCGACCTCGGGGGCGATGTGGCAGGCGTAGTCGAGCACCTGGGCGAAGACAGTCCACGCGTAGCGAGAACCGTCCGAGTCGCCCGCCAGCACGGCAGCGATGTCGCCGGCCGACCCCGCCGGGTCAGTTACCTGACGCCGCGCGCGGTACTCCAACGACTCCAGGTCGATGACCTCGTCGACCTTCTCGCCCGCCTCGTTCTTGCGGCGGGTGAAGCCGCCGGGGCCGCGGCGTCCGATGAGGCCGTTGTCGAGCAGGTGCTGGAAGACGCGGTCGCCCAGGAGGTCGTACCGCTGGGCGGCGTCGTCGGCAGGCAGCGCGCGGGTCAGGACCGGCCACAGCAGCGGCACGAGGTTGACCCCGACGAGGTCGAAGAGGCCGAAGACGCCGGTGCGGGGGATCCCGAACGGGCGCGACATGATCGCGTCGGCGGTCTCGACGTCGAGCCCGGCCTCGAAGGCCTCCAGGGCGGCGACGGCCATCCAGTGCGACCCGAGGCGGTTGGCGATGAAGCCGGGGGTGTCGCGGCACTCGAGCACGGTCTTGCCGAGCTGGCGGTCGGCGACGCGGATGGTGCGCTCCAGCACCTCCGGCGAGGTGTCGGAACCGGCGACCACCTCCAGCAGCTCCATCGTGCGCGGCGGGTTGAAGAAGTGGGTGATGGTGAAGTCGCGGGCGAACGCTTCGGAGTGCCCGCGGACCAACTCGGCCACCGGGATGCCGGACGTGTTCGACGACATCAGCGTGCCCGGCCGGCGCAGGCCCTCGAGCTTGGCGTAGAGCTCGTGCTTGACGTTCGGGTCCTCGAAGACGGCCTCGACGATCCAGTCCGCCTCGGCGACGACGTCGAGGTCGTCCTCCACGTTGCCCGGGGTCACCCGCGCCGCGAACTCCGGCACCATGAACCCGCCCCCCTGCACCTGGCGGTCGATGGCGGTGCGCGCCAGCGCCGAGCGGTCGTCGCCGTCGGCGACCCGGTCGAGCAGCGCGACGGCGATGCCGCAGTTGGCCAGGTGGGCGGCGATGCCGGAACCCATCGTTCCCGCGCCGATCACCACCGCGCGGCTGACGGGGGTGAACCCGTCGGTCATCGGGATGCGGGGCTGGCGGTCGGCGATGGTCATGGGCGTCCTTCCGGGGGCTCGACTCTGAGCGGGGTCCCCCCATCGTGTCACCCCGGTCAAGCGGCGGCGACCACCCCGGCGGCCTCGTTGATGACCTCCGCCAGCTGCCGCTTGTGCGTGAACGGCAGCAGGTGGGTGGCGGAGCGGACGACGACGATCCGCGGGTCCTGGCAAGCGCGGGCGTAGCGCCGGGTGTCGATGGCGAGTTGGTCGAGGGCGCCGGCGACGAGCCAGACGGGGCAGCTGACGTCGGGCAGCTGGTGGCAGCCGGCCTCGCTGACCACGCTGTGCCAGGCGTCGGGCGCGACCGCGTACCCGGTCGCGTCGGGGATCGCGTCCCCGCGCATCCCCATCACCCGCAGCACGGTGTTCGCGATGGACGCCATCCGCTGCGGGCCGACCACCGGCAGCAGCTTGGCGAAGTCGGTGTAGGCCCGGGTCAGGATCCGGTGGCGGCGCGGGTCGGCCATCGCGCCGACGAGGACCAGCCCGGCGAGGGCGTCCGGGTGGCGCTGGGCCCAGGTGGTGGCGATGAACCCGCCGAGCGAGTGGCCGACGAGCACGACCGGGGTGTCAGGGGTCACCGTCGCGACCTCGTCGTCGATCACCGCGAGCGCCGCGTCGGTCGTCCACGGCTGGCCCGCCCGGACGCCGTGGCCCGGCAGGTCGACGGCTCGCACGTCGGCGTCCACGAGGTCGGCGTAGCCGTCCCACGAGCGCGCGTTGAAGCGCGTTCCGTGCAGCAGGATCACCAGCGGTCGGGGCATGGACCCAGCGTACGTGGAGTGGTCAACCCAGACGCGCCGGACAACGTCAGATGCGCCGGCTGCATGCGGCGCGGGTGACGGCATCCGGCGCATTTGGGGTCGGCGGCTCCAAACAGCCGAACAATGTGAACTCGTCACACGCGTGAAACACCTGCTCCCTACAATCCAGCCATGACGGACGCCGGATCGACCCTGATCAGCCGCTATGCCGCGGCCCCGGGCGCCTTCGACGAGATGCTGGACGCCGACGGCTCCGTCCGTCCGCACTACCGCGCCGCCGTCGAACAGCTCTCCGCGGTCAGCGACCGCGAGCTCCTCTCCCGTGCCGAGTACGTGGGGTCCACCTACCTCGAGCAGGGCATCACCTTCGACGTGGGCGGCAAGGAGACGCCGTTCCCGCTCGACGTCGTGCCGCGGATCATCACCGCCAAGGACTTCGCCCAGATCGAGGCGGGCATTGCCCAGCGCGTGACGGCGCTGGAGGCGTTCCTGCAGGACATCTACTCCACCGGCTCGGTGTTCGTCGACGGGGTCATGCCGCGGCGCGTGGTCACCTCGTCGACCCACTACCACCGGGCCGCGCACGGCATCCAGCCGCCCAACGGGGTGCGGATCCACGTGGCGGGCACCGACCTGGTCCGGGGCGCCGACGGCCAGATGCGCGTGCTCGAGGACAACGTGCGCGTGCCCTCGGGCGTCTCGTACGTGCTCACCAACCGGCGGGCGATGTCGTCGGCGTTCCCCGAGGCGATGTCGCGCTACCGCATCCGCGCGGTGCACGAGTACCCCTCGATGCTGCTCAACGCCCTGCGTGCGGCCGCCCCGAGCGGCGTCACCGACCCCACGGTCGTGGTGCTCACGCCCGGCGTCTACAACTCGGCGTACTTCGAGCACGCGCTGCTGGCCCGCACGATGGGCGTCGAGCTCGTCGAGGCCGGCGACCTGGTCTGCCAGAACGGCCGCGTCATGGCCCGCACCACCCGCGGCCTGCGCCGGGTCGACGTCATCTACCGCCGCGTCGACGACGACTTCATCGACCCCGCGGTGTTCCGGCCCGACTCGATGCTCGGCGTCGCCGGCCTCATGGCCGCCGCGCGCGCCGGCAACGTGACGGTCGCCAACGCCGTCGGCAACGGCGTGGCCGACGACAAGCTGACCTGCACCTACGTCGACGACCTGATCCGCTACTTCCTCGGCGAGGAGCCGATCCTGCCCGGCGTCACCACGTGGCGCCTCGAGGAGCCGGCCGCGCTGGAGGAGGTGCTCGACCGCCTCGACGAGCTGGTGGTCAAGCCGGTCGACGGGTCCGGCGGCAAGGGCGTCGTGATCGGGCCTAAGGCCTCGGCCCAGGAGCTCGAGGCCCTCCGCAGGGCGGTGTTGGCCCGGCCGCGCGACTACATCGCCCAGCCGGTCGTGCAGCTCTCGACGGTTCCGACGGTGGTCGACGGCAAGGTGGCCCCGCGCCACGTGGACCTGCGCCCGTTCGCGGTCAACGACGGCGAGCGCGTCCGGGTGGTGCCGGGTGGGCTGACCCGCGTGGCCCTGCAGGAGGGCCAGCTCATCGTGAACTCCTCCCAGGGCGGCGGCTCGAAGGACACCTGGGTGCTCGACGACGCCCGCGTCCGCCTGCCCGAGCCCAAGCCGGCCCGTGGCAAGGGCCCCCGCCACCCGTCGCTGGTGCTCGACGACGAGGGCGAGCGCCCGGTCGTGCAGGTGCAGACGCAGTCCCAGTCGCAGGGCGGCCAGTCGCAGACCCAGCGCGCCAAGGGCGTCCGGTCGGTGCGTCGGCAGAGCCCGATGACCCTGTCGCGCATCGCCGACTCGCTGTTCTGGACGTCGCGCTACCTCGAGCGCGCCGAGGACACCAGCCGCATCCTCGACGCCAACGTGCAGTTCATGGTCGAGGACCCCACCGTCGACCACGAGCAGGCCGCCCGCGCCCTGCTCGGCGCGATGGGCGAGGACGCCGACGCGATCTCCCGCGGCCGCCCGGTCGACATCACGCTGGTCCTCGACCGGCTCTGCTACGCCGTGGACGCCCCGTCCTCGCTCCGCGCCACCCTCTTCGCCGCGCGCGAGTCGGCCCGCCGCGTGCGGGAGGTGATCTCCCTCGACATGTGGGAGGCGATCAACACCGCCTACCTCGACGTGCGGAGCCCGAGCTTCACGCGGCAGCCGGTGAGGCAGGCGTTCCGGCAGGTGCGCCACGGCGCGATCCTGGCCAGCGGCATGGCCCGCACCACGATGGTCAAGGACGAGGGCTTCGAGTTCATGATGCTCGGCCGCTCGCTCGAGCGGGTCGACATGACCTCGCGCCTGATCCTCGCCGCCGCCACCAGCGGGGGCACGTCGGTCGCGTGGTCGAACGCGCTGCGCGCCGCGGGCGGCCACCAGTCGTTCGTGCGCACCAACATGGGTGAGGGTTCCGTCGACGCCGCGGCCGCGTTCCTGCTGTTCAACGACCGGTTCCCGCGGTCGCTGGTCTACGGCCTGGCCGCCGTCGAGCACGCGCTGCGCGAGCTGGAACCCCGTAGCTCCTTCGCGCGGCAGGACGAGGCGCTGGTCACGATCGGCCGCGTCCGCGCCGAGATCGAGTACCTGCCGGCCGACAAGGTCCTCGACGGTCTGGCCGACCGGATGGAGCACGTCCAGCAGGTCTGCACCGAGGTCGGCACCCTGGTGTCGCAGCGGTACCTGACCAGCGGCGTCCCCGAGGCCTGGAAGGAGGCCCCGACATGCGGCTGAGGATCGCGGCGACCATCGCCCACCGCCACGCCGGCGAGGTGAGCCAGGTGCACCTGCAGGCCCGGCTCTCCCCTGCGGCCACGGCGCGGCAGGTCGTGCTGGCGCACCCGCTGGCGTCCGAGCCGACGGGTTGGCAGCGCTCCCACGACGACTACTGGGGCACCCGCGTCGTCGAGCTCGAGGTCACCGAGGCGCACGAGCGGTTCCAGCTGTCGCTCCTGTCCGACGTCAACCTGACCGGCATCGTCACCGCGGCGCCCGCCACCGACTTCGCCCGTCTGGACGCCGCGGGCGTCGAGGACTCCTTCACCGAGTTCCTCCGCCCGACCGCCCTCACCACGGCCTCGGACGCCGACGCCCGCGTCTCCGTCCGGTTGCGCCAGGAGACCCCCAACCCGACCGCGCTCGCGGAGGCGCTCTCGCGCGAGCTGGCCCCCGGCCCGGATGCAGGCGTCGACGACGCCACCCACCGGGTGATCGGCGCGCTGCGCGCGGTGGGAGTCCCGGCGCGGTTCGTGTCGGGCTACCGGGCGCCGGTGGGCGACTTCGAGCCGGGGGCGTCCGCGGCCGGCGAGATCGCGTCGTGGCTGGACGTCTGGGACGGCACCTGGCAGGGCTTCGACCCCGCCCGCGTGAGCCCGATCGGTGATAGGCACGTGATCATCGGCTGGGGCCGCGACCGCGCCGACGTGCCGCCGCTGCGCGGCATCTACTGCGGGCCCGAGGGCGCCGCGTGCGTCACCGAGGTGCAGGTCACGCGGCTGGCGTGAGCCGGTCGGTGTCCAGGACTCAGTCGAGGCGCTTCACGTCGACGGCCACGGTGAGCGTCGACCCGGAGCCCTCGGTGAAGATGATCCCCTTCAGCGGGGAGACGTCGCGGTAGTCGCGTCCCCACGCCGTCACGATGTAGCGCGAGTCGGCGAGGTGGTTGTTCGTCGGGTCCAGGTCGACCCAGCCGCCGGGGCTGAGGACACCCACCCAGGCGTGCGAGGCGTCCGACCCCTCGAGCTTCACCGTGCCGGGCGCGGGCGTGGTCTCGATGTAGCCCGACACGTACCGGGCCGGCAGCCCGACCGCGCGCAGGCAGGCGACGCCGAGGTGGGCGAAGTCCTGGCACACGCCGGCGCGGGCGGCCAGCACCTCGGGCAGGGTGGTCGACACCGACGTCACCCCTTGTGAATAGGTGAACCCGCTGTAGATCTCGCGGTAGACCGCCTCGATGGCCTCCCCGAGGGGCCGGTTCCCGGGCAACAGTTCGTGGGCGAACGCGCGCACCTCGTCCTCGAGGGTCACCATCGTGCTGGGCAGCGTGTAGGCGGCGTGCTCGAACGGGTCCACGTCGGGGGCCGTGCGCAGGAACGCGGCGGCGGACTCCACCGTCCACGCGTTCAGCGCCGCCAGGTCGGCCGGGGGCCACGCGATCTCGACGGTGGTGCGCTTGGCGACGACCAACTCGGTGTGCGGGGTGGAGATCTCGACGTAGTGGGTCCAGTTGCCGAAGGCGTCGACGGACTCGTCGAGGCGGTCAGGCTCGGGGCTGATCTCGATGGCGTGGTCGAGCACCTTCTGGTGCTCGGTCTCGCGGGGGCGCAGCATGGCCCGCTCGAACGAGGCGGTCACGTCGTCGGAGTAGGTGTACGCCGTGCGGTGCCGCACCTCGTACCGGCGCCGGGAGTGGTGGTCGATCATCGGGCGACCTCCTCGGCGAACTCGGGCACCGCGAACGCGCGCGAGGTGGCCTGCGGCGCGAAGTGGGTGCGCTCGATGACCCGGGCCAGGTCGCGCAGCCGCTGGTCGAGGGACGCCAGCAGCTCGGCCAGGCCCGCCCTGCCGTTGGCGAAGAGGGCGTCGTGGTCGGGCGCGGTGACCAGGTCGAGGGCCTCGCCGATCGCCGCGACGAGGGCCGGGTCCTGCCCGGTGTCGAAGTGCCGCAGCAGCCGTTCGAGCTGGTAGCGGACCGAGCGGGGGTTGATCGGGTCCTCCAGCAGCAGCTCCATCGCGGCGACGGCCGGCACGGTCGAGCCGACGCCGGCGGCCATGCGCCGGCGGTAGGTGATCAGGGTGTCACCCGCGCGCAGCACCATCTCGGCGATGACGGCCTCGGGGACCGGCGAGTGCGTGTCCCGCAGCGTGTGGCGCAGCAGGCCCACGGTGGCCTGGGCGCGCTCGAGGCGACGGCCGGCGTCCATGAACGTGAAGATGGCGTCGCGGACCAGGCTCTCCCCGGCGATGCCGGCCAGCGCCAACGACGACGACAGCACCTGCGTGGAGACGGCCTGGTGGTCGATCAGCCCGTCCTCGGCAGCCGCCTCGCGGACCTCGCCCAGCAGCTGGGTCAGCCCGCCGAGCACGTTGACGGTCTCGGGGGAGAGCAGCTCGCGCACGGCCAGCGCGTTCTCGCTGGTGCGCCGCGCGGCGTAGGCGACCGTGCCGGGCAGCTCGTCGTCGACGACCAGGCGGGTGAGCTGCTCGGAGTAGCGCGCCTCCTCGGTCTCGCCGGTGGCCGGGTCGATCCGCACCCCGGTGACCGCGCCGATGGCGTCCATGATCTCGACCATCGCGGTGTGGCCAGCCGACTCCGGCCGGGTGAGCTGGTCGTCGACCAGGTTGTCGCCCACGGCGACGAGCCGGGCGGTGGCCTCGACGCGCTCGGCGTAGCGGCCCAGCCAGTAGAGGTCGCCGGCCGCGCGGGGGGTGAGGTCGGGCATGACGGCCACCCCGGACGCCGTGGGCTCGGCCGGGCGCAGCGAGCGCCAGACGGGGGCGTGCTCGTCCTCGAGCACCCAGACGTCCTTGGCGATGACGGTGTCGCCGCGGGTGACGAGGGTCTCCTCCTCGCTCATCGCGACCTTGGCCAGCCCGCCGGGCATGACCACGTACTCGTCGTCGAGCGCGATCCGGAACGTGCGCAGCACCATCGCGCGCGGCGAGAGCCCCTGCGGGGTGACGACCGGGGCCGTGGACGCCTGAACGCGCTCCTGCGCGGCCCAGGCCCAGGGCTGGGCCTCGATCCGGCGGGTGAGGTCGTCGCGCTGGGCGGCGTCCAGCTCCCAGCCGGGGATGGTCGTGGGCCGCGAGCTGCGCGACGTCGGCCGGATGACCAGCTCGCCGAGGTTCGCGAGCACATGGCCGCGGGAGGCGTCGTCCCCGCACCACCAGGTGCGCGGGGAGGGGAGCAGGAGGTCCTCGTCGAGGAGGGCACGGCAGGCGGCGTCCAGGTAGGGGGTGAGGCCGACGTTCTCGATCGCGCCCGAGCCGATCGGGTTGACCACCGAGACCGCGCCGCGGCGGGCGGCCGCGAGCAGCCCGGCGACGCCGAGGCGGGAGTCGGGGCGCAGGTCGAGCGGGTCGGACCACTCGCCGTCGACCCGGCGCTGGATCACGTCGACGCGCTGGGGCCGCCCGGGTGTGCGCAGCCAGACCGCGCCGTCGCGCACCACGAGGTCGTCGGAGACCACCAGCGGGTGGCCGAGGAGGGTGGCGACGAGCGACTGGTCGTAGGAGGTGTCGCTGGAGGGTCCGGGGGAGTGCAGCACGATGCGTGGCGACGTGATGCCGGGCGGGGCGGCGGCCTGCAGGGCGTTCTGCAGCACGTCGAAGAAGCCGCGCAGCCGGGAGGAGCGGGTGGTGCGGGACAGGGGTTCCATCACGCGGGTGACGAGGCGTCGGTTGGCCAGCGCGTAGCCGACGCCGGCGGGGGCCTGGGCGCGGTCGGTGAGCACCGTCCAGCCGTCGGGGGTGCGGACGAGGTCGGTGCCGCCGAACGGCAGCTGCCGCGGGCCGGGGATCGTCACGCCGTGGGCCGGCAGCAGGTAGCCGTCGTGGCCGAGGAACAGCGCGGCCGGCAGCACGCGGCGGCGGATCAGGTCGCGGGGGCCGTAGAGGTCGGTGAGCAGGGCGTCCAAGAGGCGGGCGCGCTGTTCGAGCCCGGCCTGCAGGGCGGCCCACGGCTCGGCCTCGAACACCAGCGGGATCGGGTCGACCTTCCAGCGGCCGCCGTTCTGCCCGATCCGCTCCTCGCGGGTGAGGCGGTCGATCTCGCGGCGGCGCTTGTTGAGGCCGGTGGGCCCGAGGCGCTCGAGGTGCTCCCAGAGGGCGCGGTCGTGCACGGCGCCGCCCGCGCCGGTCTCGTCGAAGGCGACCAGGCCGGTGGCCGTCCGGGACGCCAAGCGCTCGGCATAGCCCGCTGCCAGGCTCACTCGGCCTCCTCGGCCCCGACGACGGGGTGGCGGCCGCGGGAGTACCGGCGCAGGTCGAGCGTGACCGGGAACTCGGACGGGTCGCCGCCCAGCACGCCGCCCGGCACCGGCCAGGCGGAGGTGTCGACGCGGCCCGAGGTGCGCCGCTCCTCGAAGCGGCCCGTACGCCGGGACTCTGCCTCGACGGCGTTGACCGGGTAGCGGTCGTAGGAGCGCCCGCCCTGGTGGGTGACGTGGTAGGTGAACCCGCCCAGCGACGTGGAGTTGCGCACGTCGACGAGGTCGAAGTGCAGCGGGGTGTGGACACCGATCGAGGGGTGCATGGCCGAGGGCGGGTTCCACGCGCGGAACCGCACCCCGCCGACCCGCGCGCCCGCGGTGGCGTCACGCCCGACGCCCCAGCCGGTGGTCGCGATCGGGGTCATCGGCACCGGGATGCCGTTGCAGGTCAGCACGTGGCGCCCCTCGGTCAGGCCGACGGCGCTGACCTGAACGCGCTCGACGGAGCTGTCGACGTAGCGGGCCGTGCCGCCGAGGGCGACCTCCTCGCCGAGCACCTTCCACGGCTCGATCGCGCTGCGCAGCTCGAGCTCGACGTCGCCGATGCGCACCTCGCCCAGCCGCGGGAACCGGAACTCCAGGAACGGCTCCAGCCAGCGCTCGTCGAACCGGGGACGGGTGCCGTCGGGGAGGGCCGGCCAGGACTCCATGTGCGCGTTGAGCTCGGCGACGACCTCGCGGACGTCGGCGGCCACGAACGCCGGCAGCAGGTAGCGGTCGTGCAGGCGGGTGCCCCAGCGGACCAGCGGCCCCTGCACGGGCGCCTCCCAGAACCGGGCCACCAGCGCGCGGACGAGCGCGGCCTGCATCAGGCTCATCCGCGGGTGGGCGGGCATCTCGAAGCCGCGCATCTCGACCAGGCCGAGGCGCCCGGTGCCCGTGTCGGGGGAGTAGAGCTTGTCGATGCAGAACTCGGCCCGGTGCGTGTTGCCGGTCAGGTCGGTGAGCAGGTGGCGCAGCAGCCGGTCGACCAGCCACGGCTGCGAGCGGCGCTGGCGCTCGACGCGCTCGTCGGGGTCCTCGTCGAAGCGGCGGTCGGCGGCCACCGCGGCGGCGACGTCGTGCTCGATGGACGGGTCCTGGGTGATCGCCACGAGCTCGTTGAACGCGATCTCGAGGTCGTAGAGGGTCTCGGCCAGGCCCTCGTCGACGCGGGGTGCCTGCGAGGTGGAGCCGATGAACTTGCCCGTGAACAGGTACGACAGGCCGGGGTGCCACTGCCAGTAGGTGACCAGCGAGCGCAGCAGGTCGGGCCGGCGCAGGAACGGCGAATCCGCCGGCGTCGGGCCGCCCAGCGTGATGTGGTTGCCGCCGCCGGTACCCGTGTGGGTGCCGTCGAGGTCGAACTTCTCGGTGGCCAGACCTGAGCGCGCGGCGTCGTCGAACAGGGTGGTGGTCAGCTCGCGCAGGTCCCCCCACGTGGACGTCGGCTGCACGTTCACCTCGATCACCCCGGGGTCGGGCGTGACCGACAGGCTCTCCAGGCGCGGGTCGCCGGGCAGGCGGTAGCCCTCGAGCACCACCGATGTCCCGGACGCCGCGGCCGCGGCCTCGATCGCACCCAGCAGGCCGACGGCGTCGTCGAGCCGGTCGATGGGGGGCAGGAACACGAACAGGTGCGCGCCGCGCTGCTCGACGACCACCGCCGTGGGCGGGGCGTCGCCGAGGTCGAGGGTGTTCAGGGGCAGCCGGTACCCGGCCGCCGAGGTGCCCGGGGTGAGGGTGAGCGGCTCGCCGTCCGGACGCCAGGCCACGCTGGCCCAGCGGGTTGCGCCGAGGGCTTGAGTTTTCTCGTTGAGGGCTTGGGTTTCCACGAACACCGGGACCACCCAGGCGACGGGATCCCCGGGTTCACCTCGCGTGTCCTCGACCGCGCCGAGCACGAAGCCGTCGGGGATCCCGAGCCGGGAGGCGATCCCTTGGGCGAGACCATCGGCAGGCAGCCCGGCCGGGCCTGCGGCGTCCGAACTCGTCGGGGCGTGCGGGTCGGCCAGCAGCGCCGGGTCGCGCCACAGCGGGACCCCGTCGCGGCGCCAGGCGATCTGGGTCTGCCAGCGGGGCAGCTCCTCGCCGGGGTACCACTTGCCCTGCCCGTGGTGGACGATGCCGCCGCGCCCCCAGCGGTCGGTCAGCCGGGCGGCCAGGCGCGAGGCGAGCTCGCGCTTCTCGGCGCCGTCGGCGGCGGACTCCCACTGCGGGTCGGAGGTGTCGCCTGCGGAGACGAAGGTGGGCTCGCCGCCCATCGTGAGCCGGACGTCGCCGGCCGCCAGCCGCTCGTCGACCGCCGCGCCCAGGGCGTCGATGGCGGCCCACTGGTCGTCGGTGTAGGGCTTGGTGACGCGGGGGTCCTCGTGGACGCGGCGCACCTCGTTGGCGAAGTCGAAGGTGACCTCGACGACCTCGGTCGCGCCGGTGATCGGGGCGGCGGACTCGGGCTCGGGCGTGCACGACAGCGGGATGTGCCCCTCGCCGGCGAGCAGCCCCGAGGTCGGGTCGAGGCCCACCCAGCCGGCGCCCGGGATGAACGCCTCGGCCCACGCGTGCAGGTCGGTGAAGTCGGCGCTGGGGCCGGCGGGCCCGCCGTCGATCGGGACGACGTCGCTGGTCAGCTGCACGAGGTAGCCGGACACGAAGCGGGCGGCGATGCCGCAGCGGCGCAGCACCGAGACCAGCAGCCAGGCCGAGTCGCGGCAGGAGCCGATCGCGCGGTCGAGGGTCTGCGCGGGGGTCTGGACGCCCGGCTCGAGGCGGGTCGTGTAGTCGACGGCCTCGCGCATGGCGCCGTTGACCGCGACGAGGAAGTCGACGATCCCGGTCGTGCCGTCGAGCAGGCCGCGGGCGGTGACGTTGTCGGCGATCCAGGTGTCCACGGCGTCCGGCTCGCCGGTGGCCTGGCCGATGGACGCCGACGTGCCGTCCTCGTGCGCCCCGACCGGCCGCAGGTAGGGCGCGAGGTCGCGGCGGAGCTGCTCGGGGTAGGTGAAGGGGGCGTGCTCGGCGTACTCCTCGACGAAGAAGTCGAAGGGGTTGATCGCCGTCATGTCGGCGACGAGGTCGACGGTGAAGCTGAGCTCCTCGACCGGGTTGGGGAAGACGAGGCGGGCGAGGTAGTTGCCGAAGGGGTCCTGCTGCCAGTTGAGGAAGTGGTCGGGCGGGGTGACCGTCAGCGAGTACGCCTCGATGCGGGTGCGGCTGTGGGGGGCGGGTCGGAGGCGGACCACGTGTGGCATCACCCTCGCGGGGCGCGCGAACCGGTAGGTGGTCTGGTGGTGCAGCGCGACCCGGATGCTCACGGCGCCCACTCTACGGGGCGCGTGTTTCGGCGGCGTGTCAGAGGTGGACGGGCTGGGACGGGTCCTCGGGCAGCAGCCCGTCGTGGGCGTAGCAGGTCACCTGGACCGGCCCGAACGTGACCTGGCCCGACAGCACGGTGAGGAACGCGGTGTCGGCGGCGTCGCGCCCGGTGGCGATGCGGACCAGCCCGGCGCGCGGCACCATGCGGGTGGCGTCGACGACCTGCCAGCGGCCGTCGACGGCGGCCTCGGCGACGGCGTGGAAGTCCATGGGCACCAGTCCGGGTGCGTAGGCGGCCATCAGGCGTGCCGGGACCCCACAGGCCCGCAGCATGGCCACGGTCAGGTGGGCGAAGTCGCGGCACACGCCCTGGCCGGCGAGGAGGGTGTCGATGGCGGAGTCGGTGCTGCCCGAGGAGCCCGGGATGTAGCGCATGTGCCCGTTCACCCACGCGCCCACGGCGGTGACCAGCTCCTGGCCGGCGAGGCCGGCGAACTGGGTGGGGGCGAGTACGTTGAACCGGTCGGACTCGCAGTAGCGCGACGGCCGCGTGTACTCGATCGCCTCGGCGTCGGTGACCGCGGGCGTGGGGGCCGAGCCGGTGACGTCGGCGGCGTAGGCGAGCTCGAGGCGTCCGGTCGGGGCGTCGACCACGTGCAGGCGGGTGCCGGCGATGCTGCTGACCTCCGTGGCGGGCACCTCGGTGCCGTCGACGGTGATGCTGAGCGTCTCGCGGTCGGTCGGGGTGCCCTGCGCCACCGCGACCGAGAACACCAGCCGGGCCGGCTGCGTCACGGTCAGCGCGATGCGGGCGGTGACTGACGTGGGGTTGCTCATTCTGGCTCCGTCAGGGCTTGTGGCGAGCGGGACGCCGCAAGTGTAGGGCGTGGCCCTCAGCCCTCGAACTCCTGGCCGTCGGGGCTGTGGGTGGCGGCGAGGTACACCGCGCAGTCCCAGCCGAAGTCGGTGCCGATCAGGTAGCCGGCGCGTTCGGTCCACAGGCCGAGGTCGCCGAAGAACTCCAGGCAGCCGGCGAGGGTGTCGTCGCTGATGGGTCGCATGACGGCGTCGTGCTCGGGGCCGGCGAGGGGGTTGCCGGGGGACTGCCACCACCAGTCCGCGACGGCCGCGCGCTTCTTCGGGGCGCCTTGGTGGCCGTCGATTTCGAAGAGCAGTTCGGTGAGGGGGTACTCCACGCCCTCGTACATGGCCAGGTCGTACAGCTCGTGCGCGGCCACGAGCCCGAAGGCCACCCACTCCCGGTCGGTCGTGGGCCACGCCTCGGGGTGCGCGACCGCCTTGGTGGCGCGGAGCTCGACCAGCTCCGTCCCCACGGCGGCCAGCCAGAGGCGGTGCAGCGGCAGGCAGTCCATCGCGCTGCGCCAGCTCCGGTCCCAGTCGCCGAGGCCGAGGGCGTCCACGGCCGCGCGGGCGATGACCGGCCGAAGCGCGCCGGTCGAGGTGACCTCGCGCCCGGTCCCCACCCAATCGACGAGCGCGCGCAGCGAGGCGACGAACTCGGACGCCCTCACGTGTGGTGCGCTCGTGGCCGGGTCGCTGAGGCCGGCGGTCCACTCTGATCCGTCGCCGTCCCCTTCGGCGCCGGCCTCGGCCTCGAGGGCGTCCAGCCCCGGCGACCGCCGGCGCCGCTCGTCGGCCGGGAGGGCGTTCCAGGCGTCCGTGATCCGGCCGAAGCGTTCCTGGACCTCCTCGATGGAGGTCGCGTCGTCGAGCGTGATGCCGATCTCCTCGCCGAAGCCGAGCAGGATCTTGTTGGATCCGAAGTTGCGGTCGTCGGTACAGGCGGCCGCCATCCGCTTGCCGGCCTTCTTGGCTTCCTGGGCCAGCGCGGCCGGTTCGGCGGACCCGCCCGCCATGCGCCCTGTCGAGCGGAGGAAGCGCCAGAAGGTGTCGAGCGAGGCGACCAGGGCTGCGACGTCGGGCACGCCGTGCGGACCGTGCGACGGCCAGCGGACGAGCATGAGGTGTTCCACCGTCCGGGCGGGCCATCGGTGGGCCTCGAGCCCGTCGTAGGAATCGCGCAGCCTGATCGCGGTGTCGACCAACTCGGGGGCGAACGTGCGCCCGCGCTGGGTCGCCCACGCCTGGGCCAGCTCCAGGAGCTCCTCTGGGTTGCTCATGGGCACAGCCTGCCAGTTGGGCCCGTCAGCCGGAGGCACGCTCCACGAGGACGGGCGTGATGATGATCGGAGACGGCGCGGGCTGCCCGGCGAGCTGGTCGAGCACCATGCGCGTGGCCCGGCGGGCGAGGTCGCGCCCGGGGTTGGTGATCGTGGTGAGCTGCGGGTGGGTCGTCAGGCCGAGCTGGGTGTCGTCGTACCCGACCAGGCGCAGGGTCCTGGGGACCGAGCGCCCGGCGGCGCGGGCCGCGTTCAGTACGCCGGCGGCGGTGAGGTCGTTGGCGGCGAAGACGCCGTCCACCTCCGGGTGTTCGGCCAGCAGCCGCGCGCCGAGTTCCTCGCCGCGCACCAGGGTGAAGTCGCCCTCGTACCGGGCGACCTCGGTGACGCCGCCGCGCGCCAAGGCCTCCGTCCACCCGGTGAGGCGGTCGACAGCGGCTGGCATGTCCAGCGGGCCACTGATGGTCGCCAGCCTGCGCGCGCCCGCGGCGAGCAGGTGCTCGGCGGCGAGGCGTCCGCCGGCGACGTTGTCGACGTCGACGTACGGCACGGCCAGCTGGGGCTCAAGGGGACGTCCGATGAAGGCGAGCGGCAGGTGCAAGGCGGCGAGTTCGCGTTCGAGGTGGTCGTCGCGGTGGTGGGAGAGCACCACGATCCCGTCGACATGCCCGCCGCGCAGGTAGGGCAGCAGCCGCTCGTTCTCCTGGCCGCGGGCGCGCATGAGCAGGACGAGCTGCTTCGGGGTGTGGGCCAGCGCCTCGGCGACCCCGCCGATGGCCTGCGCGATGAAGGGGTCGGAGAACACGCGGGCGTCGTCCTCGGGGACGACCACGGCCAGGGTGTCGGTCTGCCGGGTGACGAGGCTGCGGGCGGCCGGGTTGGGCACGTACCCGAGCTGCTCGACCGCCCGGCGCACCGCCTCGAGGGCGACGGGGCTCACCAGCTCGCCGCCGCGCACGGCCCGGGACGCCGTGGCGCGGGACACCCCCGCCACGCGCGCGACGTCCTCCAACGTGGTGCGTGCCCGCACGTCGTCCACCTCGCCTCCTCAGTCGAGGGTGACGCTTCCCGACCGTGCGACCTCGGCGTACCAGAGTGCGGACGCCTTGGGGGTCCGCTGGAGCGTGTCGAAGTCGACCCGAACGATACCGAATCGCTTGGCCAGGCCCCACGCCCACTCGAAGTTGTCCAGCATCGACCACACCATGTACCCGTCCACGGCGGCGCCGGCCTCGATCGCGGCGTGCACCGCGGCGAGGTGGTCGCGCACGTACGCGAGGCGGGTGTGGGTGTCGTCGACGAAGCCCGCGGCGTCCGGGACGTCGTCGTAGGCGGCGCCGTTCTCGGTGACGTGCAGGCGGACGCCGGCGGGACCGGTGTACTCCTCGTGCAGCCGGACGAGCAGGCGGGTGAGGCCCTCGGGTTGCACCTCCCACCCCATCGCGGTGACGGGCAGCCCGCGCGGGACGAACCGCACGCGTTCCGAGCCCACGTAGGGGCTGCGCCGGGGCAGCCCACCCGGGCCGGCGAACACCAGCGGCGACTCGTCCCCCGGCACAGCGCCGGCGACTGCCACACCGTTGTAGTAGTTCACGCCCAGCACGTCGATCGGCGACGAGATGACCGCGAAGTCGCCGTCACGGGCCGCGCGACCCAGCCCCGCCTCCGCCATGTCCTCGAGCACGTCCGCGGGGTACTCGCCCCGGAACAGGGGGTCGAGGAACACGCGGTTGAACGCGCCGTCGATGCGGCGGGCGGAGTCGACGTCGGCCGGGTTCGACGGGTCGGCCGGGTCGGCGACGGTGTGGTTGGTGGTGATGCCGACGGTGACGTCGGGTCGGTCGGCGCGGATCCGCTGCACGGCCAGGCCGTGGCCCAGCAACAGGTGGTGGGCGGCGTCCACGGCCTCGGTCGGGGAAGTGTGGCCGGGCGCGTGCTCGCCGGCCGCGTAGGACAGGAACGACGAGCACCACGGCTCGTTGAGCGTGGTCCAGACGGGCACGCGGTCGCCGAGTCGGTCCAGCACCGCGCCGGCGTAGTCGGCGAACGCCGACGCCGTGTCGCGGTTCGTCCAGCCGCCCCGGTCCTGGAGGGCCTGGGGGAGGTCCCAGTGGTAGAGCGTCAGCCACGGTCGGATGCCGCGCCCGACGAGCTCGTCGACGAGGCGGTCGTAGAAGTCGAGGCCTTCCGGGTTGGGGGTCCGGCCGTCGGGGCAGACGCGCGCCCACGAGACCGAGAACCGGTACGTGTCGAGGCCGAGCGAGGCCATCAACGCGACGTCGGAGGGCATGCGGTGGTAGTGGTCGCAGGTGACGTCACCGGTGTCGCCGTTCACCACCGCGCCGGGGGTGTGGGCGAAGGTGTCCCAGATCGAGTCGCGGCGGCCACCCTCGTGGCGGGCTCCCTCGATCTGGTAGGCCGCGGTGGCGGTGCCCCACGAGAACGAGGGCGGGAAGGTGAGTTCGGTCATCCCTTGACAGCTCCTTGCATAATGCCGGCGACGAGGTGTCGGCCAGCGACGACGAAGACCAGCAGCAGCGGGATCGTGGCCACCACGACGCCCGCCATGATCAGCGAGTAGTCCTTGAAGTACGACGCCTGCAGCAGTTGCAGCGCCACGGGCAGCGTCGGGTTCGTGGGACCCAGCACGATGAAGGGCCAGAAGAAGTTGGTCCACGAGCCGACGAAGGTGAACAGGGCCAGCATCGCGGCGGCCGGGCGGGCGGCGGGCAGCGCGACGTGCCAGAACGTGCGAATCATCGAGCAGCCGTCCACCCGTGCCGCCTCGATCAGTTCGTACGGCAGGGCGTCGCGGAGGTACTGGGTCATCCAGAACACCCCGAACGCGGTGACCATGCCGGGCACGATGACGGCCTGCAGCTGGCCGACCCAGCCCAGCTTCGACATCACGATGAACAGCGGCACGATGCCCAGCTGGGTCGGCACGGCCATGGTGGCGATGACGAACACCAGCAGCGGCCCGCGGCCGCGGAAGTTCAGCTTGGCGAACGAGTAACCGGCCAGGGTGGAGAAGATCACCACCGACGCCGCGGTGATCACCGCGACGAGGATCGAGTTCCACAGCGCCGGCCAGAAGTTGATGTCGGAGGAGATGACCCGGCCGATGTTCTCCAGCAGCCGGCCCTGGGGGATCAGCGACGGGATCGGGTTGCGGGCGATGGTCGCGGCGTCCGAACTGGCCAGCAGCACCGCGAACCACAGCGGGTAGGCCGAGATCAGCAGGACCAGGCCGAGCAGCACGTAGGACAGCCACGACGGGCGGCGGTCGGCGCCCCACGCGGTGCTGCTCCCGGACGCCCCGGGCTGCGGTCGGTTCAACCGACGGCGGGCGGCGCGGGCGGCACCGCGCCCGGCGGTCTGTTCGATGGCGGCGACGGAGTTCATGTGCGGGCCCCCTTGCGGATTCGCCGGGGCGCGTCCCCGGAGGCGATGCGTTGGGTGAGCAGGAAGTTGACCAGGCCGATCGCGATGATGATCCCGAAGAGGATCCAGGCGACGGCGGCTGCACGGCCGAAGCTCTTCTGCGCCCCCCAGCCGAGCTCGTAGAGATACATGGTCATCGTCATCCACTGCCGGTCCGCCCCGCCGAGGCCGAGCGTGTCGTACATGCGGGGTTCGTCGAAGATCTGCAGACCGCCGATGGTGGAGGTGATGACCACGAAGATGATCGTGGCGCGCAGCATCGGGACGGTGACCGACCAGAACTGGCGCCAGCGCGACGCCCCGTCGACGATCGCGGCCTCGTAGAGGTCCCGGGGCACGGCCTGCATGGCGGCGAGGAAGATCAGGGTGTTGTAGCCGGTCCAGCGGAAGTTGACCATGGTGGCGATCGCGAGGTGCGACGCGAGCCGGTCGGAGTGGAAGCCGATGGGGTCGATGCCGATCGTGGCCAGGAGCGTGTTCACCAACCCCGACTGGTCGGCGAAGAGCTTGGAGAAGATCAGCGACACCGCGACCGGTGCCACCACATAGGGCAGCAGGACGCCCATGCGCCAGAAGGTCTTCGCGCGCAGGTTCGCGTCGAGCAGGGCCGCGATCGCGATGGCGGCGATCACCTGGGGGACCGACGACAGCAGGAAGATGGAGAAGGTGTTGCCCAGGGCGCGGCCGAAGCGTTGCTGTCCCAGGACGTCGACGTAGTTCTTCAGGCCGACGAAGTCCCCCTGGCCGCCGATGAGGTGCCAGTCGTGCACGGAGACGAATGCCGTGTAGAGCAGCGGGTAGAGGCCGACGACGGCGAAGAGGATGAAGAAGGGGCTGATGTAGAGGTACGGCGACAGGCGCACGTCCAGGCGGGACAGCCGCTGGCGCGCTGTGGTGCTCGACATCGAGCCTCCTCGCGGTCGTGGTGGGTTCGGGTGGGGGCCGACCGGACGCCGTGGCGTCCGGTCGGCCAAGGGTGCGTCAGCTGAGGCCGAGGTCGTCGTAGGCGGCGACGGCCTTGGCCCAGGAGGCCTCGGGGTCGTCGGTCTTGTCGACGTCGGCGCGGTTGATGGCGTCAGAAGTCAGCGCGCGGATCGCGAAGTAGTTCGGGCCCTTGAAGGGGGTCACCGACACGGCGTTGGCGCGGTTGGTGAGGATCTGACCGGTGGGGGCGTCGTTGAAGAACGCGTTGGTCGAGTTGAGGAGCTCGGGGGAGGCGAGGGCCTCCTTCTGGCTGGGGAAGGTGCCCTTGGACGCGAAGGCCTTGAGCTGCTGCTCGGGGGCGGTCAGCCACGCGGCCAGCTTCTTGGCCTCCTCGGGGTGCGCGCCCTGGGTCGGCACCGTCAGGTACGAGCCGCCCCAGTTGCCGCCGCCGCCGGGGAAGACGTCGGCGATGTCCCAACCCTCGACGCCCTCGGCGTTGCCCTCGATCACGCCGAGCATCCAGCCCGGGCAGAGCATCGTCGCGAAGCCGTCGTTCTGGAAGGCGGTGGACCAGTCGGTGCTCCACTGCGCGAGGTCGGCCGAGAGGTCGTCGGTGACCGCGGCGGTGATCAGCTGGTCGTAGACCTTCTTGATCTCGGTGTTCTCGCCGAGGGGGATCGGGGTGCCGTCGGCGTTCTCGAACGGTGTCTCGATCTGGTTGATCATGCCCTGGAACACGCCGTCGGCGGCGTCGAACCAGGCGGCGTCGCTCTTGGCGACGAAGTCCTTGCCGACGGTGAAGTACTTGTCCCAGCCGCCGTCGAGCAGCTTGGCGACTTCGGCGCGGTCGGAGGGCAGGCCTGCGGCCTCGAACAGGTCGGCGCGGTAGCAGATGGCCTCGGGGCCGATGTCGGTGCCGTAGCCCATGAGCTTGCCGTCGGGCGTGGTGGCGGCCTCCACCTTCCAGTCGAGCCAGCGGCCCTCGACCGCGTCGTCCTTGAGGTCGACGAACTTGTCGGCGTACTGCATCATCTCGGGCACCCAGTCGACCTCGATGGCCTCGACGTCGGCCAGCCCGGAACCGGCGGCCAGACGGGTGTTCAGGTTGTCGCGCGCCTCGTCGGCGGTCGCGGCCTTCTTGTGCTCGACGATCACGTTCGGGTTGAGCGCCGTGTACTCCTTGACGAGCTCCTCGTAACCGAACTCGTTGAAGGTGGCGACGGTCAGGGTGATCTTCTCGTCCGACGTCGCGGGCGCAGCGCTCCCGCCGGGGGCCGGTGTCGACCCCGTGTTCGCCCCGCCGCAGGCGGACAGGGTGATGGCCAGGGCGCTGATCGCCGCGAGGGCCCCAATGCGTGACTTGTGCACAGCAACTCCTTTGTTTGTGTGCGGATGAAGGTCCGCCCGTCTTTCTGAGAGCGCTCTCAGTGAAGACTGAGAGGGAATGGGAGCGCTCTCAGGGGGATGTGTCTCAGACTCGCTCTTCCCAACCTCGGTGTCAAGACCCGCCCGCATCACGGTTGGGTAACGCGACGGTGCAGGCCCAGAGGGGTGCTGCCGGTTGACCGGCGTGCGGCTAGCGTCAATGGTTCCCAAGAGGTGGAGGAAGAGGTGCCTGACAACACCCTGATGCGGATCATCGTCGCCGCGGTCGGCTGGTGCTGGCGGTGGTAGTGAGCAAGGAGCGCCAGAAGGCCGACCTCGAGCCCGAAGACGTGACCGAGATCGAGAACAGAGCGACCCAAGTGGTCGAGTTGGGCACCCAGATGCGGATCAACTCCTCGGAAGCGACGCTTGGGTGGATTCGTTCCTTGGTAGGCGAAGGCGTCGTGAGGAACATCCCAGAGGACTCATATGAGCTCACCATCGCCGACTCCGCCACCGCACTGTACGAGGCGATCAAGAAGCACGCGACGGAGGAGGAGAAGGGACTGTCCCGACTCTTGGCGACGTTCGACTGGGACTACTCGGAGAAGTCTCCCCCGGCAGGTGGTCGTTGGGACGTGGTCGTGGGCGACCTGCGCCTGCCGTGGAACCTGCAACTGGAGATCGACCGCGCCGCGAAGAGGAGGGCCAAGGGACTGGCCTGGGCCGAGCAGCCGCACACCATCGACGAGGTGGGTTCTACCTTCACGATCCAAGGCTTCGACTTGAACCATGCCGGCGTCATCCTTGGGCCGTCGGTCACGTACCGCGAAGGACGTGTCGTGATCGACCCGACGAAGAGTGCGAACCGCGGAGCGACGCAGCATCGGACACTCCGCGACGGCACGAAGCGGAAGGTGGGCGAGACCCTGATCCGCAATGAGCTGAACGTCCTCCTGACCCGCGGCGTCAACGGGCTCCACATCTATGCGGTGGACGACGCCCTGCGCGAAGTCCTCCTCAGGGCCCGAAAGGGACTGCTCAGTTCCTGACCCGAAGGCAGGGGGTGCCTCAGGTGAACCTCTCCACGATCTCCAGCGCGGCGGCCGTTCGTGCCCCTTCGTGGTCCGACAGGCGCGCCGCCAAGGTTCGGATCGCGAGTTCCTCGGGCAGGAGTTCAGCGAACTTCAGGTCCTGAACGGCCCTGCGGGTGATGGCAGGCGAAACGCTGTTGAGTCCAAGTCCATGCCGGGAGCGAGCGAGGTCGAGAGCGGCGGTGAGCTCGCCTGCGCCGGCATCTGTGCGCAGGGGAATGGACTCGTTGGTGTAGGTGGCCTCCGCGTCGAGAAGGGACGGGTCCGCATCATCCAGGGCGGCGGAGAGGACAGCATTCGCGCGGCCACCTGCCCAGGTCCACCAACGGGTCCTGTCCTCGTCGTGCAACAGCACGGTTCGGTCGAGGTCCACGCGTGGGGCGAGGTCGATCTCCAGTGCGGCCAGGGCTTCTTGAGCGCGCTTCGTGAGCACGACGCCGTCGGGTCGGGCGCCCAACAGCACGCGCCGCATCGCATCCACGAGTTGGCGGCCCAACGGGATGGACGTGCCGAGCCAACGGGCCAATCCCACTCCCTCAGCAGGCTCCACGTACGCCTTGTGGCGCTTCCAGTCGACTGCCGTCACGCTCCACGAGCGTCCTGCCAGGGCCAAACGTCGCGGTCCCTGCACCTTCGTGATGAGCACCATGGGGTCGACTGTTCCGATCTCCACCCGCCCGTGGAGCACCGTCACCTGGGGATCCGAGGTGAACACGCTCATGACTTCCATGAAGTGCCGGCGTCCGAAGCGGCGCTCGGCCTCGGGCCCGACCATCAGCATGCCGGAGTCTTCGTCCAACAGACCTCGGTCCAGCATCGTCGCCACGATCTCGCCGAGGGTGGTGCTGGGGGCCAGCTCGAGCCCGCCGAGCCAGTCCTGCCACGTTGCTCGGCCGACCTGCCCTTCCTGGAGCGCGAGGGCGATCACCTGCTGGGCGGCGATATGCGTTGGCTGGGGCGTCTGGTCGATCGACTCGACGAACCCCTCCGACCACAACAGGAGAAGGCCTGCCGCTCGGAGCAGTTCGCCCTCGTCCGTGGCCAGCACTGTCATGTTGCGGGTCGTCCCCGACCGGCGGCCGGTGCGTCCCAGTCGTTGGAGCAAGGACGCGACGGTGGTGGGGGAACCCACCTGAAGCACCCGGTCGAGGTCTCCAACGTCGATCCCAAGTTCGAGGGTGGAGGTGGCCACGATCACACAGTTGCGGGCCTCGGCGAAGGCTGTCTCCGACCGATGTCGTTCGCTCGCGGAGAGACTGGAGTGGGAGACAAAGGTCTCCACGTCCAGGTCCGTGAGCCGCACCCCGAGCTGCTCGACGTTGCGACGTGACTCCGCGAAGACAAGCCGCTTATCTCCCTTGTGGAGCCGCGAGATCACCGTCGCGGCATTGCTGAGCGACCCCACGAAGTCCAACGCGAGATCGGACGCCACCGTGCTCCCGGCCGCAGGCGAAACGACCTGTGCCGCCACACCAGTGGCGTGGTTGCTGCCCTGCAGCCACTGGAGGAGTGCGTCGGGGTTGCCCACCGTCGCGGACAGCCCGATCCGCTGCAAAGGGCGGCCCGTGAGGTGCGCCAACCTCTCCAAGACCGCCAAGAGGTGCCAACCACGATCATCGCCGGCGAACGCGTGGACCTCGTCCACGACCACGGCACGGACGTCCCCCAACAGGACACGGGGATCCAGCGTGGCTGACACCAGCATCGCTTCGATGGACTCGGGTGTGGTCAGCAGGACGTCGGGACGGTCGACCACCATGCGACGGCGGGCACCTTGGCTCGTGTCCCCGTGCCGGACGGCTGCCGATCGGCCTAGCCACGCGGCGTAGGAATCCACTCGTCGCTCGAGGTTGTTCAGCAGCGCCCTGAGCGGACAGACGTAGAGAACGGACGTGCCGGTCCACGACTCGTCGGCCATGCGCGTGAGGAGGGGGAACATGGCAGCTTCCGTCTTGCCGCCTGCGGTGGGTGCGAGGAGCACGGCGTCACGGCCGGCGAGGACGGGCCCGATCGACTGCTCCTGCAGGGGCCGGAGGCCGTTCCAGCCCAGCACGTTGACAATGTGGTGCTGCACGACCGGGTGGAGCGCCCCGAACCCGTTCACGGTCAGAGTTCCAGGTCGATCGAATCGAGGTCGGACGCCGCACGTGAGGCGTTCAGCTCCACGTCCGTGAGCTCATCCTGCGACAGCGTGAGGGCGTAATGGATGCGCGGGTCGAAGTCCGCGAACTGGTCGACCCTGTCGAGGACCTCGCCCACCAGCTTCTTGAGGAACACCCGAGGAGCAACCCCGATGCTGCCGCCCAACGAGCCAGCCACGGCTGATGCGAGGTCACCCACGTACGCGTCGTCGACGGTGCTACGGATGCGGTCGCCGTGCTCGGTGCCGCTCGCGTACAGGTCGCGAACCTTGGTACCCAGCTCGACGAGACGCTCTTTGGTGAACCCGGTGAGGCGTACCTGGACGGCGCGTGGATTGTCGAACCGGGAGTCCGTCGTGAAGTCGGTGTGGAGGCGCTGGGCGAGAGGCGGGAGCCGCTTCAGACCTGACGGGCCTTCGAAGAAGGCCGGTGTTCCGGTGATGACCAGGTACAGGCCCGGATAGCGATCGGAGTCAACCTCGTCGATGAGCTGGCGCAGCGCGTTCAGAGCTTTGTCCCGGACATCCCCTCGCACTCGCTGGAGCGTCTCCACCTCGTCGAGCACCACGAGCAGGCCCGGGTGGCCCGCGTCCTTCAGGACGGCGAGCAGGCCTTGGAGGAAGGCCATGGCCCCGAAGTGGTCCAAATCGCCTCGGATGCCTGCGGTGCGCTTGGAGGAGGCGGCCACATGGGGCTGCCCACCCAACCACGCGGCGAGCCCGTCAGCCGTCGCGGGGTCACCCGACAGGGAGGCCGAACGGTACCCGCGCAGGGCCTGCGCGAACGCTGGGGTCTTGCTGGAGACCTCCGCCAGGCGTGTGTCCATGAGACGGTCGACGGCCTGCCCCAGCGAAAGGTCGGAGTGTTGGAGGCCGGGCTCGTTTGCGATGGCGTCGGACTCGAGGGTGAAGAGCCAGCCATCGAGCACCGAGCGAAAGGCACTCGGAGGGACGGTGGCCGTTCGCAGGGACTCGGTGATGCGACGGTAGACGGTCTCCAGACGGTGGAGCGGGGTCTCCGTCTCGCTGATCTGCACCTCGGCCGTGGCCCACCCTTGACGAAGCGCTCGCTCGGCCAGGTGGCGAGTGAAGAAGGTCTTGCCGGAACCATATTCCCCGCGGACGGCCTTGAAGACAGCCGCGCCACCGGAGACCGACTCCAGCTCAGCACCCAGAGCCGACTCGAAGGGGGTCAGCCCGACCGCAAGGAGATCCAAGCCATTGGCGGGCACGGTGCCGCGCCGCAGGGCGTCGATGACCTCGCGACGCCGTCGAGGCGAGACCGAATCCATGCAGTCACGCATCCTGGGCGATGACGAAGTCCGCCATTCCGGGGACGGTGAAGGCGACCAGACCCCGCTCGGGCGCGTAGACCAAACCCTTCTTGATGAGTTCCTGTCGGGCGACCGACAGGTCAGACGTCCTGGCCTTGCCGAGGTGAGCCGCGAGTTCGCCGATCTCCACTGGGTCCTCCCCCTTCAGGTGCGCCATCCCTGTGAGCAGCCTGCGTTGAGCGGTCGTGGCACGTTCCCAACGCGACCTGTACAGGCCGGCATCGATCTCCTCGCGGGCCAAGGCACCCCCAGCTTGCACATCGTCCATGGTGAAGGCGGGCCCCGCAGCCAGGTCCCAGACGTGCTTGCCGATGGACTGGACGAAGTAGGGGTATCCACGCGCCAGTTCGAACGCAGCCGCCAGCGCATCCTCTTGCCAGGTGACTCCCCGTTGTTCGCAGGGTTCCACCAACGCGGTGCGGACGTCGTCCGGGGACAAGAGGCCGATCGGCTGGTAGACGTACAGCCGTTCCGCGTAACTGGCTGCATCCGCCAGCTGGGCTGGGAGGGAAGGGAGCCCAGCTCCCACGAAGAAGACCGGCAGGGGGGTGGGTGCCTGTCCCAGTGAATGGACTGCCATGTTGACGGCTTCGAGGTCGTCGGTGCCAGCCTCCAGCAACTCGTCCACCAGGATCAGCGTGCCGATGCCGAACTCGAGCGAGGCTTCACCGATGACCTCCAGCAGGGCTGCCAAGTCGTCTCCGAAGGTTCCACTGTCCGCCACCCCGTGGACGGGATCCACGTCGATGCCCAACGTGATGCCATCGATCCCGAGTTTGAGTGTGAACGAACGGAGCACTCCCAGCACGCGCTTCCACTTCGAGCGATCTGCGTGACGGCCTGTGGCCGTCCGCAGTGCCTTCACCAACTCCGTGGCCAACACCTTGCGCAGGGGTGCGGACGTGGACGCCTCGACCTTGGCGACGATCCACTTGCGTGCGTTGGCTTGGCTCATCAGCTCGTTGAGGAGCACTGTCTTTCCAACCCCGCGCAGTCCGTTGATGACCCAACTGCGGTCGCCCTCGCCGTAGTTCTCTGCCCGACGGACGACCACGTCGAAGTTCGACAGAATGCGCTCCCGACCGGCAAGGACGGGCGGCCTGCGACCAGCGCCTGGCCTGAAGGGGTTCTCCACCGGGTCCATGTGTCAGACTCTATCTAGCCGTATAACGGAAATCCATAGATGAGGGTAGAGATCCTGATTGTTGACCGGAACGCTCTTGCAGGGCGGGAATCTCAAGCGAGCCGGACCCCGTACTGCTCGGCCAGCAACGCAGGATCAAGCACCACTGTCTGGGTGGCGGGATCGCTCGACACGACCGGGTAGCCCTCGACGTTCAGCAGCTTCGCCACCTGGCTGACCATCATCGGCACCCTGTTGGTGGGCACCCCCAGCGTTCCGGCTGCTCGGGCAGCGGTAAGCCGGTGGTCAGGGGCAAGTGCGAGTGCGTCGATCAGCTGCTGGACGGCCTCATCGGTGACGGCGAGGCGCCCCACCAGCTTGCGCTGGGCCTTGTACGTGGCGCTGGCCAGCAGGTCTGCGCCCGTCGTCGAGGTACCGCGCGTCGGTTCAGGGACGTCGTTGAACAGGTCCGGCTGCGCGGACGCCGCGATCTTGGTCGGGACGGGACGCGCCACAGGCGGAGCCGAGGACGCTACGGGGACGTGACCCTCCCACCACTCCGGCTCGGGCGGAGCCGCGGGCGTCAGGTCATGCTCCAGCGAGGTGGGTGCCAGAACGGCCACGGGAACGACCACTTCGGCCGGTGCTGCGCCGCCGTGGTAGCCCGCCTTCAGCGGTCCGTACCGCAGTCGTTCGCTGACGGCCAAGATCGCCTCATTCCCCTCGGCGAGCACGCGTGGACCGCGCACGACCACCTCGTCCGCGCCGATCTCGCCGGTCACCGAGCGGTGGCGTCCGCTCAGGCCAGCGCCGCGCTGTTCGCCGCGGCGTCGCTCGACGATGTGGCCGTGGTCGCTGGTGAGGATGACCAGGCGCCCGGCCATACGGGCGGCCCGGAGGAGCGGAGCCAGGTGCTTGACCGTCTCGGTGGACCAGTCGGTGCCGCCCGGATCGGTGCGGTCGAGGGCGTCGTCGATCGTGTTCAGCACGCACCCCACCAGCCGGTACTGGTCGACGTCCTCGATGACGAGGCGCAGGTCGTCTGCCAGCGCGAATCCTTGGCGCGTGGTGTCCAGTCCCTTCTTGTGCAGCAGCTTCGTGGCGCCGAGCCCACGGGCCCGCACCAGCTCGGTGAAGTTGCGCCGCTCGGCGTCCTGCTGCCCGCGCACCAGCCTGCCGCTGAGCAGGGAGGCGCGGCTTGCTTCGGTGAGGCTGGGGAGCACCGAGATGCCCGGCGTGCGTCGGCTCCGACCAGGCAGGAGGTACTCGGTGAAGGTGTAGTCCATCCGCGTGGTGATGTCGGCCAGCACCTCGGTCGCCACCCCAGCGCTCAGGCCGTCGAGGACGAGCAGCAGCGCGGGGTGCTTCTCCGCGAGCGGGAAGACGATGTCGGGCAGCACGCGCTCCAACGGGATGGCGCCATCACCGGGCTGGCCCTCCGCGCGGGTGAGCTCGGCGGCGAACTGCCGGTCGTGCTCATCGCGGCGTGCCTGGACACGGTTCAGGACCGACTCCAGGGCGGTGGCGAGGAAGTGCTCGTCGGCTCCCGCCTCCGCATCGTTGACGGCCGAGTCCACCCAGGCGTCCTGGGTGAGGTGGCGCTGGGCCAGTTCGTCCAACGAGGTCGGTGCTTCCTCCGTCGCCTCCGTACGAAGCCAGCGCACCAACCGGACGCCCGCGCGCGCTGCGGCCACCCGCTCGTCGAGGTCGCTCAGCCGGTGGGCGGCCACGGCGGCCCACGCGGTTTCGAGCGCGGCCGGGTCGGGTGAATCGTGGCGCAACACGTCGGCGAGGGTCCGGAGGCGATGGGTGAGGCCGGATCGCAGCAGCGATGACCCGGCGGCGAGGGCCCCGCCCTCGGCCTCCGCCATCAGGTCGTCGCCCCGGCTCAGCAGGCGACGTGCTTCGTCGACCGTGGTCGTCCCTGCCAGCATGCCGGTCACGACGACGGTGGACAGCCGCCCCGCAGCCGCCAAGGCTTCGTGCGGAACCGATCCCCAGCGGTGCTGCAGCCGAGCCAGGGCGACGGCGGCCTCCTGGCGGGCGGACGCCGTGAGCAGGCTGTCCAGGACGACGCCCAAGGGCACGATGTCGGTCGGGGTTCCCGACCGGAGCAGGGCGGCCACGAGCTGGCGGGCCTCCCCGGCGGAGTCGGCAACCCAACCCAGGATTGCGTCCGCGGTGGCCTCACCGGTGGTCGAACGGAGGCGTGCCATCCGTCCGGGAAGACTGGGGTCGGTGGACCACTGGAGGACGGCAATGAGGTCGATGGGGCCGTCCGGAAGGCCCAACTCCAGCCGTGCTGCCGCTGCCAGTGCGTGGTCGGCGGTGAGGACGCCGGCGGGCGCGGGGGGCCACTCCGCGGCAGGGGAGAGTTCGAGGAGACCGGTGGCGACCTCGCGGGCCCGGTGGATCCCGAGGAGCCGGGTGTCGACGCTGGGCGCGGAGAAGCGCTGTTTGAGGGCGTCCCAGGGGTCGGGGTGACGGAGCCGGGCCCACACGAACTGCCCCAACAACCCGGGGCCCAGGTCCTCGGCGGGACGGTCGGTGACGATGACCAACCAGCCGTCGGGGTTGGCGTCCCGGATCGCCTCACGGATCGCGAGGGCCGACACGGCCGGCACGATGCGGACCTCTTGGCGGCCCTCGGTGAACGCCGCTGGCGACGTTGCGTCCGGGCGTGCGGAGAACGCGAGGACGCCTCGGTCGTAGCCCTTCTCGCGTGCTCGCTGGATGAGGGCACGGGCCATCGCCGGTGTGACCGGGGTGGTGGGCGCGTTCGCTGCGGTCATTCGACCCGCCACTCGACGACGATGTCGACCCCCGGGTTGTCCGCGGCGAAATCGGCGAGGTCGCGGGTCACGCCTTCAATTCCCTGCCCGCCGCGCAGCCGGGTTCGGCCGGACTTCTTGGGCCCGACAGTCGGCGTCGGGTCAGGGGCGACGGTGGTGGTGTCCACATGCGCGAGCCACGCGAACACCCGGTCCTCGGCATGCTTCAGTGCGGGCGAGAGGGGCTCGGCGAACTCGTCCGCCTCAACGGCCTGCTTGAGGCGGGCGAGGATGCGGCTGGCCTCGTCGGCCCGCGGCCCTTCCTGGCGGGCAGCGTTGACGAGGGGGTCCAGGCGTTCCCACGTGTAGCTCGACAGTCCGCGCGCCACCGCATCGGCCGAATCCAGCGACCGGCTCGCGCGCAGGGGCTCGGCGATGGTGGAGGCTGCAAGACGGTTGATCACGGCCAGCCCCTTGAGGCCGCGCAGCGCATCCACCAGATCCACGGTGGAGCGTGCCGTGGCCAGCCGACCCTGGTGGGGTGCGGGGCCGAGGGAGAGCCGTGTGCGCGCCTGCTCGAGGGCCCCGACGAGTCGGTGTGCTCCGTCGGTGAGCGCCACCGCGCGGTTGTGCACCTCGTCGGCGAGGTTGGCGACCCCGGTGGGTGTCATGTAAGCGGGTGCGTGGATCCCGAACAGGGAAGCGGCCAGGGCCGTCGCCGTGGCCCAGGTCTGCGGATCCGGGAGTTCCTGCTCCCGTAGTTCCATCTCGGGGCGCAGCTGGCCGACCCGAGGGGTGGGAATGGCCCCGCCGTGGCCGAACCATGCACGTCGGCGCAGCGCGGCCCATGCGAGGATCACCAGGTCGGAAACATCCGTGGTGAGCCCCAGGCGGGGCTCCATCCCGGCGATCCACTGCCGCACGTCACGGACCGTGACGGGTCCGTCATCGTCCCGGGCGCCCATGCGGCGCTCGAACTCAGGGCCCCACGTACCGAAGTAGCTGTCGCCCATGAGGAAGTGGGTCTCGGCGGCGCGGCCGACCCCCAGCGGGTTGGCCAGCCGACGCAGGACGGACGCCTCGGGGCCGAGGCTGATCCGGTTCTCCGGATCCCCCAGCGCGCGTTCCACGTAGTCGTAGACGACCTGGAGGTCGCGAGCACGCACCTCGGTGTCGGACGGCTGGAAGTCGGGGTGCCCCGGGTAGGTGGCCGCGAACGCGTCGTCGACCAGGCCATCGAAGGCCTGCCGGAGCGTGCCTCCGGCAGGGGGGCGGGGCGTGAAGCTGGGAGTCAGGGAAGACAGCACGTCGGGGTGGGAGTCGGGCACCATGTGCTCGCCGCCCGACGAGGATTCGACGTCGTAGGCGACCTGCACGGCCTGCCGCAGCTGGTGCAGCAGGGCGTCGCGCTGGGCGAGGAGGAGTGCCTTGGCCAGCTGGCGCTGGGGCTCGGAGAGGTGGTCGGCGTAGGTGTCGTACCGGTCGCCGGAGCCCTCGAGCAGGAAGTTGAGGATGACGAGGCGGCTCACGTCCCGCATCCGCGTCTCCGAGAAGAAGCGGGGCAGCCAGACGATGGTCTGCTCGTCCCAGTTGCGGGCGCGCATGTCGTCGATGCGCCGCTGGTCCTCGGCGGCCGAGTGCCCCGAGTCGTCGAAGGGGTGGTCGATGACGAAGCGCCAGGCGTCCGGGTTGGCACGGAAGTGCTGGTCGCTGAGCCACGAGGAGTCGCGCACATTGCCGAAGACCAGCTCCACCACGCGGGGTGAGCCGCGCCAGACGACCTTGTGGTGGTGGACGCCCATCATGTCCTGGTCGCCCAGCTGCAGGCCGAGGCTCTCGGAGACGAGCCGCTTGATGAGCTCGCGGCGGCGTCCCTCGTTGTCCTCGCCGCGGGCGCGCTCGACGACGGTCTCGTACTCGACGTCGGCGAGCTGGACCTGGATGAGTGGGTTCTGCGAACTGTTCTCGACCCGGATCTCGGGGATGGTCGTCGCCCAGTTGCGCACCTTCGACAGCACCATGTGGGCCTCGCCGCCGGGCAGGGGCGTCCGGATCGAGCCGTGGTTCAGCGAGGCGAGCCGACCGGCCGTCAGGCTCTTCAGCGCGGGCACGTTGGGGGCCACCGCACTGAGCAGCAGGGTCTTGGCCAGGCGCAGGTCGGCCTGCAGACCTGGCGTGACCAGGCCTGCCTCCAGGTCGTCGCGGGTCAAGTCGTGGTTGCTCAGGATCGCGGGCAGCAGGCGATTGCGGTACAGGTCGTTGGCCGACCGGAAGAGGGCAGCCGCCGCCTCGTCGAGCGGCTGGTCGCCGGCGGCGCCGGTGACGAGGTAGTCGAAGGCATCACCGACGGGGACGACGTCGTCGATCGTGAGGTCGTCACGCCGGTCCACGAGGATCTGCTGCATGACCTTCAACGCCGTGCGCTCGCGCTGCATGACGCTCGCCAGGGAGCGCAGGGTCGACATCAGAGCGGGCGAGAAGGGGTAGGTCAGCCGGAACTGCTGCTCGTCGGCCCCGCGGTGGCGGTCGTCGGTGTTGATGCCGTCCAGCAGGACGTCCCAGGCCTCGGAGCGGCGGTCGAGGGCGTCGAAGGCCCGGCGGATCTCGGCCTCGGCATCCGCGTCCTGGGGGGCGAGGAGTCGCTTGTGGGCGACCCACGGGAGATTGTCGTCGCCGAGGCGGATCTGGGGGAAGCGCCCCTCCTGGAACTGGAAGGCCTGCTCGAGCGCGGTCTGCTCCGACCCGCTGGCGCCGGAGTCGGCGAGCCAGCGGCGCAGGTCCATCTGCCGGGCGATGAAGGAGACGAAGGGGATGCGTCGTCCGCCCTGGCCGCCTTCGACCAGCTTGGTGATCTTCTGGGCCTCGGCGCCGAAGAAGGCCTGGTTGCGGATCTGGAAGGCCAGCCACAGCACGAGCTCGTCGAGGAAGAGCACGACCGCGTCGTACCCCAGCGAGGCCGCGTGGGCCGAGATTGCCGTCAGGCCTTCGTCGAGCCCGATGTGGGTGGCCTGGCCCTGGAAGGAGGGGAACCAGTGCTTCTTGAGCGCGGCGACGAGGTCGATGCGCCGCTGGTCGTCGGCGGACGCCGCTCGTGCGGCCGCGTAGGAGGTCGCGTCCCACGTGCCACCCTCGCCGAGGACGGCACCCCAGACGTCCCCACCTCCGGCGCCCTCGTTCATGCCGGCGAAGAACTGCTCGTCGCCCATCTTGGCGCGCATGCTCTCGGCGTTGGCGAGCAGCTGGTCGGTCTGGTGCAGGATCGGCGGGTTGCTGTCGGGGTGGAGCTCGCCGATCTGGCGCAGGTACCCGTCGAACAGCGCCTGCTCGAGCGACTTGGCGCCCAGGAGGTGGAAGGTCAGGGGCAGGACCCGTCGGTCCTGCAGTTCGGGGTCGTGCCGCGCGATCGGTGTGGCCAGCTCGGGGATCGCCCGGGCGCGCGGGTCCTGGCGCAGGAGTGCGTGGAGCACCGCCATGAAGTGGCTCTTGCCGGAGCCGAACGAACCGGTGAGGAAGCGTCCCTGGCTCTTGTTGTCGCGGATGGCCTGCGCGACCGCGCCCAGCGCCGCGTCGAAGGATCGCGCGATCTCCGGGGTCACCACGTAGTCGGCGAGGGTCCGCGCGAGGTGGGCGTCGTCGACGCTCTCGGTCAGGCGCAGGACGTAGTCGGAGGTGGAGGTGGTCTCGGGGATCGTGAAGATGTCCCGCAGCAGCGCGCTCACTTCTTCGGTCTCCTTCCGCGGGTCGTGGGGGCGGGACGCCAGGCGCTCAGGTCGTCGTGGGTGACGCCCAAGCCCTGCATGTGGCTGCGGAGCGCCTCACCCGTGACGGCGGCGAGGCTCACACCGTAGGTCGGGTCGACCTCGGCGTGCCACTGGTCGACCCACGGCTGTAGCTCGGCCAGCCCGGCGACGAGCGGGACGAGCGTTGCGGACTCCGCCCCCTCGCGCTGGCGGTCGCCAATGATCGTGGCGAGGGCGAGCGCCTGCTGGGCGTGGTCCCAACCGGCCCAGCCGAGCAGCGGGGTGGGGTCGGTCTCGCGCCCAGCGGCGGGGTAGAGGATGAACCGCTCCTTGGGCACGTCGAGCTTGCCGCGCGCCGACCAGTAGGACGGCCTGCGGAAGTCGGCCGACGTGTATTTGGGTGGCACGGGGATCTGTCCGACGGGTTCGCCGGCGTCCTCCTTGCGCTGCAGGTCCCACGTGCGCTGCCAGTCGGCGAACTTGCGCAGGCCGGGGTCCTTCAGGCGGTACGCCGCGAGATACGGGACGGCCTCGGGCTCGAGCAGGCTGGTGAGCGCCTTGACGAGGTCAATGTCGCGGTGCCCCTGCCACAGCTCGACGACGCCGCGGAACTCCTCGTCGCGCCCGAGCCGGTCGGTGAGCTGGGCAACAGACTGCGGCGTGACCTGCCCGCTGCGGTTGAACCACAGTGACCTGTCCTCGAGCCGGTCGAGCAGCCAGCCGCGCAGCGCGCGTTCGGCCTGCTTCTCGAACGGCTCGGACGCCCACCGGCGCTTGTACTCGGGAGCCTCCAGCAGCCGGATCGCGTCGACGGACTCGATCGCGTCGATCCGGCGCTGGACGAGGGCGCGGTATTCGGCGGGCCAGTGAGCGGGGATCTCGGTGATCGGCGTGGAGCCGTGGCGGGTGAACCAGGCGGTGTCCTCCTCGCCGGCGGCCACCTTGCGGGCGAGGACGATCTCGAACGCCCGCTCGCCGAGCTTTACTTCGGGTGGCTCGCCGGGGTACGTCAGCGTCTGGTCCAGCAGCCCGTAGGATGCGTACACCTCCCAGTCGAGTTCTTCTTGCTGCGCGATCATCCGGTGCTTGAGGGACGCCTGGGCTGCCTCCGCCTCGCGCAGCAGGTCCGCCGTTGGCGGAGCCGTGGCGATCAGCGCGGACACCTGCTGGCGTGACAACTCCTGGGCCAGTCCGTCCAGCAACCGGGCACGCTCCAATGGCAGCACTTTCGGCAGCGGGAAATCCTGCAGCGTGGTGCCGTTAAACTGGAACCGATCCATCCAGTCCTCTGGCTGGATTCCTCTTCCGATTCCCGAACCCGCCTTGTTAAAGGCATTCTGCTTCAGCCAGAAACACGCCGTCGACGAGTTCAGCACCCCCAGCAGCCCCAAGTGATCGTCCTCGGACGCCTCCTCCGGCAGCTTGATCACCGGCGCGGTCTGCTTGAACACTCTTCCACCTCGGTCGAGCACGAAGTGGTTGTGCGTTGCCACTTCGGCGAACGTGATGGTCTGGGGGGTGCGGTATCGCTCAGGAACCCAGCGGTACCAACCCCACCAGCTTTGCCCGAGGTCCGACTTCGTCTTTCCTTCGAAGCTGACGGTGCCACCCAATACGGTGCGCAGGGGCCATTGTCTCCGGTACCACGCGGCCTTCTCGTCGAGAGCGACGAGTGACAAGTCCGACGCGTAGGGAACCAGTGCCCAATCGCCGTCGGCAGTCTTCCAGTCGCGCACCACGTCGCCGGTGATCACCGCACGGAGTAGTTCGTCGTTCACCCCGTCGCGGCGAAGTGATTCCCGAGAGGCGAAGAACGCGTCGTCCGCCCCGGGGAAACTCGCGAAACCGATCTTGCCCAGAAGGTGGCTGGCTAGGCGGGTGCTCATCGAGCGATGGATGGTCTCAATGGTTGTGCCTGCACCGCCTCCTGACAGGCTCCACGGGTGGCGAGCCAGCGTGCTGCGATTAAGATGGGTCACTGTGATCCAGGCATCCTGATGGTGCTCGTCATCGATGTGGTCTGTGATGGCAGTCCACACCAATGCGCAGGCCGGGTCGTCGGGTCGCCCAGGCTCGCCGCGGATGCTGAGCACCGCTCGAAGGGTGCTGGTGGCGGGCGTTCGGTTTCGGCCGACGATGATCATTGTCGGTGTGCCATGGCCGGGAATGTAGGCGCCCGAGGTGTCAATAACCTCGCGGAGGTCGAGTTGTGTCAGGAAGTCCTCAATGATGGGCGCACCGAACTCACGCTTCATGAACGAGTTCGAGGTGATCTGCCCCACCCAGCCCGCGGGCTTCCCGTCAGTCCCCCGTTGGGCGAGCTTACACAGCAGCTCCATGAAAGGAACGGTCAACGCGTACGTGCCCTTGAGGTGGTTGTACCGCTCCCGATAGCCCGCGTTGAGCGCCTTGTCTTTCACCGTGATGTAGGGCGGGTTCGCCACCACCGCGTCGTACTGGCCGCGCGTCAGCGCCTTGTGCAGCGCGTCCCGCTGCTCGTTGGAGTAGGCAAAGTCGTCGTCGACGGTCCCGGGGAGCGCGTCCTGCTCGTGGCTGAACCACAGCGAATCCCCGACAAGCACGTTGGGCTGAAACTTGGGCGCCTTCTCGAGCGAGATCCCCCCGACCGCCTGCAGCGCAGCCAGCGTCAGCCGGAAGATCGCGATGGCGACGGCGAAGGCGTTTATGTCCACGCCCCACACGGCGTCCAGGGCCTTCTGCACCCGCTCGCGCGGACCCAGCGCGGGAGCCTCGGCGTCCCACCTCGCGAGCAGGCGCCGGAAGGCGCCGAGCAGGAAGTGTCCGGAGCCGCAGGCGGGGTCGATGAGCTTGAAGCCCTCCAGCGGGCGGTCGGCCAGCGCGGGGGTGAGGGTGCGGTCGAGGATGAACTCCTCGACGAACTCCGGGGTCTGCAGCAGGGCGTAGGTCTTCTTGGCGTGGTCGGAGAGGTCCTGGTAGAGGTCGCCGAGGAACCGGGTGCCAAGGTCGGGGTCGGTGAAGTCGTGGACCAGCGCCCCGGCGTCGTCGCGGCGGCGCCAGAACTCCAACAGCCGGGTGACCGCCTGGCCCGAGGGGGAGACGGTGTGCAGCATCGCCTGGGAGTCCACGAGCGCGGCGCTGGCCGGCGTCGTGGCGAGGTGGCCGATCGCCTGCTCCACCCACTCGCGGTCGGTGTGCTCCGGGTGGGCCCGGAAGTAGGCGAGCTGGGCGTCCAGCGCCTCCTGTCGGCGCTCGGGCGGCCCGGAGATCCACACCGGGGACAGGAGCCGGTTGTCCTCGCAGAAGCGCACGAACACGGTGGTCAACGCCCACGAGACAGCGGCCTGCGTGATCCGGTCATCCGCCCACGCGGCATAGGTGGCGGCCGTGCGGTTCTTCTCCACCGCCCGGTGGTGTTCCCGCTTCCAGGCCTCGGCGAACTGGGGCAGCTCGATGCGCTCGCGCAGGTCATCCTCCAGGGCGAGAACCTGCTGCTTGAGGTCGGCGACCAGCCTGCTGGGGTCGATCACGGGGTGCTCCCTTCGAGGGCGGGTCGCTGGGCGTCCACCCAGTCCTGGGTGACGGGCACGAACTGGCTGGGCGCGGCCAACGGAAGTGGCTGGCCGTCCACCATCGGTCCGTTGTTCGCGTGGAGTTGGGGCACGACGAGCCAAAGGGCGGTCGGTCGGTTCGTGGCCAGGTCCATCCACTCGGCCAACAGGCCCAGGGCGTCATGGCGGGCCAGGAGGGAGGCGTCGGTGAGGACCACGGGGCGGCCGCCGGCGTCCGTCAACGTCTGCCGGATGGCCTGCGCCACGGTGGGGAGCGACTGGCGCACCAGCGCGTGGAGGCCTTGGCTGGCGCGCGAGGCGGGGGCGTCGGCGTCCGCCATCAGCACCTGGTCCCAGGGGACCTTGAGGATGGCTGCGGAGTGGTGGAGCGCCTCGAGCAGGGTGTTGGTGAGGTCGAGCTCAACCGCCTCGAAACGATCCCGGAGGACGGCGACCAGCCGATCGGCCACCGCTCCTGCCGGCACGCCGAGGGCCACGAACGAACGGCGCTCGCGGCTGTCGATGAGACGCTGCCCGATCGGGCCGGGGCCGGACAGGCTGGAGGGGCGGACGTGGATCGTGGCCGAGCGGGTGTCCAAGCCAGTCGTCTGCCCGTGAGGCCGGGGCGCGTGGTAGCTGCGCCGTGCCTCATCCCAGTGGAGGCCGGCCGCTGCGTCCGTGACGATGTGGTCGAGGTCGGGTCGCCTGGGCAGCGGGGCGAGGTCCGGGAAGCGGTTGGCGACGCGTTCGCGTAGAGCGTCGGCGCTGTACTCGACCCCGGGCACGACCGAGGGAAGGGCGTGGCGGAGCGCGGCGGCGGGAGCGAGGTGGCGGTGGTGGAGTTCGCCGACCGCGGACGCGCCGGCGTTGTGCGACATCACCGCGCCCAATCGCGCCAGACGGCGCCCGTCGCGGAGCCCCGCGGCCACAGGCAGGCTGCCCGTCTCGGTGTCCACCTGGTCGGGGACCTCGGCGCCCAGGGCTGTCGCGGCACGGGCCGCTGGTACGAGCGCGTCATTGCCGGACACATTGGTGTCGCTGACGAGCGCGTCGGCCCGGTGGCCCAGAGCTTCGGCGACGTCGAGCAGGGTGGGGTGGACGGCGACGAGCACCGGCCTGCCCTCGCGTCGGCGCAGGGACCACGGGGGCAACGCGTCATCGCCTGCCCGCTCGATGGCTGCCTTGCGGTCGAGCGCGCACCGGAGCAGCCCTTCGACGGTGCGGAGCTCGTCGGCGCCGGCGACACCCCGGCGTGGGGTCATCAGCGTGAGGAGGTGGTCGGCCAGCTCGTCGAAGGTGGCCACGCCGCCCAACTCGACGAGTCGCTCGTTCGTGACCCCGATCAGTCGGTCCAGAAGGTCGAGTGCCTCGTCGTCGGCTGCCCACCGGTCTTGGAGAGTTGCCAGCAGCTGGCTGATGCGGCCACGGGTTACCGGGGGCTTCAGAGAGGCCGCGAGCTCGGACTGGGTCGCGTTCGCGCCGAGGCGTCCGGTCACCCCGAGCAGCAGGGACGCCACGGTGACGGCGTTGTCCCCGCGTGGGGTGCGTGCCGCGTTCAGGAGGGTGTCGGCGGCGTCCAGCGGGTGGTCCCAGTCCGTCGGCTCCTCGGCGGGGCGCCAGGCGCCACGTCGGCCGAACTTCGGGCGCCAGATCTTGGTGAGCTGCTGCACCTCGCCGCGGGTCGCCGCCGTGAGGTTGGGCAGGCGGTTGAGGAGGCGGGCGTCCACGCCTGCCAGTTCGCCCACGGTCCTCACGTGCAGCTGCTCCAGGGCCGACAGCGCTCGCGCGCTGAGCCCACTGTCCGCCAAAGGGGTCTCGGCGGTGGCAGCCTCTGCCAAGGCCACGGCGTCCTCGGCCGGGGTGGATGCCTCGGGGAAGCTCGCCCGCCACTCCAGCAGCATCTGCGCGGCCGTGTCGTGGCGGGCCTTGTGATTGCGCGCGAGCGCGCGCGTGAAGAAGGCGGTCAGGCTCTTCCGCAGCGCGGGGTCGAATCCATCCGGATCGATGGTGGCCTCGTCGTTGATGGACGCCGGGTCGGACAGCCCGTCGCCATACACGGGGGTGTGGCCGGTGGCCATCTCGTAGAGGACCACGGCGGCGGCGTAGCGCTCGGCGGCCGAGTCGTACTGCGGTCGCTTCGGGTTGAAGAAGGGGTCGAGGTAGGGGCGGGTCCCCGCCTGGGTGTCGGACGCCGGCGCGCGGGTGAGGGAGAAGTCGAAGAGCACCAGGTGCTTGCTGCGGTTGGACTTGTTGCTGCGGTCCTCCCGGACACCGAGGTTGGCCGGTTTGATGTCCCGGTGGCTGATGCCGGCCTCGTCGAGCGTGACGACCGCTTCGAGGAGGTCCGTGCCCCAGCGCTCGAGGAGGTCGAGCGGGAGTCGCTCCCGGTTGCCGAGGTGGGTGGCGAGGGTCTCGCGTCCTGCACTGGCGAGCAGGAGCGCACGGCGCCCACCCACGAAGAGCGGGCCCTCGATGATCTTCACGATGCGCGGGCTGGTGAGGCGTCGCAGCGACTCCGCCTCGTCGTCGAGCCGTCGACCGGCACTGTCGTCGAGGGCGACCTTGAGGACGCGCTGGGGGGCGTCGTCCGAGGGGCCGTCCTTGACCAGTAGGCCCACGGCGGTGGACCCGGCCCCGAGGCGGCTGACGAGTTCGAAACGGTCATCGAGCACGGCCCCCGGCCCGGCGTCGAGGGGATCGGCGGTCTCGTCGGCCTGCGGAGTCATCGCCTTGTCGAGCTCGGCGAGGAAGGCGGCAACGTCGGGGAGGCGCTTCGAGACCTCGGGACGGGTGGCGGCGAGGATCGCCTCGCGCAGTGCGGGAGCCACCGTCGGGAGTTCGACCGAGACGTCGAGGCCACCTTGGGCGTTCAGTCGGGCGGTGAGGTCGGCGCGCGTGCGAGCCGGCGCCTGGCCGCCAGTGACGATGTAGAACGCCAGTGCGCCCAAGCCGAAGACGTCGAGGCGGAGCCGGTCGGGAGCCCCGACGAGGACACCCTCGGGGGCGGCGAATCCCTCCTCCACCCACCGCTCCTGGGCGGCGGAGGGGTGACGGTCGGCGTCCATCAGGGTGGTGACGCCGCGGGTGGCGGACGTGGCCGTCGCCTCGTCGGTGCGGCCCACTCCCTGCCAGTCGCCGATCGTGACGCGGCGGCGTCCGTTGTTCTCGGTGGTGACCTTGATGGCGCGCGGCCCGAGGCCGCGGTGGACGACATTCTTGCCGTGTGCGTACGCGAGCGCCTCGGCGACCTGACGGATCAGGTCGAGCTGGGCGTCGTAGTCGAACCCGCTGGGCCCGTCGGCCAGCCACAGGTCGAGACGCTGCCACCCCTCCTCGTGCGGGTAGATGAGGCCCGGGCCGAGCTCGGAGTCGACGTAGTCCTCGGGGCGGACGATCGCCTCGTGGGTCAGCCGCTGCATCACGTGCATCTCGTGCGCGGCCAGCAGGTGGACGCGGCGACGAGCCTGCTCGGAGGCGCCCTCTGGCACGACCCGGAACCGGATGCGGCGCCGCTGGGACTTCACGTGCTTGTGGGTGGCCAGCCAGTCCTGCCAGCCGGGACCGTCCTCCAGAGGTGCCTTGTCGAGCACATAGGAGCCGGCCTCGCGCGGGCGAGCGCGGAGCCCGATGCGCTGCATCATGGCCGCGATGGCGCGCTCGCGGATCTGGGCGTCGGGGCGGGGGGTGCCGGTGAAGAGATCCGTGATGGGGGCGAGGCCGGAGGTGGCCTCGTGACCAGGGACGCCGTAGAGACCCGTCCGTGAGGACTCGGGAAGCTCGCACACGAAACCGGGATGGTGGAGGAACACCGACTCCTGGATGAACGGGATGAGGTCTCTGGCCGATGGTGGCGGCTGGGCGAACTTCTGGCCACGCCTCCAGTCGTCGTAGGCGGCCATGAGCTTCGACCGGAGCCGCTTGGCCTTGCGGTTGGCGAGCAGGAGCGGGGAGTCCTGTGCTGCGTGACCATCACGCAACCACGTGGTGTCCGTGCCCCGGAGGTGCCCGGAGTAGTACTTCAGCTCGACCAGGTGGAGCCCGTCCGGGGCAAGGATGAGGAGGTCAACCTCGGACCAGTTCCCCCGATCATCGCGGAACTCGAAGTTGGTCCACGCTCGGAACGGCGCGCGCTTGGGCATCAGGTCGCGAACGATCCGCAGACCCTCGGCTTCGTGGGGGAACTGCGACGGCGTCACTTCGACCCAGCGATCGTCATCGACCATTGAGTCAGCTTCCTCCGTTCCCTCTCGTACGTTCGTTCATCCTAGCCAGCGGATTGCTGGCGACGGCCGGTATCTCCTGAGCCGCCACGCTAGTGATCAGAGTCAATGGCTGGCTACTGGACAGCCGCCGATCGGCTGCCAGTGAGTCCGCCGTTCAGATGGAGATCTTGACCTACGTGGAGAATGGTCGAGTTCCTCCCCTCCCGGTCGTCGGTCATCTCGGCCACCAGTGACGCAACGCGGCGCGGGTGGTCGATGTAGGGGCGTCCGGCCTTGTCGACCTGGCAGGCGTGCGCGGCCGTCGCGATGCGCTCGGCGGTGGTCACTGATCGAACAGCACCTCGACCGCACGGGCGTGACCACGTTCGTCGACACCGACGGCCTGATCCGGTGCAGTGGTGAGGCGGGCAGGACGCTACTGGACCTTCACCCCGGTTACATCGCCCGCAAGGCGGCCACCGCACTGCGTCACGGTGACGAGACCCTGTACTGGATCATCCTGTCGACGTTCCAGAACCGGGATGACTCCAACAGGGAAGTGGCGCGATCCGGGGAGGTCTGCACGGAGTGTTGGATCGAGCGCTCCCTGACTGGAGCGTGTGCCTGTTGAAGGGTCGCGTGGTCGCCGATCATGTGGTGGTCGTGAGCCGCTTCGAGCATCGCGTCGCCCATGCGCCCACCCGATCGTTCAGGGTGGCTAGCGTCGCATCCGCAACCCCGCGAACGTCATCCGCCGCGCACGAGGTGGCGACGGCGTCCGGGATCTGTGTTGCCATGGTCTGTACCTCCTCCAGCACCCACTCCTCGGGCAGCGTGAGTTCGGCAGCGAACAGCCGCCAGTTGCCGACCGAGATCTCGTCCAGTCGATCCTCGCCGCCGACGGCCATGGCCAGGTGCGTCGCCTCGGCGGCCGCACCGAAGGTCAAGGTGCTGTTCAGATCGTAGAGGGGTGCCAGGCGGACGTCCCCGGGGGTGATCAGGAGCGAGTAGTTGCGGGCGTGGGCATCAGAGCCGCGCATGAGGTAGTTGAAGATCACCGCGCGCGCGAAGGTTTCCACATCGCCCGGGGCGGCCTGCCCGAGCAGGTCGGCGCACGCGCGCACGCCCAAGCCACCCTGCGACTCGTACTTCCGCCCGGGGTCGAGGCCGCCTGCCTGGCAGAGGTCCTCCTGGTGGATGCGCCACCACCGTCCTTCGGCGAGCGCCCGATCGTACCGCTCCACGCCGATGACCCGTTGGCCCCCGAACTCGGCGATGAACGTGTGGGCGGTGGGCAACCCGAGTTCGGCGGCGGTGCGCATCGTCGCGACCTCGGTGACGTCCTGGTCCTCGAGGCCGGGGATCGCCGGCTTGAAGATGTGCGTCGATGGCTCACGTCCGCTGGGGAGTGCCCACGTGCCGTAGACCTGCCGCTGCAGGGCGATCTTCGCCTGGGCCCCAGCGAGGGAGAAGCGTCCCGTGCCGTGGGTGGCGTCATGGGGGAGGGCGTCCATGCGTGCCGCCGAGATGAGGCCGGCCACCTCGGCGTCGGTCAACGGCGTCAGCCCGCCAGGGTCGGTCAGCACCGCCGCCAGCCGATCCTCCCGGACGAACTGGGCAGCACCCGCAACGTCCTCGCCGATGTGGGCGAGGAGGCTCTCCGGGTGCAGGTCCGTGATCCCGAAACGGGCGCGCCAGCGGATGAGCAGGCGTTCACGGTCGGGCAGCAGGGCCCTCAGCCACCACGACACCGGACGCCCCCGGTGCCGTGCCTGCGTGAGCGGCATGCTCAGCGAGAGCGGAGCGTCGACTCCCGGGTCGAGACCACTTTCGTAGCGCAGCCGCACTCGGTCGCCACGGCCCTCAACTCGACCGATCACGCGCCCGTTCATCACGACGTGCAGCGCGGTCATGGCCGCTTCTCGTAGCGAGAGAGGATGTCGGAGGCGGTGGGCAGCGTCGGACGCTCCGGGACTGGTCGCCCTTCGCGGTGTGAGCCTGCGAGCGTGACGTCCAGGGCCAGGGCGCGGAGGACGCGCAGCACCATGTCGAGGGGTGCCGACGCCTTGTCTCCGGCTTCCAACCCGACCAGCCACTGGCGGCCGACGGCTGCATCGGCGGCGAGCTCGGTCTGCGACAGGCCTTGGGCCAGCCGGGCCTCACGCACGAGATCACCGAGGGCTGCGGCCGCATGGATCCGAGGTGTCGCCATGCGGCGACAGTATCACGTTGTCGTCATTAGGCGACAGGTGCAGGGGTGCTGGCCAGTGGGAGGTCAGGGTTGAACCGCACGCACCCGGTTGCCGCGGGGCTTGTGCTCAAGCTCGACCAGACCGAGCTCTTCGAGAAGCGGCGACAGTGCATGGTGTAGCTCGACGTGCCCGCCGCTGTGGTGAGCTGTCACGGATCCTCAGGTTTCCGGTTCCGGCCATGGGGGGATCCTCGCACGCGCGTGGATCAAGCTGTAACACCTACTGCAACATCAATGTTGCAGTAGGTGTTACAGCTCAGGTGAGTGACCATGTCGCGCGGGGGTCTCGTTTGGACGTGCCCTGCCACGTGACCAGTCCCTCGGCTGCCAAGGCGCTGAGCGCGCGCGTTGCCGTCATCCGGGTGATGCCCGCCGCATCCGCCAACTGCCCCGTGCCTGCGGGAGCGCCGATCAGACGCAGCGTGTCCAGTACGCACCGGGAGCTGGGCGTCAGGCGGGCCAGAACCTCTGGCGGCACCGCATCGGTGGCCAGCAGGGTCAACCGGACGCCGCCTGGGGTCTGCGTGTAGATCGGGTCGCTGAGCCCCCGTCGGCGCATCTCCTCGAACATGCGCTTGATGCCTTCACCGAGTTCGCGAGTCACCCCCATGTCCGACAGCACCCGCGCGATCCGCGGGTTGCGTGCGAAGCGGGAGATCTGCAGAGGGTGGCGCGGATCGGCGAGGCCCGGGAACCGTCCTGGAGAGAAGATCTCGAGGCGGTTGGGGAAGATCTCAACCCGGATGTGGTCGCCCATCATGCTGTAGGAGCGGTGGACCACTGCGTTGACCAGGCCTTCCAGCCATGCTGCCTTCGGGATGCGGTGGGTCGGTTCGAACAAGCCGCTCTGTGCCAGTTGGCGCCACTTGGGCATCAGTCGATCCATCAGCGCAGATGCTCGCTCGATCTGCTGTGGCAGGGAGCCTTCGAGGCGGTGGTCTCCGTCCTCCTCCAATGTCATCCCCGCGCCGACGCCGCGCTCGGTGTCACCGAAGCGAAGAATGCGGACGAACGCGCTGGGAAACTCCCTCTGGGGCCGCTCGTCGAAGAGCTCGCCCCTAGACTGACCCGCATGGCCGGTCCGACGGGGAGCGCGCTTGCCGCTCAGCGCACGGCGCAGTCGCCGGGCCTCAAGTTGCTGCGCGCCGACCTCATGCCCGTCCTGGTGGCGGTCTTGGCTCGGAGGTTCACCGACCACCGCGCGCTGCCCTACGCCGAGTTCTTGGCCTTGGTCACCGACGACCTTGACGAACTCCGTGACGCAGGCTTCCCTCTACCACAGACGGCTCAGCAGTACGTCGCGAGCTGGATCCGCGACGGCATCCTCATCCGCCGGCCCACCGAGAGTCGAGACGAGACGGTCGAGCTGTCCCGTTCGGCGGCGGACGCCGTCCGGTTCGTCGCCGCGGTCGAGCAACCCCGGTCCAGCGTGACCTCCTCGCGTCTCGCCAACGTCACCGACCTGCTGTCGACCTTGGCCCGCGACTCCGACCCCGTGCCGACGAGCCGGCTCGAGGCACTCAGAGCCCAGCGGGACGTGCTTGAGGCTGAGATCGCCCGGGTCGAGTCCGGCGAGTTCGAGCCGCTGTCGGATGCTGCGGCGTCCGAGCGCCTGCGAGAGATTCTGCGCCTCGCCGAGGAGGTGCCCGGGGACTTCGCCAAGGTCGCCGACGACCTCGACCACCTCAACCAGGCACTGCGCGAACAGATCATCAACCACGAGGGGTCGCGGGGTGGCGTTCTCGAGCGCGTCTTCGCCGGCGTCGATGTCATCGAGGAGTCCGACGCCGGACGTACCTTCACGGCTTTTCACCGGCTGTTGCTCGACCCGGGCCTCACGGACGCGTTCGACGAGGCCGTGGACGCCGTCCTCCAACGGTCCTTCACCCAAGTACTCGCCAGCCAGGACGCGGCGTTCCTGCGCCAGTTCCTCACCACGCTCCAGCGTGAGAGCGCCCAAGTGCGCCAGACGTTGACCAGCTTCTCCCGCAGCCTGCGACGCTTCGTCGAAACCCAGGAGTACCGCGAGCACAAGCGGCTCGCGGCCATCATCGACCGGGCTGAGCAGGCCGCGTTCGCGGCCCTGCAGGAGCTGTCCCCGATTCACCCCACCGGCCGAGAGATCGACCTCACGTCGGTTGCGATCAGCTCGATCGGTTCGTGGAGCCTGCACAACCCTGCCGACCTGCGCTCGACCGCCGAGGTGCTCGCGCACGACTCCGGGGACCTCGACATCGAGCAACTCCGCGCACTAGTCCGCCTCACCGAGATCGACTTCCCCGAGTTGCAGCGGGCTGTGGCGGCCACAGTCGTCGACGTTCCAGCACCCACGGTGGCTGATGTGCTGGCCCGGTTCCCCGCGACACAAGGGTTGGCGTCCGTGGTCGGTCTGTTGCTGCTCGCCACCGAACATGCCACGCGCGCCGCCGGCGACGAGGTCTGGACCTGGACCTCGCCCACCGGCCGGATGAAGAGTGTCAGGGCGCCCCGCTACGTTTTCGGTGAGGTACCCCAGCACTGGAGCGAGCCATGACGATCCAACCCGCCCCCCGGCGTGCGGCTGAGCAGGTCGACGAGTTCGATGACGATGCGCGCGAACCGGTGGAGGACCACGGCGAGCTCTCGCCGGCCACCCGACGCGTGCTCCTCGCCCTGATCCGTGGCCCCTACCTGCGCTCGTCAGCCGGCGACGGGCGTTTGTGGAACGCGCTTGTGCGCGATGAGGCCCACGTGCGCAGCCGCCTCGCCGACCTCTACCTCGACCTGGTGCTCGATCCCGGGGCCGGGCTCGCGTTCGTCCGTAACCTCGAGCTGGAGGACGCCCCCAAGGTCGTCCGCAACCACCCCCTGACGCTGCTCGACACTGCCCTGCTGCTGTTCCTGCGGCGGCGTCTCCTGGCCCAGCAGGGCACTGACGTGCGCACCTTCGTGGGCCGTGACGAGATCGAGGACCAGTTGCGCAGCTACCGCCCCGCTGACCTCGCCGACAAGAAGGGCTTCGACGACCGTATCGGCGCGGCGGTCAACAAGATGAAGAAGAACTCGGTGTTGCTTCCCACCGACGACGAGGAGCGGTGGGAGGTCTCGCCCGTCCTGGCCCTCGTGTTCGGTCCCGACGAGGTGGCGGCTGTCACCCGCGAGCTCGAACGGCTGGTGGCGTCGTGAGCCAGCACCGACTACGCCGCGTCCAGCTGGTCAACTGGGGCACCTTTGACGGCGCGTGGTCGTTCGACGTCCCGCGCAAGGGGCTGCTGCTCACCGGCCCGTCGGGCGCGGGAAAGTCGTCGGTCCTCGACGCGATGGCATCCATCCTCGTCCGTCCCGCGCGGCTGAAGTTCAACGCGGCCGCCCAAGGGACCGAGACCGGTGACCGCGAGCGTAGTCTGGTCACCTACGTGTTGGGTGCCTACAAGCGCGAGACCGACACCGAGACGGGTGAGGTCGGGACGGCCTTCCTGCGCAAGGGCCCAACCTGGAGTGGTGTGGCCCTCACCTTCGACGACGGTCGGGGCGCCCTCACCACGCTCCTGCGGCTGTTCCACCTGCGCGCTGGCACCGTGAGCGGTGCGGACCTGAAGTCGATGTTCGTGCTCGCGCCCGAAGAGGTCGACCTGCTGTCCCTCCAGCCCTACGCGAAGGACGGTATCGAGAATCGGCGCCTCAGCCAGGTCTCCAGTGGCTGGGATGTGTTCGGAGCGGACGCCTACACCGGATTCGCGAACAAGTTCCGGCGCCGGCTGGGGTTGGGGTCGGAACAGGCGCAGGTGCTGCTGCACAAGACCCAGTCGGCGAAGAACCTGACCAACCTCGACTCGCTGTTCCGCGACTCCATGCTTGATGAGCCCGACACCTTCGAACTCGCCGAGCAAACGGTGGGCCAGTTCGAAGAGCTCACGCTCGCCCATGCCGCTGTCGTTGACGCCCGCCGGCAGGTCGAAGCCCTCACCCCTCTGCGGGGTCTCGGTGACGACCACGCGGCTGCCCTGAGCTCGCTCCGCCGGTTGACCGACGAGGGGGAGCACCTCACGACGTGGCTGACCGGGCGCAACCTTCTCGAGGTTGAAGAAGACCTGGCTCGTCAGCGCCCGGCGCTGGGGCGGTTCAAGACCGAGTTGGGTGAGGCAGAGGCGCGTTGGGAAGCTGCGGAGAGCGGGCGGGTCGATGCCCAACGTGCGCTCGACGGCTCGGCGGGTGCAGAACTCGGGACACTCGAGGAACTCCTGAGCACGCAGCGGGCACAGCTCGCGGAGCGCCGCGAGAAGGTCGCCGCACTGACCGCGACCGCGGCCTTCCTCGGGCTCGACTGGCCTTCGTCCGCGGCGGACGTCGAGCGGTTCCAGACCACGTTGTTGGCACTTGCTGACGGGTTCGAGGACGAGCAACGCGATCACCAAGCGCGGGTGTACGAGCTGCACCAACAGCACGGGGAGGCGCGGCGACGCAGGGACGCCGTGAATGCTGACCTCGAAGCGCTCCGCAGGCACAGATCAAATCTCGACCCGCGCCTGCTGGCGACGAGGCAGCTCCTCGCTGACCGGCTCCAAGTGGCCGAGTCGACGCTGCCGTTCGCTGGCGAACTCATTCAGGTCAAGCCCTCCGAGTCGGCCTGGAACGGCGCCATCGAGCGCGTGCTCGGGTCGTTCGCCCGTACCCTCGTCGTTCCCGAGCCGCACTACCTCGCCGCCGCGGAGGTCATCGATGGCCAGTACCTGGGCGCCCGGTTGGTGTACGAGAGGGTGGCGACCGATCGCCCATGCGCGGATGACTGGTCTCCCGACGAACCCTCACTGTTGGCCAAGGTCGACCTCGCCGAGGGCCCCTACCGGGATTGGATCGCTGACCGGCTGCGCCGGCGGTTCGACTACGCGTGCGTCGACCATGTCGCTGAGTTCCGCCAGCACGATCGGGCAGTCACGCGGGCCGGCCAGGTCAAGCACTCGGCCACCCTGCACGAGAAGGACGACCGGGGGCGCGTCGATGAGCGGCGCCGCTGGGTGCTCGGCTTCTCGATCGAGGCGAAGGAGGCCGAACTCGTCAGGATCCAGAGGGACGCCGAGCGCGACGTCACGGCTGCCGTGCAGGAACTCGACGAACTGGGTCGTGGCGATGCCGACCGACAGCGGCGTCGCGATGCGCTCGCCCAGCTCGACCCCATCGCATGGGGTGACCTCGACCTGGCCGTGCTGGAGAAGAGACTGCACGTGACGCAGGGGCGCCTCGCTCAACTGCGCAGCGACCACCGTGACGCGCCGGCCCTCGAGCTGGCGCTCGAGCGAGCCAAAGCGGCGGTCGAGGATGCAGAGGCGCTCCGACGCACCCTCGCCGGGAAGTACGACGAGGTGGCCCGGACCGTCCGCGACCTGGACATCCGGGTCACCGACCTCACGGCGGAGCTTGAGGGTGCCGAACCCGTCCCCGACGCGGTGGCCGCGCAGCTGAAGGCCGCGGCGTCCGAGTTGGCGGTGCGGCCCGAGCGGCTCGAAGCGGCAATGCGTGAACAGCTCGGTCAACGCCACGCCGAGGCCGACCGGCGCCGGTCCTTGACCGAGCGTCACATCGTTCGCCACATGGGCGCATATCGGAGGGAGTGGTCGAACCAGGCCGCCGACTGGGGTGAAGAAGTCGAGTTCCTCGCCGAGTATCTGGAGCGGCTCGGATCGCTTGAGCGCGACGGACTGCCGACCTTCGAGAAACGGTTCTTCCATCTGTTGGGAGAGCAGACTCGCAACAACATCGGGCAGCTCTCGATGAAGATCCGCAGCGCGCGCCGCGAAATCCGCACGCGGGTCGACGAGGTCAACAAGTCGCTGCGGCTCACCGAGTTCTCGCCCGGGGGCCACCTGCAGATCGACGTGCGGGACCGGGCGCTGCCCGAGGTGGAGAAGTTCCTGGGCACGCTCACCGCCATCACAGCTGACTCGATCACCGACGTCTTCGCCTCCGACGACCCCGGAGATCGGACGGCGGCCGAGGAGCGGTTCGCCTTGATGAAGGGCATCCTCGACCGTCTCGGTTCGGCCGACGAGAAGGCGTGGCGTGAGCGCTGCCTGGACACGCGGCAGCACGTGCAGTTCCAGGCCCGGGTGCTCGACGCCGATGGTGGCCAGCTCGACGTCTTCACGGGCTCGGGCGGGCGGTCGGGAGGTGAACGCCAGAAGCTGGTCACCTTCTGTCTGGCCGCGGCCCTGCGCTTCCAACTCGCGCCAGCGGGGCAGGCCGAGCCGGAGTATGCGCTCGTGGTGATCGACGAGGCGTTCGACAAGGCCGACCACCGGTTCACCCAGGCTGGTTTGGAGGTCTTCAGGACATTCGGCTTCCAGCTGCTGCTGGCAACCCCCATGAAGATGCTCCAGACGATCGACGACTACGTCGGCGGCGTCGCGATGGTGACGAATGACTCGGGCCGGCGCTCCGCGATCCACCAGCTGGCGTTCGAGTCCGATGAGCCGCTCGATGACGTGGACGAGGTCGTCCAGGACGCGCTGCTATGAGGTCGGCGGGCGAGTTCCGCGCATGGGCAACCAAGCAATGGCGGGCGCACTGGCCGGGCTGGCTCGCCGGGACGAACTCACCCCGGTGGTGGCCGCTGCACCCGCCGACCGAGACCACCATGTCCGGCGATCCGGACGCCGTGGCGAACTGGGTCGGCGGTTGGCAGCGGCAGGCGCGGGCCGACGGCGTGACGGTGCAGTGGGTCGAGAAGCAGTGGCGGGCCCACGGCGCCCAACACCTGCCGGCGCGCGCCACAGCCACGCCCGCGGCCATGGCCCGGCTGGCAGGCGATGGTGACACCTGGAGTCGCGCATCTCTAGCGGCCGAGCGCGTGCGGGCGGCCTGGCCCGACGCAGATCTCGCCGAGGCGGTACGGGTCTCAGCCAGGACGCTGGGTCGGATGGAAGAGCCTGACGTGGTCCGCCTGCTGGCCGTTCTGGGTTGGCTCGCCACGCACCCCGAGTCGGGACTGTGGGAACGAGAGCTACCGGTGCCTGACGTCCACACCAAGTGGGTCGAGCGGCACCGCAGTGCCGTGGAAGCACTGGCGAGCGCCACCACGGGGAGCGAAGGCACCGGTTTGCGCCGCACGCCTGTTCGTTTCCGGGTGCGCACCCTCGACCCCGAACTGGACACCGGGGTGGCGGACTTCGCCGTCGACATCGTGGAGTTGTCGAAGCTTGCGTGGGCGCCCGCCCACGTGCTCATCTGCGAGAACGCCACCACGATCGGAACCCTCTCACCTCTGCCGGGGGTGGTGGCGGTCCACGGCATGGGCTTCGCGGCCCCCTCACTTGCTGAAGTCGGCTGGATCCAGAGTGCGCACCAGTGGTACTGGGGTGATGTGGACACCTATGGGTTCCAGATTCTCGGGCACGTCCGGGCGATCCTTCCGGAGGTGCGCTCACTCCTGATGGATGTGGCCACCCTTGAGGAGTTCATGACGCTGGCTGTCTCCGAACCACGCCCGTTCCGAGGCGAGATGGGCTATCTCACCGCTGCAGAACGGGCAGCACTGGCGCGGGTCAGGGTCAGCGATCGGCGCTTGGAGCAGGAACGCATCCCACGGCAAGCGGCCCACCGCCAAATCCGTGCAGCGATGGGTCTCTGACGCCCGCGCAGCTGCTACTCGACGATAACGCCAGCTCAGGCGTCTCCCCTGTGGTCAGCCCGCGAGCGCCTTCACCAGGTCGGCCTCGATCTGCGCGGGCTCGACGGTGGGCGCGTATCGCCGCACGACGCGACCCTCGCGGTCGACGAGGAACTTGGTGAAGTTCCACTTGATCGCGTCGCCCAGCAGGCCGCCGGTCTCCTTGCGCAGCCACTGGAACACCGGGTGGGCGCCCTTGCCGTTGACGTCCACCTTGGAGAACATCGGGAACGAGACCCCGTAGTTGAGCTGGCAGTGCTCGGCGATCTGCGCGTCGTCGCCGAACTCCTGGTTCATGAACTGGTCGCTCGGGAACCCCAGCACGACGAGGCCGGCGTCGGCGTGCCGCTTGAACAGTTCCTCCAACCCGGCGAACTGGGGAGCCAGGCCGCACTTGGACGCGGTGTTCACGACGAGCACGACGTTCCCGCGGTAGTCGGCCAAGCTCCGCTCCTGGCCGGTGATGGTCGTGGCGGTGAAGTCGTACAGGGTCGGCATGCTGATCCTTCGTCGTCGAGGTGCGCTGTCCTCCTCCCCAACACCGGAACCCGCGAGTTTCGTCCCGGTTCCTGGCGGCGTCCTCCGCTGTGCGAGGCCCTCAGTGGAACGGACGCGGGGAGCGCCCGGCGATCATCGCCCACAGCAGCGGCGCCGCGGACAGCCCCATCAGCCACCGACCCAGCACGGGATCCGTCCCGAGCGCGACCGCGCCCGCGAGCAGCAGTGCCGCGAACACGAGCACCCCGTTCGTCCCGCGGGCCGTGCGGTTGAGGCGCTCCACCTGGGCCGCCACCCGTGGCGTCCGCACCGTGAGCTCGCCCCGCTCGGCGCTGGTGAGGACGCGGTCGACCCGTCCCGGCAGCGCCAGGAGGGTCCGGCCGAGGTCGGCCGCCTCCTTGACGATCCGGTCCACGGACAGCCCGCCCTCGCCGGACACGAGTGTGGCTGCGTACGGCGTGAGCACCGCCCAGACGTTGAAGCTCGGCTCCAGGCCGGTCGCGACGCCCGACAGGATCCCCACCGATCGGCCGAGCATCAGCATGTCCTCGGGCACCTGGAAGGGCAGTTCGAAGACCAGTTCGCGGAACTGCCGGGCGAACTCGATCATCTCCTCGGGGGGGACGTTGACCAACTCGTCCATGCTCATCCCGCCGAACCGGGCGAACACCTCCGTGGACGCCCGCTCGATCAGGTGCATGTCGGCGCCGGGAAGGATCACGTTCAGGATCTCCATCGACCGCACGGCACGGGCACCGTCGCGCAGGCCGACGGAGATCAGCGCTTCGGTCAGGCCCTCGCGGAGGTTCTCGGGGACCTCGCCCATCATGCCGAAGTCGATGAAGGTGAGCTTCCAGGCCGGCTCGCCGGGGGCGGGGTCGGTGATCGGCGTGACGAACAGGTTGCCGGGGTGGGGGTCGAGGTGGACGAAGGAGTCCTGGAAGATCTGTTGCAGGTAGCTCTCGACCAGCACGGTGGCGACCTGCCCGCGATCGATCCCCGCGGCGGTGATGGCGGCGTGGTCGGCGATCTTGATGGCCGAGACGTCCTCCATGGTCAGCACACGACGGCTGGTGAGTTCCCACACGATGCGCGGGACCTTGACGCGCGGGTCGGCGGCGAAGTTCTCCGCGAACCGCTCGGCGTTGGCCGCCTCGGCGAGGTACTCCACCTCGTTCAGCGAGGTGTGAGCGAACTCCTCGACGAGCCCCGGCACGTTGGCCCGCGACGCGATGGGGCGATAGCGGGTGAGCCACCGACCGACCCGGCGCAGGGCGGCGAGGTCGACCTCGATCACCTGCTGGATGTGCGGCCGCTGGATCTTGACCACGACATCGCGGAACCCCAGTTCGTCCGCGTCCGCGTCGCGCAGCCGGGCACGGTGCGCCTGCCCCAGGGACGCGGCGGCGAGCGGTTCCTCGTCGAACCAGGCGAAGTGCTCCGACAGGGGACCCCCGAGCTCGGCGGTGGCGACGGAGAGCAGAGCGTCGAGTTCCTCGGCGGGCACCTCGTCCTGGAGGCCCGACAGCTCGTTCGTGATGGACCGCGGGAGCACGTCCAGTCGGGACGACAGGAACTGGCCCAGCTTGATCATGAGCCCGCCGAGGGCGATGGCCAGCACGCGGAAGCGTGCCGCGGTCCGCTGGAGGCGCTGCTCGCGCGTCCGCTCCGCGAGCCGGCGGAGCCCCAGACGGGGGCCGACCACCTCCCACGCGATGAAGCCGAAGACCACCCGACCGAAGAAGAGGACGATGCGCCAGTAGCGCAGGCGTAGGGTCGATTCCTTCATGCGTGCTCCGCGTCGGTCGGGGGCGAGTGGCGTCAGTCCTGGGCCAGGAGGCTGTACAGCTTCCGGCGTGCCTCGTCGAGGACCTCGGTCGCGCTGGCGCGCTGGCTCTCCGAGGCCGTTCGGGCCACCTGGAACACCGCCTGGGCCAGGCGGGCGGCCGACTGCTGCAGGGCCGTGCGGTCGGACGTCGTCCCGGCGGCCTCCTCCCACGGAGCGCGCTGCCCACCGAGGCCTGCGGCAGCCGCGGCGCCGGACTCGGTCAAGCGATAGACCTTCTTGCCCTCGGAGTGCTCCGAGTCGATCAGGCCCTCATCGGCGAGCATCTGCAGCGTGGGGTAGACCGACCCCGCGCTGGGGCTCCACGCGCCGCCGCTGCGGTCCGTGATCTCCCGAATGATCTGGTAGCCGTGCATGGGCTGCTCGGTGAGGAGCAGCAGGGTGGCCGTCCGGACGTCGCCGCGTCGGGCACGCCCGGCGCCGGCAGGGGGAGCGTCCTGGAGCCCGATCAGGTCCATGAGTTGCTGGAAGCCACGGCCGCCTGGGCCATGGGCGTGACGATGGTGCATGGTGTCTCCTAACGACATATCGCGACCTGTCGCCATTCTAGGCGAGGCAGGCAAGCGCCATGGACAACTCCCCTGGCCAGGGGTGAGGATCGACCATACAGAGCATCTGGATGGCCACGCACACGATCACGGTGCCGAACCCGGGCCCGCTCGACGACACGCACCACGACGTCGTGGTCGTCGGTGCGGGGATCACCGGCCTGACCACGGCGGCGCTCCTCGCGCGGGCGGGCAAGTAGGGTCCTCGTCCTCGAGGCCCGCCAGGTCGGTGCCCTCGCCACCGGCAACACCACCGCGAAGCTGTCGCTGTTGCAGGGCACCGTCCTCTCCGACATCGCCGCCCACGCCGGTGACGACCTCCTCCGCGCCCACGTCGAGGCCCAGCGCGAGGGGCAGGCGTGGCTCGTCCGCTTCATGGACGACCGCGACGTCCCGTACCAGCGCCGCGACGCCTACACCTACGCCACCACTAAGAAGGGCGACAAGGCGCTCCGCGCCGAGGCGGACGCCTGCGCCACGGCCGGGCTGCCGGTCACCTGGACCGCCCCCGCGGAACTGCCCTTCGCCGCCACCGCCCTGACCCTGCCCGACCAGGTGCAGCTCCACCCGCTGCTCGTGCTGGACGCCCTCCTCGCCGACCTCCGGTCCCACAGCGGGACCGTCGCCGAGGGCGTCCGCGTCACCGGCGCAGACGTCGGCCACGGCAGCGTCCGGCTCACGACCAGCGGCGGCCCTCTCACGGCCGACCGGGTCGTGCTCGCCACCGGCACCCCCATCCTCGACCGGGGCCTGCACGCCGCCCGCCTGGTGCCCTCGCGCTCGTACGCCACCACGCACCGCGTCCCGGGTGCGATCCCGCAGGGGATGTACCTCAGCGCCGACGACCCCAAGCGGTCGCTGCGGACGGTGCCGGTCGGCGACGAGGAGCTGCTCATGGTCGGCGGGAACGGGCACGTGGTGGGGCGCTCCGACTCCGAGGCGGACGCGGTGGCCGACCTCGGCGCTGCGCGACCGGACGCCGACCCCCGCCGCCGCCCTCGGCACCGTCGCGCCGAACATCCAGATCGCGGCCGAGCTCGCCAAGGACTGGGTGGCGGCCGAGCTGCGCGCCGTCCCCGACGAGCCCCCCGCCGAGGGTGAGGGCGTCGTCGGACGCGGTGCGGGCGGCCTCCCGGAGGGCGTGTCCACGGTCGCGGGCCGCACCTGCCGCGTCCGGGCGGTGTGCACGCACCTGGGCGGGGTGCTGCGCTGAACGACGCCGAGCTGTCGTGGGACTGCCCGCTGCACGGCTCGCGCTTCGCCGCCGACGGCACCCGGCTGGAGGGACCCGCCGTCGAGGACCTGGCCCTCACCGAGGAGGGGTGAGCCCCCTCACTCCACGATGACGCGCTTCTCGCCGAGCCTGATCTGCTTGGCCAGCAACGCCCGGGACAGCTGGTAGGGCCCACACGCGCACCCGGACTGGAGCTCGTCCGGCACCGTCGGGTCGTCGCCGGCGTCCAGCAGGTAGAACCAGTCGCGTCCCTCCTCGGAGCCGGTGGAGCGGCTCACGGGCAGGTCCTTGCGGCCGCGCCCGCGCGAGGTGAGGACCGAGCGCGCTTCGGGAGAGGCGCCGTGGTCCGGCGCGACGGCCGTGCGGGGCATCGGAGTGGCACGCCTTCTCGGCGGCGTCTCGGTTCTCGCCGTCCTTGGATACACGTACGGAAGAGGGGCACTTGCGGGACGTACGAGCCTGATGGACTACCTTGGATTCTTCACGAACTCGACGAGCCTGCTCGCTTCGCTCATCTTCATCGCTTGCGGCGTGGTGGGAATCCGTGGCCTGCGGCGCCCCTCATGGCTCGACGAGCAGCGCGCCGTTGCCGTGTCCTGCGTGATCCTGGTCGGCGTGGGATACAACGTTCTACCCGGCGTCGGAACCGCGCCCGGGTGGGTGAGTACCCTCCTTCACGCCGTCGTGCCCATCGTCGTGACCCTCGACTGGGTCCTGGTTGGCGATCGCCCAATGCTTCCATGGCGAAGGCTGTGGCTCGTGTTGCCCTACCCCCTCCTCTGGCTCGCGATGATTCAGTACCGTTGGGCGACCGATCAGTGGGTGCCCTATTGGTACGGTGCCCTGCCCTCGTTCCCCTCGCTCCCATCGCTCCCCTCGCTTGGCCCGGCACCGGCACCGGCAACCTCCCCGACGGGGGTCCTCTCGGCCGTCCCGTCGCCGTCGGTCTCGTCTTCGCGATCATCGATCCCGGCCCTCTGAGCCCACACGAGCAGCGCCACGCCGGCGATGACCATCGGCACGCAGAGCCACTGGCCCATGCTCATGCCGAGCGAGAGGAATCCCAGGTGGGCGTCCGGCTCGCGGAAGAACTCGCCGATGAAGCGCAGGATGCCGTAACCGAGCAGGAAGGCGCCGGCCACCTGGCCGCGCAGGCGGGGTGCGCGTGCGTAGAGCCACAGGATGACGAAGAGCAGAACGCCTTCGAGGAGAGCCTGGTAGATCTGCGACGGGTGGCGGGCCACCGCGCCACCCGTCGGGAAGATCATCGCCCACGGCAGACCCTCGGGCGCCTCGCGCCCCCACAGCTCGCCGTTGATGAAGTTGCCGATCCGGCCGGCCGCGAGGCCGAGCGGGATCGTGGGGACCAGGAAGTCGCCGAGCTGCAGGAATGGGCGGCCCTTGACGCGCGCGAGGAGGGCGAGCGCGAGGATCACGCCGAGCGCCCCACCATGGAAGCTCATCCCGCCGTCCCAGATTCGGATGATGTCGAGCGGATTCGCGAGGTAGTAGGCCGGGTTGTAGAAGAAGCAGTACCCGAGCCGGCCGCCGAGGATCACGCCGAGGATCGAGTAGAAGAGGACGTCGTCGATCAGCTCCGGCGTCCACGCGGAAGGCTTCGTGATCGAGCGGTAGGGCTCGTGGTGAAGCCGGCGCCGCATCAGCACGTACGCGATCGCGAACGCGAGGAGGTACATGATGGCGTACCAATAGATCGGGCGTCCGAACACGGTGATGGCCACCGGGTCGATGTCGGGGAACTGCAGGGCGAAAGGGCTCACGTCGTTTGGTCTCGCACGCGACGGCCACCCGAAGCATGGCGGAGCGCACCGCGCCCACCATCATGAGCCCGACGGCGTCACGCCCAGTCCGCGGGCGCCTCTCCTTCGCGCAGGTACCCGGTGATGACCGAGTAAAGCCTCTCGATGTCTTCGGGAATCATCGTCTCGAAGAAGGCGAAGGCGTGGATCATTCCGCTGGCGATGAGGAGGCGAACGGGAGCTCCGGCCCCGGCCGCCCGTTCCACGTACGTCTCGGCCTCGGACAGGAGAGGATCGTACTCGGCGGCGATGACGAGGGTCTCGGGCATCGCCGCGTCGAACGGTCCCAGGGCGGGCGAGGCGGCCGCGCGGTCCGTCCCCTCCGGGAAATAGTTGTCGAAATACCACGCGACGCGCTCCGCGGACAGGAAGTAACCCCGCCCGAGCCTCTCCATCGAGGGGCCGCTCATCGTGTAGTCGAGGCTCGGGTAGATCAGCACCTGGCGGTCGATGGGGGACTCCCACTCGCCGCGGGCAACCCGCTGGGCGATCGAGGCGAGTTTCGCGCCGCCGCCCGAGTCCGCCACGGCGTGGATGCGGCCGGTGGTCGCGACGTCACCCAACGCCGTCGGGAGCGCGCGAAGGACGCGGTACGCCTCTTCGAGGCCGCAAGGGTACGGGGCCTCGGGTGCGCGCACATAGTCCACCGAGACGACCACCATGCGGGTTGCCGCAGCCACGCGGCGGCACTGGAAGTCGTAGACGTCGAGGTCCCCGGCCATGTGGCCACCGCCGTGGATGAAGTAGACGACGTCGCTCGGGACTCCGGGGGTGGGCACGTACACGCGCACGGGAACGCCGTCGATCTCGCGATCGGACACGTCGGCGACTTCGATTGGTGCGGCCGCGAACTGGTTCAGGCCCGCGAGCGCGGCCCGCGCGGACTCGGGGGTGGGGACGAATCCGGAGGCGGCCGCCTGGTCCACCAGCGGGTTCAGCTCGTCGAGATACGCGCGAAAGGCGGGGTGGAGGCTCATGCCGTAATCTCCTCGGAGAACGCGTTCTGCGCTTTGAACCAGCGCCAGATGAAGAAGGTGCCGATCAGGAACGACGCCTCGGCGATGACGATGAAGATCATCGGCGCCACGGAGACCGGCACGTTCGAGCCGGGAATGAGCCCACCGGTCGCGTCCGCGATCCACGCGAAGATCTGGATGATGAACACCGATCCCGCGTAGCTGACGGCCCAGAAGATGGAGAACGTCACGGCGATTTGGCGGGGCGTGACGCCGGGGCGGATGAACGCCGTCTGCACGAAGAAGGGCATCGGGAAGAAGATCACGAAGCCAAGAATCACGCCGATGAGCACCTCGAGGCGGTGGCCCGCGAGCGCCAGGACGCTCGCCGCCGCGATCACCTGCGCGAGGGCGCTCCAGACGACGATCACCGGCTTGAGGCGGTCCTCCACGCGGGCGGAGACCACGGTACCGGACAGGGCCCCGACGATTCCCGCGTAGATGACCCAGCGGATCGTCGAGGGGTCCATGAACGTGAACGCCACGATGTAGTAGGACAGCAGGCCGGTGTAGGCGAGCGCGAACACCCAGTTGAACCACTCCTTGAAGCCGTCCGCCATCGTGTAGGAGTGATCCACCGCGGCCTCTTGAGCCTGCTCGGGCTTCAGGACCAGCTTCGAGACCACAAGCCAGGTGACGAGAAGGATGATGGACAGCGTCGCGGCGATGACGACGGCGATCGTCGGACGCCCGCTGAAACGCACGCCAAAGGTGATGGCCACGGCGAGGCCCGTGTTGAATGCCACCGAGCCGATGCCGTTCGCGATCTGGAGATCGCGCCCCGTCAGTACCTTCGCGGCGATCGCGGACCCCATCACGACCATCAGCGCGCCGCCGAGGCCCATGACGAACCGGATGAAGAAGACAAGCGGAAACGCCTGCGTGAGCGAGACCAGACCGCCGAAGACGATGAGGGCACCGGCCAGTGTGTACGCCTTGCGCGTACCGAGCTGCACGATCACGTTGGCGGCCACGATCGATCCCACCACCTGGGCGAGCGTGATGGCGTTCGTCATCACGGCGGTCCGCGAAGCGGAGAACCCGAGGCTCGTGACGTACATGTCGCCCCAGTTCCACGCGACCGCGAAGAGCATGTAACTGGTGAACGTGGTGGCGACCAAGAGGACTTTCTTGGTGGTTCCCAGATCGGCGTAGGGGTGGGCCGGGGCCGAATGGGAGGTGGAGACGTCAGGCATTCCGAGCCCTTTCAGAAGGTCGTCGCGTTCGACGGCGGGTGAGGGCGCCGCCCGATCGCCCGGCTCTTCTTGAGCGTGCGGATCGACGCGACGTCTCATCTTGGCACGCGCGTGAGGAAACTTCTGACGAGTGTCGTATTGAGTTTTCGTGTGTCGCGGGAGCCGGCGGGAATCGCCGCTTGGGCGAGGGTTCCGCGGGTGGAGGTTATCGTGACGTATGACTTCTCGCGCGGCACGCAGACTGGCGCTCGTTGCGCTCGCGATCGGCGTGAGTGGGTGCGGCGGGGACGGCGATACGGGCGTCGAGTACCCTCCAACGCACGGCGTCTTCGACTACCAACTGGGCGGGGCATACGGCCGGATCTCCACCCCGGACGGCGAGAGTCGGATCGACATCGTGGTCCGAGATTCGACGGAAGAGCCGCTCGTCGGCGCCTACAACGTCTGCTACATCAACGGCTTCCAGACCCAACCCGGAGACGAGGCCGTGTGGCTCGGCGAGCGGGCGGATGCGCTCCTCCTCGACTCCGCCGGGCGTCCCTTGATCGACCCGGATTGGCCGGACGAGTACGTCCTCGATCCCTCGACCCGCGAACAGCGCGAGGTCATCCTTGGCGCCGTCGTGCCCCTCGTCGATGCGTGCCGTGAGGCCGGGTATGACGCCGTCGAGATCGACAACCTCGACACCTGGACGCGCTTCGCTCGGATCGATCGTGACGGAGCGATCGCGCTCGCGCGGGAGTACGTGGACGCTGCCCACCAAAGGGGCCTCGCGATCGCCCAGAAGAACGCCGCGGAGTTCCTCGGCGTCGAGATCGGCTTTGACTTCGCGATCGTCGAATCCTGCGCCGCGTACGACGAATGTGGCCTCTACGCGTGTCGTAGACCGACCCCAGGTGATGGCCCTCGCTGCAGTGCACGGCCACCCTCGCCTTCTCGCTCGGGCTCGGCCCAGCTTCTCGAAGGCCTCTCGTGCGGCCCGCTCACGAATCTCATGGTTGGTGGCACTCATCCTGAGACGGTACGGGGCCACCTGCCGCTCTGCAATGGGGGTCAGTCAGTCGTCTTGAGCAATGCGTGCTCCTGGCCCTGCGTGTGGCGCCGGACACGTTCCGCAAACTCAGGGCACCCTGCCTTCTTGAGTCGGGCGGGCAGATTGGCGCTTCCGGTCTTGGAGAACCAGTACTGGTTCATGCTCAGCGTCGCCGCCCTGATGAGTTCCGGTGCGGAGTCGTCCAAGAGCGTCAGGAACGCATCTGGATGGAGCACGTCGTACGGGGCGGTGTCCTCGTCCCAGACAAAATCGGAGACGTTGCACGTGAGGAGGATCCCCGCCCCGCAGGCTACCGCTGCGGCGTGCACATGGGCGTCGAGTGGATCTTTGCCCTGGTAGCGCTCGTCCATGGGGAAGCTCTCGACACGTCCCACCTCGAAGGTCGACTGGAGTAGGTCTCGGATCCGCGTGATCCGTCCACCATCCCAGGCGGGATGCTTGCGTCGAAGCGAGTAGAGCACCTCTGCCATGACGTCTTCCGTCCACCGCACCTCGAACGGCGGTGTCTCGGGAAGCGTGTACAACCTTCCCACCCAGTCTCGAAGCGTCCGTGAGTACCAGACGTTCGCGTCGACAAAGACAACCATGGTTCCCGGGGCGGGCATGCGCTGAGCCTAGCGGCGACACTCAGCCGGTTGTCGGAGGCTCAGTCGTCGTCGCCCTCCGCCTCCAACAACGCGGCGAATGCCGCGCGTTCGCGTGCGCGTCGCGCCTTCAGTTCGGCGAACACATCCTCGGACTTCAGCCGATGGTGGGTGCCGACGCGGTGCGAGGCGATGTGTCCTTCCTTGACCATCTTCATCAGCGTGGGTCGAGAGATGCCCAGGATCTCGGCCGCGCCCGCAGGAGTCAGTTCCTTCGGAACCGAGGTGACCGTGATGGTGCCACCGCGAGCCATGGCGTCCAGCACCTGCTGGAGAATACGTCCGACCTCGGGGGGCATCGTGCTCGCGGCTTCCCCGGCGCGCTCGACGACCAAGGTGCCCTGTGGACCCTCCAACTGCGCGAGCACGTCGCGAGCCTGTGATACCTCACGTTCGGTTGCGATCACACGGCTGCGTTCGGGGGGTGCCATCGTTGTCGCCATGCGACCCACGATACACACCTTTCACTTGTATCTGTAAATAGTTCCAGTTGTATCTGTTCGGGAAGGGATGCTGGGGCCTATCCCCTGACGCCCGCCCTGCCCACCTCGGCCTCGGATACGGTGAGGCGATGGGCCCGACCACCACGACGACGAAGCGACCGCCCCGGGCGTCGCTGGAACGTCTGGAGCTCACCCGCCTCAACGCGATCGGGCTGCTCGTGGCATTCGCCCTGTTCTGGGTGCCGCTGCTGGTCGACGTGCCCGACCTCGACGACGTCGGCGAGCGGATGCTGTCGATCTTCCTCGTCGCGCTGGTGCTGTTCGTCACCGAGGCGATCCCGCTGTTCGCGACCGCGGCGCTGATCATCCTGCTGCAGGTGCTGATGATCTCCGACCAGGCGCTCGTGCCGCTGGCCGAGCCCGCCGGCACCGCGCGGCACTTCTACTCGGCGCTCGCCGACCCGGTGGTCATCCTCTTCCTGGGCGGCTTCCTCATCGCCGATGGGGCGGCCAAGTACCGCCTCGACCGCAACCTCGCCAGCCTCGTGCTGACCCCGTTCAAGGACAACGCCCGCACCGCGCTGCTGGCGCTCATGCTGCTCACCGCGGTGCTGGGCCAGTTCATGTCGAACACCGCCACCGCGGCGACGATGTTCGCGGTGCTGCTGCCCGTCCTGTACGCGTTGCCCCACGAGAAGGCGCGGGCCGGGTTCGCGCTGTCGATCCCGCTGGCGTCCAACGTCGGTGGCCTCGGGACGCCCGTCGCCTCGCCGCCCAACGCCATCGGCGTCGCCGCGGTCGCCGCCCGCGGGGAGTCGATCTCGTTCGTCGGCTGGATGCTCGCGATGTGGCCGCTCATCATCGTGCTGCTGGCGATCGGGTGGCTGTACCTGGTGATCCGGTACGTGCCCAAGGAGCTGGCGCTGGAGTTCACCCTCGAGCGCGACTTCGACACCCGCCTGTCGGCGAAGGTCTACTACGCGGCCTCGGCGCTCACGATCCTGCTGTGGTTCACCGAGCCCTTCCACGGCATCCCGGCCAGCGGGGCGGCGTTCCTCGCCGTGGTCATCCTGCTCGGCAGCAAGGTGATGACCGGCGACGACCTCCGCGCCCTGCAGTGGCCGGTGCTGTGGCTCGTCGCCGGCGGCATCGCCCTGGGCGGCGGCGTGGTCGCCAGCGGCCTGGACGAGTGGCTGGTCGGCCTCGTCGACTGGACGGCCGTCCCCGGCGTCCTGCTGCTGCTCGCCCTGGCCACGATCACGTGGGCGCTGGGCAACGTGCTGTCCAACACGGCCACGGCCAACCTGATCATCCCGATCGGGCTGGCCCTGGCGGTCTCCATCGGGCAGGACGTCGTGACCGTGGGCATCCTGCTCGCCGCGGCGTCCAGCATGGGCATGATGCTGCCGGTCTCGACCCCGCCGAACGCCATCGCCTACGCCACCGGCACCGTGAAGACCGGCGACCTCGCGGCCATGGGGGCGCTGGTCGGCATCACCGGCGTCCTGCTGCTGGGGCTCGTGCTGCCGCACCTGTGGGTGCTGCTGGGGGTGACCGGATGATCACCACCGTGCTCGTCATCGGCGAGGGGGAGCGCGCGCAGGCCGCCGTCCGCGAGATCACCGACGACATCGGCGAGACCGCCGTCGTCCATTCCTTCAAGCGCACCCAGAACCTCGCCGACTGGGGCGGACCGGGCGCCGGCGCCACCGCCGTCGCCCTCGTCGTGCTCGTGCCCGGCGACGACGACAACGTCGACGACCTCATCGAGTCGGTCATCGCGCACCCGGCCAGCCCCGACCCGCGCATCCTGCTCGTCACCGACCGCCCCTACCTCGACGACATCAGCCGCGCACTCGACCGCCGCGACGTCGCCGGCGTCGTCGCCAACCCGTGGACGCCCGGGGTCCTGGCCCGCTACACCCGGGCCGAGGTGTCCCGGTGGCTGCGCCTGCACCCGCAGGGCGAGCCCGTGCCCGAGCCGCCCCCGGTCGGCAGCGACCTGCTCCGCGAGCTGCGCATGCCGCTGGAGGCGGCGACCCACGAGCTGCTCGAGGCGCTCGAGGAGGCGCTCGGCCCGCGCCCGCGCATCCACCTCCCCGCCGGGGTGCACATCTCGCGCGAGGACCTCGACATGGACCAGCTGTACATCGTCGTGTCCGGGCGCGTCTCCCTCACGGTCAGGTCGCCCACCACCGGCAACGTCACCCTCAACCACGCCTCCACCGGCCCGATCATCGGCCTGCTCGCGCTCACCGACCGCCGCGGCTCGATGGTCACCGCGCGCACCACGACCCCCTGCGAGATCGTCCAGCTGACCGTCGAACAGCTCGACCGAGCGCTCGCCTCCAGCGCGCGGGTGGGCGCGATCCTGGCCACGCTGTCGTTCCGGGCGCTGTCGGCGCGGCTACGGCGGGCGCAGTCCGACCGGGTGCAGAAGACCGAGCTCAACCGCAAGCTCCAGGACGCCCTGACCGAACTCCGCCAGGCCCGCGCCGACCTCGTCGCCCAGGCGCGCATGGCCACCCTCGGCGAGCTCGCCGCCGGCATCGCCCACGAGCTCAACAACCCCGTCGCCGCCCTCACCCGCAGCGCCGAGCACCTCGCCGACGACCTGCCCCAGCTGCTGGGGGACGACCCGGTGACCCGCGGCGTCCTCGAACAGGCCCGCGGGGGCATCCAGCTGGACGCCCGCGCCGAGCGCGCCGCCCGCAAGGAGGTGCTGGCCGTCGTCAAGGACCCGGTCCTCGCCCGCCGGCTCGTCGCCGCCGGCGTCACCGACCCCGAGCATGCCCGCAAGCTCGTCAAGGGCCGGGACGCCGCGGGCGTGGACCGCGTCGAACGGGCCGCCGGCATCGGGGCCTCGCTGCAGGCGCTGGAGGTCGCGGCGTCCCACATCGCCTCGCTGGTCGCCGGCCTGCGCCAGCACGCCCGCCCCGACGGCTTGGACGGAGCGCAGCGGGTCCCCGTCGACGTGCACGAGACCGTCCGCTCGGCGCTGCTGCTGCTCGGCCACCGGCTCACCGACGTCACCGTCAGCGTCAAGGCCAAGCCCGGCCTGCCCCTGGTGCTCGGCACGCCGGCCGACCTCGTCCAGGTCTGGACCAACCTGGTCACCAACGCCGTGGACGCCCTGGGCGACAGCGGGACCGTCAAGATCCGCCTCGACACGGTGACCGATGACCGCAAGGTCACGTGGGTGCGCGTGCGGGTGGAGGACAACGGCCCCGGCGTGCCCGAGGAGCTGCAGCCGCACGTCTTCGAGCCGCGGTTCACGACCAAGCACGGGGTGGTCCGGTTCGGACTCGGCCTGGGGCTGGGCATCGCCCACACGATCGTCCACGACCACAGCGGCACGATCGGGCTGGAGTCGCGCCCGGGCCGCACGGTCTTCGAGGTGCGCCTGCCCGCGATGGAGGAGGAACGATGAAGCTGGCGATCCTGGTGCTCGAGGACGAGCCCGACGTCCGTGCCGCCCTGGAGCGTGACCTCGAACCCCTGGCGCGCACGGTGCGCATCGAGCCCGCCCAGGACGTGGCCGACGCCCGCGAGGTGGTGGCCCAGATCGAGGCCGAGGGTGACGTGCTGGCGCTCGTGCTCGCCGACCACCGCCTGCCCGGGACGACCGGCGTCGACTTCCTGTGCGAGCTCGCCGCCGACCCTGACACCGCGTACATCGCGACCGTGCTCGTCACCGGCCAGGCCGACCAGGCCGACACCATCAAGGCGGTCAACCTCGCCGGGCTCGACTACTACATCGCCAAGCCGTGGTCGGTCGCCGAGCTGGACGCCGTGGTGCGCAAGCTGTTGACCGACGTCGTCGAGGCGACCGGGCTGGACCCCATGCCGCACCTGGCCGCCCTCGACCCGGTGCGCGCGATGGACCTCGTCCGCCGCCGCCTCGGCGACCGCTGACATTTCTACACACTGGTTGTAGAATCGGGCGATGGTCGAGAACGTGGTCGTGGTGGGCGCCGGACTGGCCGCCCACAAGGTCGTGGAGAACCTCCGCAAGGAGGGCTACACCGGGCGCCTGGTGCTCGTGGGCGACGAGAAGCACCGCCCCTACGACCGGCCGGGCCTCTCCAAGGCCGTGCTGCTGGGGGACGCCGAGCCCAAGGACCTCTACCTCGCCAAGGCGGGCTTCTACGAGGAGAAGGACGTCGAGACCCACTTCGGGGACGCCGCGACCGCGATCGACCGTGAGGCGCGGACGGTCACGCTGGCGTCCGGGGCGGTGCTGGACTACGACGCGCTCGTGCTCGCCACCGGCTCGACCGCGCGCCGGCTCGACCTGCCGGGCGCCGACCTCGACGGCATCCTCACCCTGCGCAAGTTCGAGGACACCCTCGCCCTGCTCGACGCCCTGACCCCCGGCACGAAGCTGGTCATCGTCGGCGGCGGCTGGATCGGGCTCGAGGTCGCCTCGGCCGCGATCGAGGCCGACTGCTCCGTCACCGTGCTCGAGCACTTCGAGCTGCCGCTGCTGAACGTGCTCGGCGCCGACATCGCCGGCTGGTTCGCCCGGCTGCACCGCGGGCACGGGGTCGACCTGCGCACCGGCGTCGGGGCGGCGGGGTTCGAGGGGTCCGGACGGGTCACCGGCGTGCGGCTCGACGACGGTGAGGTGGTCCCGGCCGACGTCGTGCTCGTAGGCGTCGGCGCGATCCCCAACACCGACCTGGCCGCGGCAGCGGGGCTGAGGGTGGACAACGGCGTCCGGGTCGATGAGCACCTGCGCACCGATGACCCGCACGTGTACGCCGTCGGCGACATCGCGAACGCCCACAACACCGCGCTCGGGCACCCGCTGCGCGTCGAGCACTGGGACAACGCCCGTCGCCAGGGACGCCTGGCCGCCGTGGTGCTGCTCGACCGCGACGACGTGTACGACTGGCAGCCGTACTTCTACTCCGACCAGTACGACGTGGCCATGGAGTACCTCGGCCGCGGCGGGCGCGACGACGAGCTCGTCGTGCGCGGCAGCCTCGACGACGACCACTTCTCGGCCTACTGGCTCGCCGGCGACACCGTGACCGCGGCCATGCAGGTCAACGAGCCGCGGCTGGCCGGTCCGCTGCGCAAGATCGTGGAGCAGGTCGTCGACCGTGGACGCCTGGCCGACCCCGGCGTCCCGCTCGAGGAGCACCTGGCCGACTGAACCACGCACTCCACGCTTGGCCACGCGCGCCCGTGGCCAAGCGGCCCTGCGGGGCCGCGCGTGGTGGAGAATGCTCCCCATGGACCGTGAAGGGTTGTTGAGCGATCTCAAGGCCCTTCACCACGGGCGGGGGCTGCGGCGCGCGGGCGTCCGCGGGTGGTTGGGCCCCGCCCTGCTCGAGGCGCTGGGTGCCACACCGCAGCACTCGGACGCCGAACTGCGGGTCGCACTCGCCCGGCTCCTGGCCCTGCACACCCAGGCCCTGCCGCGCGACCTGCGTGAGCTGTTCCGGACGGCCGTCGGCCTGGACGTCGACCTCCCGCGGCTCGAGGACCGGATGGAGCGCGCCGCGGAGGGCCTGGATCGCTCGGTGCGCGTCGTCCGCCGCCGCCTGCGGGAGGCCGAGGCGCTGGTCGCGGACGCGATCCTGCACCAGCGCAGCAGTGCCAACGAGTGGTGGGACGCCCAGGGCTGGCAGTGGCTCGGCCTCGACGCCAGCCTCGTGCTGCGGGACGACGCCGTGATGTCCCTGCGCCACGAGGTGCTCGCCCTGACCGCGCAGCCGAAGTACGCGTCGCTCATGTTCACGATCCCCGGGATCCTGCCCGGCGACGAGGAGCCCACCTTCGAGGCGCTGCTCGGGTTCACGATCCTGCAGGTCGAGCGCACCGGACCCACCGGCTGGCGGCTCGGCCTCGAACTGCCGCGCGACCTGGGGCCCGGCGAGGCGGTCGACACCGTGATCCGGATCCGCGTGCCGCGCGCGTCGGCGTTGCAGCCCTACGTCGTGCTGGCGCCCCTGCGCGAGACCCCGCACGCGCGGGTCGAGGTGGACTTCGGGGATTCCTTCCCCGGCACGTCCTACTGGGTGCTCGACGGCGTGCTGCCCACCGACCTCGGCCCGGTCGGCACCATGCCGGTGCCGCGCGATGCGAAGCCGGCCGTGGGGCGGGTGACCTGCGACTTCACGCCCCGCGTGGGCCTGGCCTACGGCATCGCCTGGGATCAGCTGGAGCCGAAGCCGGCCTGATCGGTCTGGCCGTCGGGGCTCCCTGCTCGGCCTGTTCCCCGCATCCGGACAGTTTCCGGACAGTTGCTCCGTGATGGGCCGCTGGTTGTCAGTCCCACTGCTTATGGTCGTGCCGGGGTGGAGGAGGACACATGTCAGTGAACGGCCTGACGGCGCTCCCGGTTTCGGTCGAGCGACGTGGTGCGGAGTTGTACCTCGAGGTCACGGAGTCGGTGGACATCGGCGACTTCGGTACCGTCGGCTGGGCCGACCCCGTCGACCCCGAGCTGGTGCTCGTCGGCGAGAACCTCTTCCTGCGTGCGGGTCGCTTCGGGGCGTTCGCCACCGATGCCACCCTCGAGCAGGTCGCCCAGGTGATCCGGCGCGCGTACCGCGAGTTCGTCGAGGCGGCGCGCGACTGAGCCTGTCTCGCGGCGTCGCGCGTGGGGGTGCGCGACCCTGGGTCGGTGGCGCCCCCTACGCGGGTTCGTGACGCCCGCCGGCGGGGGGCGCCACCACATCGGGGCTTGTCAATGGCTCATCGTCTGGTAGACACGGTGAATGACGACCTACGGGTTCCACGCGTCACACGAACAGATCTCGCCGCGTCAGCTGCTCGCTGACGTGGTGCTGGCCGAGGAGGTCGGCTTCACCGCGGCCATGTGTTCGGACCACCTCGAACCCTGGTCCGAGCGGCAGGGGCACTCGGGCATGGCGTGGCCGTGGCTGGGTGCGGCGCTGGCGTCCACGAACCTCTCGTTCGGCACCGTGACCGCACCCGGGCAGCGCTACCACCCCGTGGTCGTCGCCCATGCGATCGCGACGCTGGGGCAGATGTTCCCCGGACGGTTCTGGACGGCGCTCGGCTCGGGCGAGAACGCCAACGAGCACGTCACCGGCGACGCGTGGCCGCGCAAGGAGGTGCGGCAGGCGCGGCTCGAGGAGTGCGTCGACGTCATCGGGCGGCTGCTCGATGGCGAGACCGTCTCCCACGACGGCCTGGTCACCGTGCACGAGGCGAAGCTGTGGGAGATCGCGGATCCGCGTCCGAAGCTGATCGCGCCGGCCATCAGCGTCGACACTGCGGTGCGCGGGGCGTCCTGGGCCGACGGGCTGGCCACCATCAACCAGGACCCGGCCGTGCTGCGCGGGATGCTCGCGCGCTGGGACGACGCCGGCGGCGCCGACCACAAGGTGCTGCAGGTGCACGTGTCGTGGGCGCCGACCGACGACGAGGCGTACGCGATCGCCTACGACCAGTGGCGCTCGAACGTGTTCGCGCCGCCCGCCTGCTGGGACCTCACCGTGCCCGCCTTCGACGCCGTGAGCCGCGAGGGCATCACGCCCGAGCAGGTGCACCGCTCGGTGGTCATCTCCTCCGACCTCGGGCAGCTCGCCGAGCGCATCCACGACCTCGCCTCGCTGGGGTTCGACGCCGTCTACCTGCACCACGTGGGGCAGGAACAGAAGCCGTGGCTGGAAGCCGCCGGGGCGTCCGTGCTGCCGCAACTGACCAGCTGAGCCCGCCGACCACTGGCCACCGTGATCACCTGACCAACCGACGACCAGGAGAAGCATGCTGAAGACCGAGACCTCCGACCTGTGGTGGAAGTCCGCCGTCGTGTACTGCCTGGACATCCAGAAGTTCTTCGACGCCGACGGCGACGGCACCGGCGACATCACCGGGCTGGCCCAGCGCATCGACTACCTCGCCGAACTCGGCGTGACGTGCCTGTGGCTGATGCCGTTCTACCCGACCGACAACCGCGACGACGGCTACGACATCACCGACTACTACGGCGTCGACCCCAGGCTGGGCACGCACGGCGACTTCGTCGAGCTGGTCCGCACCGCCAAGGACCGCGGCATGCGCGTCATCGGGGACCTCGTCGTCAACCACACCTCGCACAAGCACCCGTGGTTGAAGGCGTCGCGCTCGAGCAAGGACAACCCGTACCGCGACTGGTACGTGTGGCGGGACACCGAGCCGCCGGACACCTCCGACAAGGTGGTGTTCCCCGACGCCGAGGACTCCATCTGGACCCTCGACGACAAGACCGGCGAGTGGTACCTGCACAACTTCTACGCCGAGCAGCCCGACCTCAACATCGCCAACCCGGCTGTGCAGGCCGAGGTCGCCAAGATCATCGGGTTCTGGCTGCAGCTGGGCGTTGACGGGTTCCGTGTGGACGCCGTGCCGTTCTTCATCGAGACCGTCGGCATCGACGAGAAGTGGACCGCCGAGTACGGCGACCCCCACGAGTACCTGCGCGAGCTGCGGGCGTTCATGGGACGCCGCCGCGGGGACGCGATCTTCCTCGGCGAGGTGAACGTCACCTACGACGAGCAGGTGAAGTTCTTCGGCGGCGACGAGGGCGACGAGCTCACCATGATGTTCGACTTCGAGCTCATGCAGCGCATGTACCTCGCCCTGGCGCGCGGGTCGGCGGCGCCCATGGAGAAGATGTTGAAGAAGCGGCCGAAGCTGGCGCGGCACAACCAGTTCGCCAACTTCGTGCGCAACCACGACGAGCTGACGCTGGACAAGCTCACCGAATCGGAGCGGGCCGAGGTGTTCGAGGCGTTCGGCCCCGACCCCGACATGCAGCTGTTCGACCGCGGCCTGCGCCGGCGGCTGCCCCCGATGCTCGACGGCGACCCGCGCCGGATCAAGATGGTCTACTCGCTGATGTTCTCCCTGCCCGGCACGCCGGTGCTGTTCTACGGCGAGGAGATCGGGATGGGCGAGAACCTCGACGTGCCCGGGACGCCTGGCCGTGCGGACGCCCATGCAGTGGACCCCCGGTCGCAACGGCGGGTTCTCGGAGGCCGCCCCCTCGCGCCTGCCCTGCTCGCCGCCGTCCGGGGCCTACGCTCCCGAGCACGTGAACGCCGAGGACCAGCGGTCGGACCCTGACTCGCTGCTGGCTTTCGTCGGCCAGCTCGCCCGGCGCTACCGCGAGTGCCCCGAGGTCGGGATGGGCGACTTCGAGGTCTTGTCTCATGACGCGCCTTCGGTGCTGGCCCACCGGTGCACGTGGTCGCAGTTCGGCGGGGGAGTGGCCTCGTCGGTGCTGGTACACAACCTGGGGCCCGACGCGACCGAGATCACCGTCGAGCTGCCCGACGTCGAGGAGGGGACCCGCGTGATCGACCTCTTCGCCGACGACGAGTGCGAGGTTGAGAAGGGCGGACGCCTCACCGTCACCGTTCCGGGGTACGGCCACCACTGGCTGCGCCTCCTCCTGCCCGGGGACCGCCGCCTGCACTGATTCCCTCCAGGCAGGGCGGTCCCCGGGCGTCCGGCTGTCGGCGGCCGGAAGGCGGGCTTTCGGCGGGTCAGCGGCGCCAGGCGAAGGTGACCTCGGGGCGTCCGGAACCGCCGAGGCGCTGGGCGCGGGCCACGCGTCCCTCGTCGGCGAGGTACTGCAGGTACCGGCGCGCGGTCACGCGCGAGGTGCCGACCGCGTCGGCGACCTCGGACGCCGACAGCGCGGCCGGCTGGACGTCGGTCAGCGCTCCGATTACCGCCTCCAGGACGTCACGGGCGAGCCCCTTGGGCGAGGTTCCCGACGTGGTGGGTCGGCGGAGCTCGCCGAACATCGCGTCGACCGTGGCCTGGCTCGCAGAGGTCGCCCCGGCCAACCCCTCCCGGAAGCGCCGGTACGCCTCCAGCCGCTCGCGCAGGTCGGCGAACGTGAACGGCTTCAGCAGGTACCCGACCACCCCCAGCGCGAGCGCCGACCGCACGTGCTCGACCTCGCGGGCCGCCGTGATGGCCAGGATGTCGATCGGACGCCCCGCCGCCCGGATGCCCCGCACCACGTCCAGCCCGTGCCCGTCGGGCAGGTTCAGGTCGAGCAGCACCAGGTCGACCGCTTGGCGGGTGAGGACGGAGACTGCGGTCTGGACCGTCCCGGCCGTGCCCACCAGCTCGAACCCCGGCACCCGCCGTAGGTAGGCCGCGTGCCCCGCGGCCACCTCGGGTTCGTCGTCGACGACGAGCACGCGCAGGTCAGCCATCGCCGCCCCCTTCCGACGCGACGGCCACCGGCAGCGTCACGGTGAACGTCGCTCCCGGTGGTTCGGACACCTCGATCCGTCCGCCCAGCAGGTCGACGGCCTGCCGCACGAGGGCCAGCCCGATGCCGCGCCCCGCCGGTCCCGACGCGGGCTTCGACGTCGTCCCGCGCTCGAACGCCCGCTCCCGGTCCGGGGCCGGCAACCCCGGCCCGGTGTCGGCGACCGTCAGCGTCACGACGCTGTCGGAGGCCTGGGCGTCCACCAGCACCGCCTTCTCGGACCCGCCCGGCTGGCCCGCCACGGCGTCCAAGGCGTTGTCGATGAGGTTGCCGAGGATCGTCACCACCGCGCCCGACGGCAGGAGGCCGGCGGGGAGGTGGGCGTCCGGGTCGACGTCGAGGGTGGCGCCCCGCTCGGCCGCCTGCGAGGACTTGCCGATCACCAGCGCGGCGACGGCGGGGTCCTCGAGGGCGGCGGCGATCGCCTCCCCGTGCCGCTGGCTGGCGCGCAGCTCGTCGGTGGCGAAGGCGACGGCGTCGTCGGGGCGTCCGAGCTCGATGAGCGTGACGACGGTGTGCAGCCGGTTCGCGGCCTCGTGCGCCTGCGCGTGGAGGGCGTCGGCGAGGGACTGGGTGGTGTTGAGGCGTCCGGTGAGCGCCTCGAGCTCGGTGCGGTCGCGCAGGGTGGTGAGGGTCGCGACCGCGCGCCCCTGCCGCTGCACCACGTCGGAGCTCACCAGCAGCACCCGTCCACCGCTCGCGTGTGGCACGTCGACGTGCTGCTCGCGCCCGGCCAGCAGCGCGGCCAGGTCGGGGGCCAGGCCGAGGTCGGACGCCTCGCGGCCCACGGCGTCCGGGGGCAGGTCGAGCAGGCGGCGGGCCTCGTCGTTGACGACCTGGACGCGCCCCTTCTCGTCGGTGATGACCAGCCCCTCGCGGACCGCGTGCAGCACCGCCTCGTGGTGGTCGTGCAGGCGGCGCAGCTCGGTCGCGTTGAGTCCGAGGGTCTGGCGGCGCACCCGCTGGCCGACCACCGCGGCGCCCAGCGTCGCGACGCCCGCGGCGGCCAGGCCCGGCAGCAGCGCCTGCGGCAGCGTGCGCGTCAGCTGCTCGCCCACCCGCGACTGGTGGATGCCGACCGACACCAGACCCTTGACCTCGTTGTCGACCAACACCGGCACCACCGCACGCGTCGAGGGGCCGAGCGTGCCGGTGTACTGCTCGATCACGGTGCCGCCGGCCTGCGCGTCGGCGATGGTGCCGAGGAAGTGCTGCCCGATCAGGTCGGGGTTGGGGTGCGTGTAACGGATGCCGTCGGGCGACATCACCACGATGAAGTCGGTCTGCGTGGCCTGCCGTTCGCGCTCGATGAAGTCGCGCAGTTCGGACGCCGGGTCGGGCGAGGCGAGCCCCTCGCGCACGTCGTCGGTCGAGGCGATGGCCCGGGCGATGTCGGTGACGCGGGTGGCGGCGGCGTCCTCGACGAGGCGGGTCGCCTGGACGTAGGCCGTGACCAGCGCGACGGCGACCACGAGCGCGACGACGGCGCCCAGCACGATCAGGACGTGCGAGGCGACGCTGCGGGGTCCTCTGAACACTATGAACACAAGGATGCCCTTGCCCGGGGCGGCGTCGCACGCTGTTGCGCAGCCACACAGCGGTGGCCGACCCAAGGAGTACGGACAATGATTGCCCTGCACACAGCGATCGCGATCGTCGCGATCATCTTCCTCATCATCAAGGTCAAGGTGGACCCGATCATCGCGCTGGTGCTCGGCGCGCTCTACCTCGGCCTCGCGTCGGGGATGGGGTTCGTGGCCACCATCGAGGCCGTTACGTCCGGCTTCGGCGACATCATGGCCAAGATCGGCCTGCTGATCGGCTTCGGCGTGCTCATGGGCGCGCTGCTGCACCGGATGGGCGCGTTCAAGGTGATGGTCGAGGCGCTGGTGCGCGTCGTCCCGGCCAACAAGCTGCCCTATGCCCTGGCCCTCGCCCTGACCACCATCGCCCCCTCGATCTACGTCGACGTGCAGGTCGTGCTGGCCGCGCCGGTCGCCCGCTCGTCGTCGAAGTTCATCGAGCGCCACGGCCTGGCCTGGCTCGCCGGCGCGCTCGGCACCGGCATCTTCTGTGGCTACGTGTTCGTCGTGCCCGGCCTGTCGGCCATCTCGACCGCGGGCCTGCTGTCGGTCCCGCTGGGCACCTACATGATCTTCGGCATCGTCATCGGCATCATCACCGCCACCCTGACCGTGTGGATCTTCCGCCGCATGCTCAACTTCGGCTGGTGGAATCCCGCCCGCGATGAGGAGACCTCCGAGGCCCTCGAGGAGGTCGAGGCCGCCGAGCTGGTGGCCGGGGAGTCGGGCCGGCGTCCGAGCCTCGCGCTGGCGCTCGCGCCGATCATCGTGCCGCTGCTGATGATCGCCTTCGGCGTGTTCGCCGAACTGGCCGGCTTCACCAACGACGTCATCGCCTTCTTCGGGGACGCCAACGTGGCCCTGTTCCTCGGCCTGCTCGGGGCCTACGTGATGGCGCGCCGCTTCGTCGGCACCGAGGCCACCGCCGACGCGTTCGGCGACGGGCTCAAGACCACCGGTGAGATCCTCCTCGTGACCGGCGTCGGCGGCTCGCTCGGCGCGGTCATCAAGGGCACCGGCCTGGCGGACCTGCTCGGCGGGCTGTTCTCGGTGGACACCGGCGCCCCCGTGATCCTGTCGATCCTGCTGGCGTGGTTCATCGCGGCCCTGCTGCACCTGGCCATCGGCTCGGTGTCGGTCGCCGCCATCACCGCCGCGGGCATCATCGCCCCGATCGCCGGACAGCTGGACGTGGCGCCGGTCATCCTTGCGTTGGCGATCGCTTCGGGCGCGCTGTTCGCCCTGCAGGTGAACTCCAACTTCTTCTGGATGTTCAAGGCCCTTCTGGGCCTGACCACCTCCGGAGCCCTGAAGTCGATGACCACCGTGACCACCATCGCGTCCCTTGTCTCGCTGCCGCTGGTGATGGCCGCCGCCCTGGTGGCGCCCGCCCTGGGGTAGGCGCCCCTCCTGCGCCGAGAGCCTGTGCTCCCTGTGCCGAGAGCCTGTGCTCCCTGCGCCGAGAGCCTGTGCTCAAACTGCCGACAGCCCGCCCTCGCGATGAGGGCGGGCTGTCGGCGTTCGGAAGACGGGCTGTGGTCGTGCCTCACGCTCCGCCGCGGCGGTTCGGGCTCAGCGGTTGCTGGTGGCGAAGAGGTTCTTCACCCAGCCCACCAGGCCACCCTTCTCGGACGCCTCGACGTCGGGCTCGGCGACGACCGGCTCGGCGACGACCTCGGACTCGGTGGACTCGACCACCGACTCGGCCGGGGCCTCGGCGTCCGCCTGCTTGATGGCGGAGACCTCGAAGGTCAGCGTGACGTTCTCGGAGACGAGGACGCCACCGGTCTCGAGGGCGGCGTTCCAGACGAGGCCGAAGTCCTTGCGGTTGACGTCGACCTTGCCGCTCAGGCCCACGCGCTGGTTGCCGAACGGGTCGAGCGCGGAGCCCTCGAACTCGAAGTCGATGACGACGGGGCGGGTGACATCGCGTGGCGGGCGGTGAAGCCGATCTCGGTGTGGGCGGTGTCGAGGACATAGGTGCCGTTGAAGTCGGTGAGCGCGGTCATGGGTTCTCCTTGGTGCCGGGCGAACCCTCCTCGGGCCCACCTGATTGCTTGATGTGTCAACCAATCTGGGAGAAAATGATTGAACTGTCAACCAAGTTGCCAAGGGTGTGCCCCCGAAACACGAATCCCCGCCACGGACGTGGCGGGGACGGGCTGTCGGCGGCCGGAGCGCGTGCCGGGGCAGGTCAGTTGAAGAAGCCGAGGTCCTCGGCGATCTCCTGGGTCAGGAACTCCTGGTAGTGGTTCCAGAACTGGATGAGCTGCTTCATGGTGTCACCTCCTGATGATGACACTCAGTCTAGTCATAAGTACTAGAAACTAGAATCCTTCTCACGGACCTTCAACCGGTACGCGGCGAGGATCAACTCGACAGCGGTGTCGAGCGGCACGCGACCCGTGTTGATGACCAGGTCGAAGTTGTCGTTGTGGCGGGGGTCCCAGTTGAAGAGGCGCTGCGACATGGCGGCGCGGGCGGAGTCAGGGCGGTTCTGGCGGGCGCGCGCGTGGGCGAGGTCGATGCCGGCCGCCGCGGCCCCGCGGGCGATGCGTTGCTCGACCGGACCGTCCAGCTTCACGTGCAACGCGCGCGGCTCGTCGGCCAGGATCACCGTCGCGTTGCGGCCCAGCACCACGCCGCCCCCGGCGACCTGGGCGCGGAGCTCGCGCACGGCGTCCTCGGCGTCGAGCATCTCGAGCTGCCCCGAGAAGACCCCGACGTCGGCCGACGCCGCGGTGCGCCCCAGCGTGTTGAGCACCCGCGTCAGCAGGCTGCCGTCGTCGGAACCGCGGCCCTCGGCGGCCTCGAGGTCCTCCGACGAGTAGACCTGCGACACCCACGGGACGCCCAGGGCCCCAGCGACGGCCGGACCCACCTCGGCCGCACCCGACCCGTACATCTCGAAGATCGTCACCACGGGCTCGTCGATGCTCATGGGGAAACAATGCACGATCCCGGACGCCACGGCACCCGATGCCCTACAAAGAAGCCATGACCCCCGCACCGGCACCGGACCCGGCCCGCGCGCCCACCCCCGCCGCGGGCAGCGCCCGCCACTGGATGGTCGTCGCCGGCGGCGCCTGCCTGATGTCGGCGGGCATGTTCCTGTTCCTGAGCAGCTCGATCCTCAACCCGCCGCTGGCCAAGCACCTCGGCGTCGGCCTGTCCGAGGTGATGGCCTACAACTCGATGATGGCGCTGTCCGGGGTGATCGCGATGACGTTCGTCGGGCCACCTCGCGACCGTGCTGTTCGGGTTCGGCGCCGTCCTGCCGGGCGTGCTGCTGCCGATCATGGTCCAGCGGGTGTTCGGCATGCGCGACTACGCGACGATCCTCGGGCCGGCGATGGCGACCATGCCCGCCGGCATGGCCCTCGGGACGCCCCTGTGGGGCATGGCCGTCGACCGCACCGGCAGCTACACCGTCGCCCTGCTCGCCAGCATCGGCCTCACACTGGTCACCGCCGCCCTGCTCGTCTGGGCCCTGCGCAGCGCCCCGGCCATGCGCCGCCGGGTCGAGGCCGAGCTCGGTGAGCGGCCGGCACCTACGATGGCGGCATGAACGACGCGACGTTGGTCCTTGTCGGGAACGCAAAGGCCGGCAGCATCTCGGTGCTGCGCCTGGGGGAGGGGTCCCTCGACCCCCTCGCCGAGCACGAGGTCGGCGTGGGGTGCGGCACCTTCGCGATCGACCACGCGCGGGGCCTCGTCCACACTGCCGTCAAGGAACCCGAACCCGCGATCGTCACGTTGTCCTTCGACGCCGCAACCGGGCAGCTGACCGAGACCGCCCGCCGCGCCATCCCCGACCCGCTGGCCTACCTCGTGCTCACGCGCGAGGGCGAGCTGCTGCTCGGGGCGTCGTATGCCGGCAACTGGGGCGCCAGCTGGCCGACGCCCAAGGGGGTCCCCGGCGAGCCGGTCGGGCGGGTCGAGCACCGACACCTCCACTGTGTGGTCCCGGACGCCGCGGGCCGCCACGCCTACTGGGTCGCCTTGGGCGACGACCTGGTCGCGCAGACGGCGATCACCGAGGACGGGGGCTTGGAGCCACTCGACCCCGGCACCGTGTCGGTCGAGGAGGGCGCCGGCCCGCGCCACCTCGTGCTGGCCGCCAACGAGCGCTCGGCGTACCTAGTCACCGAGTTCACCGGCGAGGTGATCCGGTTCGAGCGCGACGACGCCACCGGCGTGCTGACCCGGGCCGAGTCGGTCTCGATCGTCGACCCCGGGGCCGGCCTGTCGACCAGCCGCCTGGGCGCCGACCCGATGGAGGAGCACCTCATCTGGGGGGCCGACGTGCACCTGGCCCAGTTCGGGTCGTTCCTGCTCGCCACGGAGCGCACCGCCAGCACCGTCGCGACAGTCTCGATGGAGCCCGAGGGCCTGCTCGGCGCCGTCATCGGCCTCACGCCCACCGAGGCGCAGCCGCGCGGATTCGCCGTCGCGCCCGACAACCGGCACGTCGTCGTCGCCGGCGAGCGCTCGGGCGGGGTGGCCCTGTACGAGCTCTCCGACGAGGGGATCCTGACCGAGCTGGACCGTCGCGACACCGGTTCGGGCGCCAACTGGGTGCGCTTCGCCTGAGCTAGTCGCGCGGGGATGGTTGCCACCCCACTCGTGCCTGAACCCCCTCGCGGTCTAGGGTTGAGAAGTGAGTGAAAGCGAAGCGGGCCTGCCCGAGCAGACGGACGTCCCCGAGGAACACGACCTGACCGGCGAGCCGGCCGAGCCCGAGGCGTCCGACGTTGTGCAGGTGGAGGACGTCGCGGCCGAGCCCGAGGCGTCCGAGCCCGACGACGCGGAGGAGACCGACGCCGACGAGGAGCAGGGCCCGACGTTCGCCGACCTGGGGCTTGACGACAAGATCCTGAAGGCCCTGCGCGACCTGGGCTACGAGCGGCCGAGCCCGATCCAGGCGGAGACGATCCCGGCGCTGCTGGCCGGCCACGACGTGGTCGGCCTCGCGCAGACCGGAACGGGCAAGACCGCCGCGTTCGCGCTGCCGATCCTCGAGCGGCTCACCCCGCGCGCAAAGCACGTGCAGGCGCTGGTGCTCGCCCCGACCCGTGAGCTGGCGCTCCAGGTCGCGGAGGCCTTCGAGACCTACGCCGCCCACCTCAAGGTGCGCCTGCTGCCGGTGTACGGCGGGCAGGGCTACGGCGTCCAGCTGTCGGCGCTCGCCCGGGGCGTCGACGTGGTCGTCGGCACGCCCGGCCGCGTCATGGACCACCTCGACCGCGGCACGCTCGACCTCACCCAGCTGGAGTACCTCGTCCTCGACGAGGCCGACGAGATGCTCAACATGGGCTTCGCCGAGGACGTCGAGAAGATCCTCGCGGACACCCCCGCCGACAAGCAGGTGGCGCTGTTCTCGGCGACGATGCCGCCGTCGATCCGCAAGCTGGCCGCGACCTACCTCACCGACCCGGTCGAGATCTCGGTCAAGGGCAAGACGGCCACCGCGACCAACGTGACCCACCGGTACACGATCGTCAGCTACCCCCAGAAGCTGGACGCCCTCACCCGCATCCTCGAGGTCGAGAACTTCGACGGCATGATCGTGTTCGTCCGCACCAAGAACGAGACCGAGACGGTCGCCGAGAAGCTGCGCGCCCGCGGCATCAGCGCTGCCGCCATCAACGGCGACCTGCCCCAGGCCGCCCGCGAGCGCACCATCAACCAGCTCAAGGCCGCCAAGCTCGACGTGCTCGTCGCCACCGACGTCGCCGCGCGCGGGCTGGACGTCGACCGCATCTCGCACGTGGTGAACTTCGACATCCCCACCGACACCGAGAGCTACGTGCACCGCATCGGCCGTACCGGCCGCGCCGGTCGTTCGGGCGACGCGATCTCGTTCGTCACCCCGCGCGAGCGCCACCTGCTGCGCGCGATCGAGCGGGCGACCGGCCAGGAGCTGTCGCACATGCCGCTCCCGACGGCCGACGACATCAACGCCACCCGCCTGTCGCGGTTCGACGACGCGATCACCGCGGCGCTCGGCCAGCAGGAGAAGATCGACTTCTTCCGCGACGTGGTGGCGCACTACGTCAACGAGTACGACGTGCCCGAGGTCGACGTCGCCGCCGCCCTGGCCGCGGTCATGCAGGGCGACGAGCCGATGCTGCTCGACCCCGAGCAGGAGCGTCGCGACGAGCGCTTCCGCGAGGACAAGGCCGGACGCGGCACGCGCGACCGCGATCGTGGCACCGATGGTCCTCGCGACGGGACGGTGCACGAGCGCCGCCCGCGCCCGACCGGCGACCTCGTGCCGTGGCGCGTCGCCGTCGGACGCCGCCACCGCATCACCCCGCGCCAGATCGTGGGCGCCCTCGCCAACGAGGGTGGCCTGACCAGCGCCGACATGGGCCGGATCAACATCCGCGGCGACCACTCGATCATCGAGCTGCCCCCGGACCTGCCGTCCTCCGTGCTCGACAAGCTCTCCCGCACGCGTGTGTCGGGCAAGCTGATCGAGCTGCAGCGCGACGAGGGTCCCTCGTTCGTGCGCGACCGAACGCGGGAGCGCGACCGTGATGACCGTGATGACCGTGATGACCGTGGAGATCGCGGTGACCGGGGTGACCGCAGCTGGGGTGACCGTCCGGCGCGTGACCGCGGTGATCGTCCCTTCCGTGACAAGCCGTTCAAGAAGTCCGGCTTCAACGCCGACAAGAAGTTCAAGAAGCCCCGCCACAAGGGCTGACACCGGGCCGCACCCGCGGCGTCCGGACACCTGAACAGAACCGCTCCCGAACCGCCCCAGCCGTGGGGCAGTTCGGGAGCGGTCGCGTCGGGGGGTGGGTCAGAAGCCCGTGATGTCCTTGAACCGGACGGTCTCGATCTCCTCGGCCTCGCCGGTGCACATCGCCTTGAACTTCCACTTGCCCTGGGCGTCGATGGTGTTCGTGTTCGCGATGCAGGTGCCGACGTTGGCGCCCTCCTTGTCGAGGGTGTCGAACGTGATCTGCACGTAGGTGTCGACCGGGCGGTCGCTGTTGTTGGCCACGTAGCCCGTGATGAAGATGGCGAACGGGTTGGACCGGTCGATCTCCCAGCCGTCCTCAAGCGTGAGGCGCTCCTTCGCGGGCTCCTGGGCCGGCTCGGCGGGGGCCTCGGACGCGGCCGGGGCTGCAGCGTCCGGTGAGCCGGCCGGAGCAGGGGTGCTGACCGACTGGCTCGGCGCGGCTGCCTTGTCGCCACCACCGCCACCGAGGGCGTTGCCGATGCCGACGAGCACGAGCACGGCGAGCACCCACACCCACCACTTCTTGAACCACGGCTTCTTCGGCTTGGCGGCGGGCGGCGGCTGGGCCCCGGGGAACGGGGGGACCTGGCCGGGCTGGGTCTGGGACATCGGGCACTCCTTCACGTCGTCGTCCCTGACTGGGACACGTCTCCATCCCACTGCCGCGGGAGCTGCCGGCACATCGACGGGTCGGCTGCGGTGGCCTCCGCCGATCGGCTCGTCCGAGGTCCTTGTCGGCAGCCGATCGGGGGAGGGGAATTGTCGGCCGGCGTCCCTACGATGAGGGCTGTGTTGGAGTACGAGCTGGTCGGCGACGGTGCCCGCCCCCCGTGGTGGCGGACGCTGCTGTTCGCCGTGCCGATCGGGCTCCTGGGCATCGTCTCGGTGGTGTTCTCGCCGCTGGGGTCGGCCATGTCGGGGAAGGATCCCGACGGGGCCACCGTCCTCGGGGCCATGTTCGCCCTGCTCGTCGCCGTCGCGGCCCCGGCCGCCCTGTTCTGGCGCCACCGGTACCCGTTCGTGCTCACGATCGCGGCGGCTGTGGTGCCCCTCGTGGTCCCGATCGGCAACCTGCTGGCGTTCGCGTTCCTGGCGGCGCTGATCGGTCGGCGGCGCGGCCCGGCCGTGTGGGCGACCACAGCGCTGGTGGCCGCGACCTCGACGTGGGTGGTCGTCGCCGACGCGCTGGCCCAACCGCGGCAGGCGTCGGTGATCAAGACCATCCTGGGCCCGACCGGCGACGCGTCCGACCCGCTCGCCCACGTCAACGTCTCCGCGTGGGCGGTGGCGACGGTGGCGGTCCTCGGGCTGGGCCTGGCCATCGGTACGGGGTTCCTGGTCCGGCTGCGCCGCCAGAACATGCAGGCGGTGGGTGAGGTGGAGGTCGAGCGCGAGGCGTCCGGGCGGCTGGGCGACGAGGCCGCCCGCCGACAGGAGCGGGAGCGCATCGCCCGCGAGGTGCACGACGCGATGGGCCACCGCCTGTCGCTGCTGAACCTGCACGCGGGCGCGCTCGAGCTGAACGCGGGTGACGACCCACGGCTGCAGCAGTCGGCGAGCCTCGTGCGGCAGAGCGCCGGCGAGGCGATGGACGACCTGCGCGGCCTCCTGCACGTGCTGCGCGAGCCGCTGGGGGAGGACCCGCCGGTGATCCCGCTGTCGCGGCTGACCGAGGTGGTCCGCGACTCCTTCGGCGCCGGGCAGGTGGTGAGCTCGTCGATCTTCGTCTCCGAGCCCGACCGCGCCGACCCGCAGCTGTCGCGTGCTGTGTACCGCATCGTCCAGGAGGTGCTGACCAACGCGCGCAAGCACGCCCCGGGGCAGCCGGTGGAGCTGGTCGTCGAGGGTGGGCCGGCGTCCGGGATCGTCATCGAGGCGCGCAACCGCTACGTCGGTGGTGCGGCCGGGCCGCCCGGGACGGCGCGCGGCCTGAAGGGCATCGCCGAACGGGCCGAATTGCTCGGTGGGCACCTGCGCTACGGCCTCGACCAGGACGGCACCGTGTTCCGCGTGCGGGTGGAACTCCCGTGGCGGGAGGCGGTCTCGGGCTGAGTTGCCGCGGGCCTCGGCCCCGGCGCGTTGTCGGAGCCGCGCCCTAGGATGCGGCTCGTGCCCATTCGTGTGCTGCTCGTCGACGACGACCCGCTCGTGCGGGCCGGCCTGCGCTTCCTGCTCGACAGCGCCGACGACCTCACGGTCGTGGGTGAGGCCGGTGACGGCGACGAGGTCGTGGCCGCCGTGCGCGCATCTCAGCCCGACGTCGTGCTCATGGACCTGCGGATGCCCCGCGTCAGCGGCGTCGACGCCACCCGCCTCGTGCGCGCCCTACCCGACCCGCCGCACGTCGTGGCCCTGACGACGTGGGATGTGGACGACGCCGTGGTCCGCACCCTCGACGCGGGGGCGTCCGGGTTCCTGCTCAAGACGGCCGCCCCGGCCGAGATCCTGGGCGCGGTGCGGGCGGTCGTGAACGGGGACGCCGTCCTCTCCCCACGCTCGACGCGCCAGCTGCTCGACCACCTGGGTCGCTCCTCCGACGCGGCCGCACGGCGCACCGCCGAGGAGGCGGTCGCGACCCTCACCGACCGCGAGCGCGACGTGGTCGTCGCCGTGGCCGAGGGCCTGGGCAACGCCGAGGTCGGTCAGCGGCTCTACATCTCCGAGGCGACGGTCAAGACGCACCTCGGCGCTGCGCAGGACAAGCTGGGCGCCCGCAATCGTGTGGGCGTCGCCGTCATCGCCGAGCGAGCGGGTTTGCTGCGCGGCCGCTGACGCGTCGCCGATCAGGCGATGTCCGCCGACTCGGGCTCCATGTGGGTGCTCTGCCACTCCCACAGCGTGCCGGGGCGGCCGCGGCCGAGGACGACGCGCTTGTGGCTGATGCCCAGGCCGCGCACGGAGGCGAGGCGACGGTTGAGGTTGCCGCGGTCGGGGGAGGTACCGGTCAGCGACCGCGTGATCGCCACGGCCGCGGACACCGGGAATGTGGGGCCGGTCAGCGCGCGCGTGAACGTGAGGTCGCGCCACAGCCGGTCGACCAGCAGCGGGCGGCACGAGTCGACCATGCGGTTGTGGTCGAAGGCCAGGGGCGGCAGGTCGTCGATCGGGTGCCACTGCACGTAGTCGGGGGCATCGGCCGGGTGGTCGGCGACCGCCCACATCGCGACCGACAGGGTCTGGCCGCGCGGGTCGCGGTGGGGCTCGTCGAACACGGTCAGCTGCCCGAGGCCCCGGACGCCCAGGCCAAGCTTGGTCTGCACCGCGCGCTGGGCGGCCTCGGCGAGGCGTTCGCCCTCCCACAGCGTGACGCCCGGCAGGGCCAGCTGGTCGATGTACGGCTCGGACATGCGCTTGGAGACGCCGATCTCGACCTGCCGGGTCTCGTTGTTGTACCTCAGCGTGATCGCATCCACCGAGACGGCGGAGGTTGGCTGGCGACCCATGCGTTCTTCCTTCTCAGACGGCGATGTCACGAAGATTTCACCAATCAGGGTACCCCGCGAATTGGTGTCGGGCACCAGATCCCGGTTCGTGGGAGGAATCGGTCCACCTGCTGGGCGTCGACCACTCCATCCACAGCCCACGGACTGGAATGGGTGGCATTTCCCCTGGGTGGTTGCCTACCCTCGATCACGACGTACCCCCAGGAACAAGGACCCACCCCCATGGAAACCCCCGTTCCGGACGCCGCCGCGCGTCCGCGTGTTCGCCTCCGTCGCAGCCCCGTGTGGCTGGTCGCGGGCATCCTCGCCGTGTCCCTCGGCGGCCTCGCCTCGGCGTTCGTTTACCTGCAGGTCGCGGCGTCCGACCCCGTGCTGCGGGTCAACCGCACCATCCACCGCGGCGAGGTCATCCAGGCCGCCGACCTCTCGGTGGTCCAGGTGGGGGCCGGCCTCGATGTGCGCACCGTGCCCGACGCGCGGGCGTCCGAGGTCGTCGGCCGGGCGGCGGTCACCGACCTGCCCGGCGGCAGCCTGCTCGTCGACGGGTCGTGGGGGGACGCCGACGTGCCCCTGGGCAGCTCCCGGGTGGGCCTGCGGCTGGCCCCGGGACGGTTCCCGACCACCGACCTGCGCCCCGGCACGACCGTGCTCGTCGTCGCGCTGCCCGCGCAGGGCGGGGCCGTCGGGGAGGAACTGCCCGCCAGCGTGCCCGCCACCCTCGTCGGCGACGCCGGCACCCAGCCCGACGGGTCGACCCTGTTCGCGCTCGCCGTGCCCAGCGCCTCCTCCGAGCTCGTGGCGCGCCTCGCCGCGGCCGACCGGGTGGCGCTGGTCCAGACGGGCAACGGCCGATGAGCCTCCTCGTCCTCACCTCCGCCGCCGGGGCTCCCGGGGTGTCGACCACGGCGCTGGGGCTGACCCTGGCCTGGCCGCGCGACGCCGTGCTCGTCGACGCCGACCGCTCGGCCCCCCACTCGATCCTGGCCGGGTACCTGAGCGGGCAGTCCACCCGCGGCAACGGCATGCAGGGCCTCCTGCAGGCGCACCGCGAGCGCTCGTCGATGGCGGCCGCGCTGGCCGCCGAGTGGCGCCCGCTGCCCGACCTGCCGCGCCCACCAGGTCAGGACGCCCCCGGCGAGCGCCGGTTCGTCCCCGGCTTCACCCACCTCGGGTCCGTGGACCTCTTCGAGGGGGCTTGGCCGTCGGTCGTCGCGGCCGCGCGCGAGGCGTCCTTCGACGTGGTGGTGGACGCCGGCCGCACCGGCCACCGCGGCCTGCCGGCCAACTTGGTCGCGGGCGCGGACGCCGTGGGCCTGGTCTGCCGCACCTCGCTCGCCTCCCTGGCCGCGCTGCCGCTGCACCTGGCGCCGCTCGTCGAGTCGGGCGCGCCCGGCCGCGTGGGGCTCGTCGTCGTCGGCCCCGGCCGCCCGTACGGGGTGCGCGAGGTCGCCGAGCAGTTCGGCGTGCCGGTGCTGGCCGAGGTGGCGTGGGACGCGGCCTCCGCCGGAGAGCTCAACGAGGGTGCGCCGGTCGGAAAGCGCTGGGCGCGCACCGCCCTCGCCCGCTCGTTCGAGCGCGCGGCCGCCGCCCTCAGCGAGGCCATGCACGCCGGACGCCTCGAGGAGGCCTCGTGAACCCGACGGCGGCCATGCGCCGCCTCGCCGACATCCCGTTGCTGGCGGGTCCCGAGCAGCCCTTCGCGGTGCCGGTCGACGACCTGCGGCGTGCGGCCGCGCCGCTTCCCGGCGACGAGGAGGTCGACTGGGGCCTGGTCGTCGTGCTGCGCCGCCGCGTCTCCGACGAGGTCACCCGCGAGACCGAGGCCCACGCCGAGCGCACCGGGAATCCGATGCCCGACGCCGACCGCCGGCTGCTCGCCCGGTCGATCATCAGCCGGATCGTCCACCAGTGGGCCGAGGACCAGACCCACCTCGGCGAGATGTGGACCGTCGAGCGCGAGCACACCTACGCCGACGCCCTCGAAGACGCGATCTTCGGCTACGGCCGCCTGCAGCCCCTGTTCGAGATGCCCGACGTGGAGAACATCGAGATCCACGGCTGCGACTCGGTCGTGGTGCAGTACGGCGACGGGCACCGCGTCGAGCTGCCGCCCGTGGCCGACTCCGACGAGGAGCTGATCGAGGCCATCCGGTTCCTGGGCGAGTCGGTGAACCCGCCGCGCCCGTTCGACGACGCGCACCCCACGATGACGCTGGCCCTCGGTGATCGGCACCGCCTGCACGCGATCGGCTTTGGATTGAGCTTCCGGCCGTCGATCGTCATCCGTCAGCACATCCTGACGACCATCGACCTGCCCGAGTTGGTCGACCGCGGCATGATGCCCGACGACGTCGGCCGCCTCCTGCACGCGGCGGTGCTCAACCGCACCTCGATCGTCATTGCCGGCGACCAGGGCGCGGGCAAGACGACCCTGCTGCGGGCCCTGATCGCCTCCATCCCGCACAACGAGCGGTTCGGCACCCTCGAGACCGACTACGAGCTGCTCACCCACCTCCAGCCCGGACGCCGCAACATGCTGGCCCTGCAGGCCCGCGTCGGCCTGGGCGAGGTGACCGACGGACGCCACGTGGGCGAGTTCTCCGTCGCCGAGCTGATCCCCGAGGCGCTGCGCCAGAACCTGGCCCGCCTGGTCGTCGGCGAGGTCCGCGGTGTGGAGGCCGGGGCGATGTTCGAGGCCATGCAGTCGGGCGCGGGAACGCTGAGCACGACCCACTCCCACTCGGCGGTCTCGACCATGGACCGCCTGGCGGCCCGCGTCGCGCAGGCCGGCGTGCTCAGCGTCGACGAGGCCTACCGGCAGATCGCCCTCCACATCGGGCTGATCGTGCACGTGCACCTGGTGGACGACACCTGGCGCGGCGGGGTCCGGACCCGCCAGGTCTCGCAGGTCATCGCCCTCACCGGGGCGGTCGAGGGCAACCGGCCCGTGTCGCACCTCGTCTACCAAGCCGAGACCCCCGGCACGTCGGAGCGGTTCCAGCCCGAGCCCCGCATGATGGACGAGCTGTCGCCCTTCCTCGCGAGCTGGCGGGCAGAACCGTGACCCTCCTCCTCGCCGTCCTGGCCGCCATGCTCCTCGTGGGCGGCATCGTCATCCTGGCGGCGGTCGCCGCGGGGGTGCTGGTGCAGCGGCCGCGGCGGGCCGGGGCGTCCACAGGCCTGTGGAAGAAGGCTGTGGACAAGCTGGCCGGGTTGTCCAAGCGCTCCCGCCTGACGATCGCTGTCGGACTGGTCGCCGGGGTGGTGGCCACCCTGTGGACGGGCTGGCCCCTGATGCTCGTCGTGGTGCCGGTCGCGGTGGTCGGCGTGCCGCACCTGCTGTCGGCGCCCAAGCAGGACCAGATCGAGCTGCTGCAGGCCCTCGACCGCTGGGTGCGCGGCATGACGGCCACGATGGCCACGGGCAAGTCGATCACCGACGCGCTGCGGCTGTCGGCCCGGACGCCCCCGCCCCTGTTGGCGGACCACCTGGTCCTGCTCATCCGACGGCTGGACGATCGCTGGCCCGCCCCGCAGGCGCTGCTGGCGCTGGCCGACGACCTCGACTCGCCCGACGCGGACGCGGTGCTGGCCAGCCTCGTCCTGGCCGCCCACCGCGGCGGGACGGGCGCCACGTCGACCCTCGCCGCCCTGGCCGACACCATCCAGGAGCGGCTCAAGGCGCTGCGCGAGATCGAGTCGGAGCGCTCGAAGCCCCGCGCGGTCGTCAAGCAGGTGACGATCATCACGCTGGTGCTGCTCAGCGGGTCGCTGCTCCTGGCGCGCGACTTCTTCGCCCCCTACGGCACCCCGGTCGGGCAGGCGCTGCTCGCCGGGCTGATCGCCGCCTACGTCGGCTCGCTGGTCATGCTGCGCAAGATGACGCTGCCCCGCGAGCGCCACCGCATCCTGAGGAGCCTGTCGTGACGGCCCTCTCGCTGATCCTGCCCGGGGCGGTGCTCGCGCTCGGGCTCGTGCTCGTCGTTGCGTCGTTCCGGCCCCAGCACGCCCGCCTCGGCGACGCGCTCGCCGTGTTGACCGACCGGGCGCCAGCCATCACGCCGGTCGAGGACGCGTCGGGTGCGCAGGGCGTCGAGCGGCTGGGGGAGTGGTGGGTCCGTTCGCGCCAGGTCGTCGCGCCGCCCGACCTGGAGCGCCAGCTGCGCCTGCGCGGCCGCTCGCTGACCCGGCACTACGCCTACAAGCTGCTCGCCGCGGCGGGCGGGTTCCTGCTGCCGCTCGTCGTGGGGATGGTGCTGTGGCTCGGGTTCGGGGAGTCCCCGTTGATGCCGGTCGTGTTCAGCCTCGCGCTGGCGATCGTGGGCTTCGTCACGCCCGACCTGATGCTGCGCGGCGCCAGCGCCGAGGCGTCCGAGGACGCCACCGAGGCCCTGCTGGCCTTCTTCGACCTCGTCACCCTCGAGCGGCTGGCCAACCAGTCGGGCACCCAGGCCCTGCACGCGGCCGCGGCACTCTCCGACGTCCCGGTGTTCGCCGACATCCGCGCGGCACTCGAGCGCGCCCGGCTCCAGCAGCGCGCACCCTACACCGACCTCAAGGAGCTCGGCCGCGAGCTCGACCTGCCCGCCCTGCGCGACCTCGCCGATGTGATGCGCCTCGACGAGTCGGGGGCCTCGCTCTCGACCGCCCTGCGCGCCCGCGTCAAGGAGCTGCGCGACGGCCACCTCACCGCCATGAAGATGGCGGCCTCCGAGGTCTCGGAACGGATGACGATGTGGATGGTTGTCCCCAGCCTCGTCTTCGGTTTGTTCTTTCTCGTGCCCCCGCTCCTTACACTCGTCAGTAGCGGTTGACCCACCCACCACCCCCGAAGGAGAACCGTCACATGTCCACCACGTCCTTGTTGAACACTGCCCTGGTCCACCGTGCCGTCGGCACGGCCCACCTGGTCCCCACGCGGCTGCGCGCGCTGCTGCGCCCCCGCGACGAGCGCGGCCTGTCCCAGTCCACCGAGCAGGCGCTGCTCGTCGCCGCGGCCATCCTCGTGGCCGGCGCGATCGGCATCGGGGTCTGGAACTTCGTGCAGTCGAAGCTGTCCGGCGGCGGCGTCACGATCACCGGCGGCCCGTAGTGAACCGCCCCGACAGAGGGATGTCGGGGTCCGTGCAGTGGGCGATCCTCGTCCCCGTCATCCTGCTCACCGTCCTGGGCGCGATCCAGGTCGGTCTGTGGGCGTACGGGCGCACCGTCGCCTCCCACGCCGCGATCGCGGCCGCTGAGGAGGCGGCGCTGCTGGGGGCGTCCGAGGCGGACGCCCGGGCCCTCGGCACCGAGATCGCCTCCGGCGGGGGGCTCACCGACATCCAGGTGCAGCTCGTCGTCGACGCCAACAACGCCCGCGCCACCGTGCGCGGCCGCATGCCCACCTTCGTCGACCTCGGCCAGACCCGCGTCCGCGAACAGGCCACCCGCCCCCGGGAGCAGGTGACCCGGCCATGACGACGACCGGACGCCGGGGCGAGCGCGGCATGTCGATCTCGGTCGAGCTGGCCATCCTGTTGCCCGCGCTGGTGGTGATCATCGCGCTGCTCGTGGGCGCCGGACGCCTCGCGCTCGCCCGCATCTCCGTCCAGCAGTGGGCCGACTCCGCGGCGCGGACGGCGACGCTGGCCCGCGACGCCCACTCGGCCCAGGCCCGCGCCCACGCGGTGGTGGCCTCCGACGCCGGGGGCTCCGACCTGCGGTGCGCGGGCGGCTGGCAGCTCACCGTCGACACCGGGGCGTTCGCGCTCCCGGTCGGCCAGCCGGGCACGGTGCGCACCACCGTGCGCTGCCCGGTCGCCATGGCCGACCTGCTCCTGCCGGGGGTCCCCGGCACCATCCTCGTCGAGGCCGACGCCTCGTCGACACTCGATCGCTACCGAGGGAGAGGCTGATGATGCGTCGCATCCTGGCCCTGGCCGCCGTGCTCGCCACCGTCGTGGTGCCACCGTGGCTGCTGCTCGCCTGGGGTTTCACCGACTGGTCGGCCATCGGCCTGTGGAGCGCCACCGACGTCCGGGTGCTGCTCGGCGCCCTGACCGTCGTGGGGTGGCTCGCCTGGGCGGTGTGGGTCGCCGCGCTGGGCATCGAGTTCGCCAGCGCGCTGGCCGGGCGCCGCGTCCGGTTCACCCTGCCCGGGTTCGCGCTCCCGCGCGCGGTCGCCTCGGCCCTGGTCACCACCATCCTCGCCTCCGGGGCGGCCTCGCTCGCCCACGCGGCCCCGCCGCCCGTGGCGTCGGTCACCCAACAGGCGGTGCCGGTCGCCCAGCCCCAGCCGGTCGCGCTGGCCCAGGTGGTCGAGGCCCCCGCGGTCGCGACGGGCCCGACCCACACCGTCGCCCCGGGTGATGAGCTCTGGAGCCTCGCCGAGCGCTACTACGGCGAGGGCGCACGCTGGCGCACGATCGTCGCCGCCAACCCGTCGTTGCAGTCCGACCCGATGGCGCGGCTGGTGCCCGGCACGGTGCTGTCGGTGCCCGACCCGGTGGTGCTCGTCACCGTGCGCACCGGCGACACCCTGAGCGGCATCGCCCGCACCCACCTCGGCGACCCCGACCGCTGGCCCGAGATCCACGCGCTCAACACCGCGCGCATCGCCGACCCCGACCTCATCCTCCCCGGCTGGGTGCTCAAGGTGCCGATGGTCTGGCAGGCGGGTGTGGTCCCGGTCGCCCCGGCCCCGGTGCCCCTGCCGGAGTCGGCCCCCGAGGCCGCCGGCGAGGACAGTGCCGCCGGCACCGGCGCTTACAGCGGCGCCGATTCCGTCGACGCCCCGGCCGAGGCTGGCGCCACCACCGGCTCGGCCGGGCCCACGGCGTCCCTGCTCGCCCCCGAGACCGACGCTGGGCCCGCCGCCGGCCTGCTGGGCGGGATGACCGCCCTGTCGGCCGCCGCCGTGATCGGCGGCATCGGGGTGCGGCGCCGGGTGCAGGCGCAGGCGCGGCCGCTGGGCCGGCGCTACGCCCAGCCGACCGGCGAGCTCTCCCGGTACGAGGCCGCCCTGGCCCAGACCGTTCCCGCCGAGGCGGGCCCTGACCGCTCGCGCCTGCTCGAGCGCGCGCTGCGTCTGCTCGCCCACCACTGGTGGCAGGCGGGCCAGCCCGCGCCCACGCTGGTGCACGCGCTGGTCGGTCCCGACGACCTGGAGTTCGTGCTGCGCGCGCAGCCGTCCTCGGTGCCCGACGGGTTCACGCTGCTGGGCGAGAGCGTCGCGGTGCGCTGGTCCGTGCTGGCGACCCTCGCTGACGTCGACCACCCCGTCGCCTGGCCGGCGTTGGTGACGCTCGGGGAGCGTGAGCCCGGCCACCTCGTGATGGTCGACGTCATGTCGGCCGGCGTGCTCGGGCTGCGCGACGAGGGTGGTGAGGCGTCCGAGGTGCTGTCGGCGATGCTCGTCGAGCTGGCGTGCGCGCCGTGGGCGTCCGAGCTGGGCCTGCTGGTCGTCACCGCCGACCCGCAGTTCGCCGACGCCGCCGGGGAGGGCCGCATCGTCTGCGACCGCGAGGTCGAGGACGGCGTGGCCACCGTGGAGCGGCTCGTCCGGCAGCGCTCGCGCTTCATCGCCGAGGGTGGGTGGGACGGCGGACGCCTCGACCCCGACCTCGCCGAGGGGTGGTCGGCCCAGGTGGTCCTGTTCGAGGTCGCGCCCGACGCCGACCAGCTCGCTCGGCTCGAGGCCGCCGTCTCCGGCAACCCGTGCGGCGTGGCGGCCGTGGCGGTGGTCGATGCGGACCGCGGGACGTCCATCGACTGGGTGCTGTCGACGTCGGGGGGAGTGCGCCGCCTCGCCGACCCCGACACCGAGATCACCCCGCAGCGGGTCCCGGCCGGCACGCGCCGGGCGCTCGCCGACCTGTACCGCCTCGCCAACGACGCCACCACCGAGCGCGCCCCGTGGTGGCAGTCCCCCTCGGAGGACGACGTGAACATCATCGCCCTGCGTCCCGTGCCGGACCCGGCCCCGAAGACCGGCCCGCGCCTGAACCTGCTCGGCCCCGTCGAACTGGTCGACACCGCCGGAACCCCGCCGGGCCGGGCGGTGCGCCAGTGCGTCGAGTACTGCGCGTGGCTGCTGCTCCACCCGGGCAGCACCCCGCAGCAGATGGGCGCGGCCCTGCTCGTGGCCGACGGCACCCGGCGTTCGAACATGAGCCGCCTGCGCACCTGGCTCGGCGCCGACGCCGCGGGCGACCTCTACCTGCCCGACGCGTACTCGGGGCGGATCAGGCTCCACGACGAGGTCACCTCCGACTGGGACGAGCTGCTCCTGCTCACCGCCGGCGGCGTGAACCGCCAGCCGCTCGACCGCCTGCTCGCCGCCCTGGAGCTGGTGCGCGGGGCACCCCTGGCCGACGCGGCGCCGGGCCAGTGGGGCTGGGCCGAGGAGTTCCGCACCGACGCGGCGGCGCTGGTCCGCGACGTCGGGGTCATGGCCGCGCGCGCCGCCCGGGAGCGCGGCGACCTGGACACCAGCCGCTGGGCGGCCAACCGTGCACTCGTGGCCGCGCCCGACGACGAGCTGCTGCTGGGGGAGCGGATCCGCACCGAGCACGCGGCCGGCCGCGCCGACGAGGTCGTACGCCTCGTGGCCCGCGTCACCCGCACCGCACGCACGCTCGGCGTCGACCTGCTGCCCGAGACCGTCGACCTCTGCCAGGAGGTGGTCGAGGGGCGCCTGCGGGCGCGCGCGTGAGGCTGGTCGTCCGCCGCCGCAACGGGAACACGCCGGTGTGAGACAGTGCGTGCCAAGGAGGACACCGATGTCGACCGCACCGATCGCCACGTGGGGCGACCCCGCCCACCTCGCGTGGCTGGAGGACCACCGCACGCAGCTGCTCGACTTCTACGCCCCCGAGGTGTGCCGCGCCGAGGGCGGCTACCACTGGATCGGCAACGACGGCCACGCCGTCGGTCTGCCCGACGGCTGGTCCGTGGATCACGTGCCCGGCCCGGCGCTCGGCGAGGCATCCTTCATCCACCCCGCCGAACCACCTGCCGGCGTGATCGCCGACCTTGCGGAGTGGCTGGCGCGTTGCCCCGCCGTCGACCCACGGTGGCGCGACGTGACCCGCTTCGCGTGGTGGACCCTCGGGGTGAACACCCTCGTCCTCGACGCCCCAGCCGGGCTGAACCGCGCCGTCGTGCCCTCGAAGATCGGCTACGTGGGCCTGTGGCAGTGGGACGCCTACTTCATGGCGATCGGGTTGCGCCACGGCGATCCCGGCCTCGCCCGCGAGCAGCTGCGCATCGCGCTCGCCCACCCCAGCACCTCCGGCCAACTGCCCGACGTCGTGCACGAGGACGGCATCCTCGCCTCCTCCGACGACCTCCCCCCCCGGGCGACCTCGAGAATCTCCGTGCGATGGCCTCCCCCAGCCTCGCCCACACCGCCGTCCCCCTCACCAAGCCGCCGCTCACGGCGCTGGCCGTGGCCCTCATGGGTGACCAGTCGGTCGTCGACGAGTTCCTCGCCACGATGCTGGCGGCGCAGGAGTGGTGGTACCGCGACTCGGCCCCGGCCGGCCGCCCCGCCTACCTGCACCCCTACTCGTCAGGCCTGGACGACTCCCCGATCTTCGACCACGAGGCGATCCTCGTCTCCCCCGACCTGTCGGCCTACCTCGTCTTGGCGGACCGGCTCATGGCCGGCTGGCTGCGCGAGCGCGGCCGCGACGCGGAGGCCGAGCGCTGTACCGCCCGCGCCGATGCCGAGCTGGCGGCCCTCATCGAGTCGTGGAACGGGGAGTTCTTCCCCAGCGTCGGCGAGGCGGGCGACGTCGTCGCCTCCGAGGCCATCGTCTCGCTCATGCCGCTGCTGGCCGACGGCCTGCCGCCGCACCTCGTGGACGGCATCGTCGCAGCCATCGAGGACCCGACCAGGTTCGCGACCGCGCATCCGCTCCCGACCGTGGCCGTGCGCGACCCCGACTTCTCCGAGACCCGGATGTGGCGCGGCCCCGTCTGGGTCAACACCAACTGGCTCGTCGCGCAGGGGCTTCGCCGCCAAGGGCTGATCGACAAGGCCGAACGCCTTGAGCGCGCGACCCTCGAACTGGTCGCGGCGCAAGGACCCAACGAGTACTTCCGCCCCGACACCGGGGTCAAGCCCCCGAGGGCCACGACGGTGTTCGGATGGTCCGCCGCGCTGACCGTCGATCTGGCGGTGGCCCACTCCTGAGCCCCGGTCTAGGGTGGTCGCCGTGACCTTCCTCGGCCAGCCCCACCACGACCCCTCCGAGCTCTACGTCTCGGACCCCCACCCCCACCGGGGCGACACCGTCGAACTGCGCGTGCGCGTGCCCGCCGGCCAGGTGGCAGCGGTGCACCTGCGGCACATGCACGACGGCGAGGCGGCGTTCGTCGCAGCCGCGCCCACCGACGGGCCCGGGCCCGACGAGTGGTGGGCCGCCCGGGTGCTGGTGGACAACCTGACCCTCCAGTACCGCTGGTTCCTCGTCATGGCCGACGGCGGCACCGCTTGGCTGAACGGCTCCGGCGTCCACCGTCGAGACGTCACCGACGCGGCCGACTTCCGCCTCATCACCACCGCCGCGCCCGCCTGGGTGGCCGACGCCGTCGTCTACCAGGTCTTCCCCGACCGGTTCGCGCGCAGCGCCCGCGCCGACGTGCGGCCGACTCCCGAGTGGGCACATGGCGCCCGCTGGGACGAGCCGCTGCGCACCTACGACCAGCAGCAACACCGCCAGATCTACGGCGGCGACCTCGACGGCATCATCGAGCGCCTCGACCACATCGCCTCGCTGGGCGCGACCGTGCTCTACCTCACACCCGCGTTCCCGGCCGACACCAACCACCGCTACAACGCCAGCACGTTCGACCGGATCGACGACCTGCTGGGCGGCGACGACGCCATGCGCCGGCTCATCGACGCCTGCCACGCCCGCGGCATCCGGGTGATGGGCGACTTCACCGCCAACCACACCGGCGCGACGCACGAGTGGTTCCTCGCCGCGCAGAACGATGGGAACGCCCCCGAGCGCGACTTCTACTACTGGACCGACGAGTACCCCGGCTACGCCTGCTGGCTCGGGTTCAAGTCGCTGCCCAAGCTCAACCACGCCTCGCCCGGGCTCACCGAGCACCTCTACGGCGAGGATGGCGTAATCCGACGCTGGCTACGGTTCGGGCTCGACGGGTGGCGCATCGACGTGGCCAACATGACCGGCCGCCTGGGCGGGATCGACCTCAACCGCGAGGTCGCCGCGCGGACCCGCGCCGCCGTCGACGCCGAGGGCGACCGCTGGCTGGTGGCCGAGCACTTCTACGACCTCCACCACGACGTCGACGGCAGCACCTGGCACGGCGCCATGAACTACGCAGCGTTCTCCCGGCCCGTGTGGGGCTGGCTCGAGCGGCCTTCGACCAATGCCGAGGACGCCCACTTCTCGGTGACGCGGCTGCTGCCGTCGATCGACGGACCGGCGATGATCGAGACGATGGCGGAGTTCATGGCGCAGGTCCCCTGGGCCGTGACGACGGCGTCCTTCAACATCGTGGGCAGCCACGACACGGGTCGGATCCGCTGGCGGGTGGGCGACGAGGGTCGCGCCATCGCCGCGCTGGGCCTGGCCCACACGCTGCCCGGCGTGCCGATGGTCTACTACGGCGACGAGATCGGTCTGGTCGGTGAGACCGGCGAGTACGGGCGCCGCCCCTTCCCGTGGCAGGCCGAGGAGACGTGGGCGACCGGCACCCTCCAGGCAGTGCGCGAGCTGGGCGCGCTGCGGCGCGACTCGCACGCCCTCCGCCACGGCGGTCTGCGCTGGATCGGGGCGACGGAGGACGCCGTCGCGTTCGTGCGTGAGTCGCGGCAGGGGTCGGCGCTGGTGGTCGCCGCTCGCGAGGCGACCGGGCAGAAGACCGTTCCGACGGCGCTGCTGCCGGGCATCGAGTCCGGCCGCCTGGCGCTCGGCAGCGGGATCCGGGTCGAGGGCAACCAGGTCGTGATGGAGGCCGAGCGCGGGGGCATCGCCGTCTGGGTCTGGTGACACGCGACAGCGACCCCCGGCGTAGTGCCGCGGGTCGCTCTCGTGTGGGGTCAGGACGCGGGCGTCGGATCGCCCTGCTCTGACGGCCCCGGCCACGACGACGAGCACGGCGGGTGGTTCAACGCGGTCATGCCCGACGGGGTCGACGACCGCAAGGAGCTGTACGGGCACGCGCACGTCCTGCTGGCCGGCAGCAGCGTCGCCCAGGCCGGGTTCGCCGAGGGGGAGCGACTGGCCCGCGAGGCGTCCGAACTCATCGACCGGCACTACTGGGTGGAGGCCGACGGCGCGGGCCTCGACTCGCTCGACCGGACCTTCGCCAATCCCGACCCCTACCGCGGGCTCAACGGCAACATGCACCTGACCGAGGCCTACCTCGCCGCGTACGAGGCCTTCGGTGACGACGTCTTCCTCGACCGGGCGCTGCGGCTGGCCCGGCGGCTGTCGGGGCCCGCGGCGTCCGGGGAGTACCGGCTCGTGGAGCACTTCGACCAAGGCTGGACGCCCGTGCGGGACTACAACCGGGAGGTGCCGAACCACCCGTTCCGGCCGTACGGGTCGAGGGTCGGGCACTGGCTGGAGTGGGCCAAGCTCGACCTGCAGTTGTACGGCATCACGGGCCAGGAGTGGCTGCTCGACGCCGCCCGCACGCTCGTCGAGGGCGCGTTCGCCGACGGCTGGCACGAGCCCGGCTTCGTCTACACCGTCGACTGGGATGGGACACCGGTCGTCGACGCACGCTTCTTCTGGCCGATGGCCGAGGCGACCGGTGCGCTGCACGCGCTCGTGCTGGCCACCGGCGAGGACCGCTGGCAGGAGCTGTACGGCCGGGTCTGGCAGCAGGCGCAGGCCCACTTCGTCGACCACGAGCGGGGTGGGTGGCACTCCGAGGTCGACGGTGACGGACGGCCCGTGCTGGTCACCTGGGACGGCAAGCCCGACCTGTACCACGTGTTCCAGGCGACGCTGTACCCCCGGCTCTCGCTCGACCAGGGGCTCGCGGCCGCGCTCACATCGGGAAGATGATCCCCGACTGGACGATCCAGACGCCGACGGTCATCAGGATCAGCGCCAGCACCACGACGACGACCGCGACCCGGACGCCGACGCTGCGGCGCGGCGGGGCGTCGTCCTCGAACGGGTGGGGGCGCAGCTCCTCGGGGACGTCGAGGCGCTCGTGGTCGCTCACGCGCCGACCCAGAAGAAGGCCGCCAACACCAGCGCGAGCCCGCCGAGCATGGCCAACCCGGCCACCACACCCGCCACGATCGCGAAGATCTTGAACCAGTCGGTGCCGCCGCCGGCCATCAGGGCCGCTCCCGGCGCGAGCGCAGGTGGTCCAGCAGCCAGGGCAGCTCGGTCTGCACGGCGTCCACCCCGAGGTCGAACAGGCGTGACCAAGCCGCGGACGGGCTCTCGGCGACAGCCTTCTCGTCGTCGTTCCCGGCGAACAGGGGGATGCCGGTGGTGAGGGTCTCGGAGTTCACCCAGGTGAGCAGGTGGTCGCGGTGCAGCTGCTCCATGACGCTGTCGTCGAACCACGGCGAGTCGTCGTCGTGGGCGATCAGCTCGACCCCGACGAGGTTGATCTCGTCGTCGTGGATCGGCAGCGCCCGGACCTCGTCGAGGGTGTAGCAGATCGCCAGGACCGGGTACTTGGTGCGGTGCTGGCGCAGCTTCTCCAGCGCCTGGGCCTCCCACGCCGGCACCTTGAGCAGGACCTGCTCGGCCATGCCGAGGCCGTCGAGCACGCGCAGCAGGGTCGGCCACCGCCACCACGAGCGGTCGAGCGCGAACATGAACGGACGCCCCCGGAATTCCCCGAGCAGCGCGGTCAGGCGCTCGACCCGGCTGCGGCGCAGCGGGCGGTCCTTCCAGTGGTAGGACAGCTCGCCGATCTCGCCGGCGGTCATGGTCTGGATGTTGCGGTCCACCCCGAGGAACTCGTTCTCGAAGCCGTCGTGGAATGCGAAGAAGACGTGGTCGACGCTGCTGGAGACGTCGATCTTGATGATGTCGGCGCCCGACAGCAGGGCCGCGCGCGCGGCGAGTGTCGTGTTCGACGGGACCGTGCTGGTGCTGACACCGCCGTGCGACACCACCAGCGGGCGGTGGGCCTCGACGAGGCGGTTGAGCAGGCCGTTGGTCTCGGCGTGGATATCGGCTCCGAACAAAGTGACACTCCTTGTCACGGTCACTTTCCCGGGGGGATCGGGGTGACCGTCCTCCAGTCTACGTGCGGGCGTGCCGATTCGGGAGGTCGGGGTGGCCGATCACCGCGGCAGGCGTTCGGAAGGGGTTTCGTGGAAAGATGGTGAGGGCCTGCGACGAAGGAGTGGAAATGGCTGAGTTCCTCTACGAAGACATGCTTCCGATCGGTGCTGACGAGACGCCCTACCGGCTCGTCACCAAGGAAGGCATCGAGACCGTCGAGGGACCCGACGGCCGCACGTTCCTCAAGATCGCGCCCGAGGTGTTCGAGAAGCTGGCCGAGGTCGCCATGCACGACATCGCCCACTACCTCCGCCCGGCGCACCTGTCCCAGCTGCGGAAGATCATGGACGACCCCGAGGCGTCCGACAACGACAAGTTCGTGGCGCTCGACCTGCTGAAGAACGCCAACATCGCGGCCGGCGGCGTCCTGCCGATGTGCCAGGACACGGGCACCGCGATCGTCATGGGCAAGCGCGGCCAGCAGATCCTCACCGAGGGAACCGACGAGAGGCCGCTGAGCAAGGGCATCTACGACGCCTACACCAAGCTCAACCTGCGCTACTCGCAGAACGCCCCCATCACCATGTGGGAGGAGAAGAACACCGGCTCCAACCTGCCCGCGCAGATCGAGCTGTACGCCGACACCGCGCCCGGCCACGAGAACACCTACAAGTTCCTGTTCATGGCCAAGGGCGGCGGCTCGGCCAACAAGAGCTACCTGTTCCAGGAGACCAAGGCCGTCCTGAACGAGGCCGCGATGATGCGCTTCCTCGACGAGAAGCTCCGCGCGCTCGGCACCGCGGCGTGCCCGCCGTACCACCTCGCGATCGTGGTCGGCGGCACCTCGGCCGAGTTCGCGCTCAAGACCGCCAAGTACGCCTCCGCGAAGTACCTCGACACGCTGCCCACCTCGGGTTCGATCTCGGCGCACGGCTTCCGCGACGTCGAGTTCGAACAGAAGGTGCTCAAGCTGACGCAGGACTTCGGCATCGGCGCCCAGTTCGGCGGCAAGTACTTCTGCCACGACGTGCGCGTGATCCGCCTGCCGCGCCACGGTGCGTCGCTGCCGGTAGCCATCGCGGTGTCCTGCTCGGCCGACCGCCAGTGCCTGGCCAAGATCACGCCCGAGGGCGCGTTCATCGAGCAGCTCGAGACCGAGCCGGCCAAGTACATGCCCGACGTGGTCGACGAGGACCTGGACGCCGACTCCCACGGCATCACCGGCACCGGCAAGGGCGCCGCGGTCAAGATCGACCTCGGCCAGCCGATGGAGGAGATCCTCGCCGAGCTCAGCAAGCACCCGGTGAAGACCCGCGTGCAGCTGACCGGCACCGTGGTCGTGGCCCGCGACATCGCGCACGCCAAGATCAAGGAGCGCCTGGACGCCGGCGAGGAGATGCCGCAGTACCTCAAGGACCACCCGGTGTACTACGCCGGCCCGGCCAAGACCCCCGCGGGCATGGCGTCCGGCTCGTTCGGCCCGACGACCGCCGGTCGCATGGACTCCTACGTCGAGCAGTTCCAGGCCGCGGGCGGCTCGAAGGTCATGCTGGCCAAGGGCAACCGCTCCCAGGCGGTGACGGACGCGTGCGCCGCGCACGGTGGTTTCTACCTCGGCTCGATCGGTGGGCCGGCCGCCCGCCTCGCGCAGGATTGCATCAAGTCGGTCGAGGTGCTGGAGTACCCCGAGCTCGGCATGGAGGCCGTCTGGAGGATCGAGGTCGAGGACTTCCCGGCCTTCATCGTCGTCGACGACAAGGGCAACGACTTCTTCGCCGAGGTCACCAAGCCCGTGCTGCTGCAGGTGCAGAAGAAGGCCTGATCCGGTTCGCTGCGGCCGGGTCGGCACCCTGTGGGTGTCGGCCCGGCCGTTCGCGTCAGGACACACCCGGCGATTCCCACTCTGCCCGCGTGATCGCGAACTGGCGGTGGAAGGTGCGCCGGTCCAGGTGCCAGGTGTCGCCCCCGCGCCCGGTCTCGGTCATGCCGAGCCGCTGCAGGATGCGCACGGAGGCGGGGTTGGCGTCCGCGGCCTCGGCCCACACCTCGTCCAGACCGAGGACGCCGAAGGCGTGGTCCAGCCCCTGCCGGGCCATGGCGGTGCCGAGGCCCTTCCCGAAGCGTGCGCGCCCGCCGACGAGGTAGCCGAGCTCGCGGCGTCCGGGTTCGGAACCGTGCAGGTCGACGTAGCCGACCACCTCGCCGCCTGAGACCGCGGTCAGGCGGAGCAGGTCGGCGGGCGGGTCCGCGACGAGCGCGGCCCAGCGCTCGCGGCGCTCGGCCGGGTCGAGGTCACGCGACCAGCCGGCCTCGTCGCAGAACAACAGGTCGTCGCCCCATGCCGCCATCACCGGCGCGTCGCCGGGCTCGAGTGGGCGCAGCAGGACGCCCTTGGTGGGGGTCCCGTCGGGGGACGACATGGGCAGGATCCCGAGCAGGGGGGTCAGGCCTCGAGGTCGGCCTCGACCTCGTCGGCGTCGACCTCCTCGCCGTAGGCCACCTCGGCGGCCGGGTCGGGCTGCTCCTGCGCGAGGCGCTCCTCGATGGACTCCTCGGTCGCCATGTCGTCGGTGTGGAAGGCCGCGTCCACGGGCGTGGCCGGGTCGTCGGGGACCATCGTCGCCGCGTCGGCGCCGTCGTACACGAGCTCACGCGTGTCCAGGTCCTCGGCCGTCACCTCGCCGTAGGGGCGGTTGGCGTCGGCGGCCTCGACCGCGTCCTGGCCCTCGATGCCGTCGTAGCTGCCGTCGTTCGCGTCGATGCTCATGCGCCCCAGCCTGACAAGGCCGGACGCCGGATTCAAGGGGTGTTCTCACCCCAGGGCGGACCGCAGGAAGGCGTCCACACGGGCGATGTAACCGGGCCGGTCGGTGAAGTAGGCCTCGCAGTGGTCCGCGCCGGGGAAGGTGACCAGCGTGCAGGCCGGACCCGCGGCGTCCGCGAGTTGCTCGGCGTGCGCGTACGGGATGACGCGGTCGCGGGTGCCGTGCAGCAGCAAGACCGGGCGCGGGGCGAGCCCCTCGATGGCGTCGAGTGGCCGCACCTGCGCGTAGGAGTACCCGTAGCGCAGCCGGTTGACCAGGTCGGCGAGCGGCACGATCGGCTGGGACGGCAGGCGGTAGCGGCGGTAGTTGGCGGCCACGACGTCGCCCATGGTGGCGAACGGCGAGTCGAGCACGAACGCGGCCACGCGCGGGTCGGACGCCCCCTCGAGGATGGCGGTCGAGGCGCCCATCGAGAAGCCGACCACGGCGATGCGGGCGTCGGGGCGCCGGCGCACCGCGAGGTCGATCGCCGCCCGCAGGTCGGCTTGCTCGTGGTGGGACAGCGACTGCGGCCCGTCACCGGAGTCCCCGTTGCCGCGGAAGTCGAACATCAGCACCGTGTGCCCGGCCCGCCACAGGCCCGAGCCGATGCCGAGCATGTCCGACTTGGTGCCCCGGTGGCCGTGGGCGCAGATGACGACGGTGTCGGAGCCGGGGGCGTCCATCCACCAGCCAGCCAGTTGCACCCCGTCGGCGGCCGCGAAGCGCACGTCCTCGGCGTCGGCGCGCACCTCGAACGGGGTGAACGCGTAGCCGGGCCACGGACGCCGGGGCCCGTTGAGGCTCCACGCGGTGTAGCCGGCCACGCCGATGGCGCCCAACGCGGTCCCGGTGGCGAGCGATCCGAGGGCGGTGGTGAGGCGGCGGCGCATGTCGCTGAGACTAGTCCGGCTGGCGAGGGGAGGCGGCGCTCGGCGTCCCCGCACCGAGGATCTCGACCAGCAGGCCCACCGTGCGCTCGGCGGGCACCACCCCGTCGGGTCCCGGACGCCGGCCCTCGAAGTAGGCGCCCCGCCCGTCGTGGTGCACCGGCCCGCCGTCGAGGACGGTGACCCGGCCGTCGGCGACCGCGTGGTGCCAGGCCGATCCCTTGGCGAACGGCCACCGCCCCGGGAACACCAGCGGCCCCAGCTTGCGGGAGAGGTCGCGCGAGCCGCGGATGTCCCACAGGTGCTCGACGTGCTCCAGGCCCGGGTCGTCGCCGAACACCCCGCCGATCGACACGACTGAGACGCGCATGCCCATCAGGCTGAGCATCGTGGACGCCCCGAGCGCCATCTGCGCACCCCCGCTGAACCCGATGAGGGTGACCGGCACCCCGCACCCGGGCGCCCACCCGGCGCGGTCGAGGGACCGGACGACCTGCTGGGCCAGCCCCGCGTTGAACGTCGGCCCGTAGCGCGGGTCGGCCGAGACCAGCACCTGCAGGATGTTGCGGACGTTGATCAGCTTCGGGGTGAGGCTCTCGCGGCGGGCGCGGCGCAGGCGGTCGAGGCGCGTCCACAGCCAGCGGGTGGCGCGCTGCACGAGGCTGCGGTTCTCCACCGAGTAGGGGAACACGTCGGCCAGCACCCGCACGCCGGGCAGGGCCGCGGCCACGGCGTCCAGAACGGCGCGCTCGCGCAGGCTCAGCCCGTCGCCGGAGACCACGCCGACCCCCGACAGGTACACGACGAACCGGTCGGGCAACGGGCCGGACGCCCGCGGCGCGGGTGCGCCCACGCGCGCGAACGTGCGCCGGGTCTCGACGGCGCCGCGGGTGGCCCACCAGCGCAGGGACTCCAGCGGCGCGAGCAGCGCGAACGCCACGAGCAGCGCGAGCGCCCCGCCGAGGAGCCACGTCCCCCAGGTCATCGGCCGACCTCCCGGACCTGCTCGGGAGCACCGACCGGGATGAACGGCGTGCCGGCCAGGATGTCGCGGCTGCTGACCAGGACGGGCTGGCCGGACGCGAGGGTCCACAGCCGCGAGCCCAGCCAGCCCAGCGGGGCGGCCAGCAGGCGGCTCACGAGTTGGGCGACGAGCCACCCGGACGCCGCCACGAGCAGCGCCTGCCAGGCGGGGAGCGCGTAGGCGGCGCCGAGGAGCAGGAACAGCACGAGGAACGACCAGGCGCCGAGCACCCGGCCCAGGCCGAGGCCGACGTGGGGGAGGAAGGTGAGGGCCGCGAAGACCTGCGGGGCCAGGGCGAGCAGGAAGATCGTGACGACCGTCTCGACCGGGACGTCGCGGCGCGTGACGAGGGTGGCGACGCCCCACGTGACGAAGGCCTCCAGCACCCGGAGCAAGGTGAGCCAGACGAGGCCGGCGACTCCGGCCACCACCGCGCGGACTCGCCCGACGTGGTTGAGGTACAGCACGCTCGTGTGGGCGATGCCCGTCGAGGCCCACGCCAGCAGGGCCACGCCGAAGGCGCCGGCCAGCGGCGGGTCGGAGGCCAGGCTCCGCGCGACGGTGGCGTCGCGGGTCAGGACGTCCACCACGAGCGTCAGCGTGGCGGCGAGCGCATCGAGCACGGAAGCATCATGCCCGGTCCGGCAGGGAGCGCCCGCGTTTCCTGAGTGGTACTTAAGTCTGAAAATCCGGGCTGAACCCTCCATCGACAGGCTGATTTCCGTCAGCCGGGGAGTGTTCCCCCTTTCGGAATCACAGGGAATTCTTAGACTTCTGTCATGCGCAACCCCACCGCACTGGACGCCATGGCCCGGTGGCTCGTCCTCACCCTCGCCGGTGTGGGCCTGTTCGCGCTCATCCCCGGTTCCTCGTTCGCTGCGCCGGGCTTCGCGTCCACCCGCTGGCTTTTCTCCCTGCACCCGGTGCAGCTGGTCGCCGCGGTCATGATCATCGCCGCCTGGGTCCTGTTCGTCGTGCACCTGGCGTTGCTCGGGGGCCCGTGGATGCGTGACCTGCCCAGCATCGCGCTGGCCGTGCTCGCCCTCGTCTCCGTCGGCGCCAGCGCCGCCGCCTTCACCTGGGGCACGACCACGTCGATCGTCACGGCCTTCCTGGTCTCGGTCGGCCTGCACGTGGCCCTGTGCCTGCGCATCGACCGCATCGCCCGCCACGGCCTGCCCGGGCGTCCGACCACCGTCGCGCGCAAGCGAAGGGCCGCCACCGCCCTGTGAGGCGATGACGGCCCGTCGGTCGTCGGTCGGGGTGGCCCGGGTCAGGTCAGAGGTACTCGCCCAGCGCCTTGACGATCGCGCCCTTGCTCTTGCTGCCGGTCAGCGACTGCACGACCTCGCCGTTCACGAACAGCTGCAGGGTGGGGATGCTCATGATCCCGTACTGCATCGGGGTGCTCGGGTTGTCGTTGGTGTCGAGCTTCAGGAACGTGATCTTGTCGCCGTACTCGCGGTCGAGCTCCTCGATGATCGGGGCGATCTGCTTGCAGGGGGTGCACCAGTCGGCCCAGTAGTCGACCAGCACCGGCTTGGTGGACTTCAGGACATCCTCGGCGAAGGTGGCGTCGGTGACGGCGGCGACCATGGGTGGCTCCTCGGATCAGGGAATCGGCAACGGCCTCCATGCTAACGCCGGACGCCGACGGTTTGTTTCGGCGTACCCTGCGGCCATGGAGTGGCTGCGCATCGGGGAGGTCGCCCGCCGGACCGGGCTCACGCACCGCACCCTGCGCCACTACGACGACCTGGGGCTGCTCGTCCCGTCGGGCCGCTCGGGCGGTGACTACCGGCTCTACGCCCCGGAGGACCTCGACCGGCTCCTCGCCATCCAGCACCTCAAGTCGCTCGGCATGGGCCTGGACGAGATCGGCCGGGCCCTGGACGACCCGGGCTTCGACGCGTCCCAGGCCCTGGAGCGCCACGTGGCCCTGGTCGAGGGCCGCATCGCCGCCGAGCAGGAGCTGCTCGACCGCCTGCACCGCCTCCGCGAGGCCTCGGGGAGCTGGGAGGAGGTGCTCGACGCCATCGCCCTGACCGAGCGGCTGCGCCACCCCGACGCGTGGGTGCGGTTCAGGGCGGCGCTCGAGGCGCCCACCGCCGCACCCCTGGCCGACCTGCTCGACGTGCTGCGCGGCGAGCCCGAGCCGGGCGTGCGCGAGGTGGTGACCTGGGCGATCGTGCAGCACGGCCCCGAGGCGCTGGACGCCGTGGTGGCCGGCCTCGCCGACGACGACCCCGCGGTGCGGCGCCAGTTCGCCCACGTGCTGGGCAAGATGGCCGACCCGGCGGCGGTGCCGGCGCTGGTGGGCCTGCTGGGCGACGAGCCAGAGGTGGCCGCCAAGGCCGCGTTCGGCCTGGGCCAGGTCGGCGGCCCGGACGCCGTGGCGGCCCTGACGGGCATGCTCGGCTCGGGCGCCTCGGGGGTCCGCGCCACGGTGGTCACCGCGCTCGGTGGCCTCGGTGCGGCGGCGGTGGAGGCCGTGCTGGGGCGGCTGGGATCGGCGTCGGCCACCGCGCGCGCCGATGCGGCCGAGGTGCTGGGGGCGCTGGCCGACGAACGCTCCGTGCCCGGGCTCGCCGGGCTGCTGGCCGACCCCGAGGAGGACGTGCGCATCACCGCGCTGATGGCGCTGGGTGCGATCGGCGGTGCCGAGGCCGCGGCAGCGATCGTGTCGGTGCGGGGTGCGGAGGGGCGCACCGGGGCGGTGGCCCGGCGCCTCGCGCCGTGAGTGCCGGCGCACTCAGTCCGGGTCGGGGGCCTGGGCCCTGGGCGATCCCTTTCGCGTGCGCGGGCGCGCCCCGACGGCCAGCCCGCCGAGGTTGAGACCCCCGGCGAAGGGCAACAGGGCCGCGGCGTGCATCGCGGCCGTCTCCGTGGCGGGCAGGCCACGGGCCCGGAGCGCCACGATCGCGAGGATCGCGAGGAACCCGCCCAGCGCCTGGGGCCACCCGCGCGGGAGCAGCATGACGACGACCCCGGCCAGCAGGGCGAGCCCGGCGCGCGTGAGCACGTCGGCCGGGGGGAGTCCCAGCCACAGCGGCCACGCGACGCCCCCGAGCGTCGCGAGCCCGCCCACCACGAGGCTGAGGACCCGCCGCTGGTATGCGTCGCGCTGGGCACGGGTGGTGCGCGGCCGCGTCACGGCGTCACCAGGTCCTGCAGCGGGTTCTCGGCGATGCCGATCACGGTGCCCGAGGAGACGCCGCCCCAGATGGCCTGGGTGTTGGGGGCGCCGAAGTTCACCAGTCCCTGCGGGGTGCGGGTGCCGAAGTAGGACATCTGGCTGAGCGTGCTCGTGCCCGTCGACTGCCCGACCGGGTACCAGCTCTGCGAGGTCACCACGCTGGTGGTGGTGCTGAAGGCACCGCTCACGCCCACCGACGCCCAGTTGATGGGTTCGCCCGGGTTGGCGATCATCTGGCTGGTGAGGTTGCCCGCCGAGCTGCCCATGCCGTTGATCACGGCAGACGTGCCGATGGCCAGCGCCCCGGTCGAGGACTGCCCGAACACCGTGCGGGCGATCGTGCCGCCCGCCGGACCTGCGGCGCCGCCGACGCTGCCGGCGACGATCCCGCCGGAGACGGAGGCGGCGAGCCCCTGCCAGGTGAAGTTGTCGGTGGTCACCGCATAGGAGATGCCACCGCTGGCGCCGCCCACCCCGCCGTTGACGAGCACGGCGGTGCGCAGGGCCGCGGTGCCGCCCGTGGACGCCGCGCTCGCCCAGCTGGCGAACCCGCCGCCCGCGGCGCCGAGCACGCCGGACAGGGCGACCTGGCCCCAGTTCACCTCGCCGGTCGTCGCCTGCTGGATGATGGCGTTGCCGCCCGCGCTGATGAGGCCGACGCCCAGGGTCGGCCCGAGCGGGGTGAACATGAGGGCCGCTCCGGCGACGACCATGAGGGCGCCCTGCCAGTTGTCCGACAGCCACTCCCCGGCAGCGGCGAAGAAGCCGGCGCCGTTGGCGGCCGCGTACGCCTGCAGGTCGGCGTCCGAGACCGGCGAGAGGCCCAGCGGGTCGAGCGCGTGCAGCGGGTCGTTGCCCGCGTACGAGTACGGGTTGGACGCCCACGCGCTGCCCGGCACCGGGTCGCGCGGGTCGACGGCCAGGAACGACCGCGTGGCCGGGTCGTACGGCCGGGCGCCGAGCCACTCCAGCCCGTCGACGGCCAGCAGGCCGACCGGGCCGAGAGCAGTGCCGCCGCCGACCGCCGGGCCGAGCAGCGCCGCCCACGGGTCGCTGCCCGTGCCGCGCCCGGGACGCCAGCCCGCGGCCAGCCAGTCGTCGCCGACCGCGGTCGCGCCCGGCGCCACCGTGACCGGGCGGTCGCCGACGGCGACGGGGTGCGGGGTGGGGGAGGGGGTGTCCCAGAACAGCTCGGCGTCGTCGAGGCGGGCGAGCTCGCCGAGGGCGTCCACGTGCACCCGGGTGGCGCCGGCCGGGCCGGTGATGCCGGTGAGCCAGCCGAGGGCGCTCCACGTCAGCCGGAGGTCGCCGTCGGGGCCGTGCTGGCCGGTGCGGCGTCCGGCGGCGTCGTGGGTGTACCGGGTCTCGCCGGCGCTCGAGCGCGTGGCCAGCAGCTGGCCAGCGGCGTCGTGTTCGTGCTCGACCGTGGCCCCGTCGGCGGTCTCGGACGCCAGCCGCCCGGCCGCGTCCCACACCCAGGTGCGCTCGTGCTCGGCCGAGCGGGCGGCGAGGAGCTGCCCGGCGGCGTCGTGCTCGAAGGCGGTCGTGTCCCCGTCGCGGTCGAGGGCGGTGATGCGCCCGTCGGCGTCGCGGGTCACCGTGGTGGTGGCGGTGCCGGCACCGGAGCGCAGGGTGTGCGCGACCACGTGGCCGTCGGCCCAGCGCCAGGACTGTTCGCCGTCGGTGGTGCGGGCGCCGACCAGCCGGCCGGCCGCGTCGTGGTCGACCTGCACGCGCCCGGCGTGCGGGGCATCAATGGCGACCGGGCGACCGAGGGCGTCCCGCTCGATGTGGGTGGTGCCGGCCGGGGTGGTCAGGGCGGTGACGCGGCCGAGGGCGTCCCGCGTCCACCGGACGCCGCGCCCGTCGCGCGTGCGCTCGACGAGGTGGCCGGCGGCGTCCCACACCAGGGTGTGCGTGACCTCGCGGTCGGGGTCGGTGCGGTCGAACACCGTCACCGTGCGCGTCGCCGGGTCGCGGACGAAGGCGGCCACGGTGCGCCCGTCGACCGACGCGGACTCGGGGCGCCCGGCGGCGTCGTGGGTCCAGGCCAGGTGCTCCCCGGTGGCGTTGCGCTGCCACAGCTGGCGCCCGGCGCCGTCGTAGCCCGCCGTCAGTTCGCGGCCGAGGGCGTCGGTCTGGGAGGCGAGCCGGCCCAGGGGCGTCCACGACCGGTGGGTGGTGTGGCCCAGCGGGTCGGTCGTGGCGACGACCCGGCCGAGCGCGTCGTAGGTGTGCGTCGTGGTGCGGCCCAACGCGTCGGTGACCGCGGTGACCCGCCCCGCGGCGTCCCACGTGAAGCGGCGGCGGCCGAACCGGGCGTCCCTGATCGCGACCACGCGCCCGGCGAGGTCGTACTCCCAGGCCGTGCGGCCGTGGTCGGGGGCGGTGCGGGCGGCGAGGCGACCGCAGGCGTCCCACTCCAGGCGGGTGTCGGCGCCGGTGGGGTCGGTCTCGACCGCGAGGCGTCCGGCCTTGTCGTAGGCGAAGCGCCACGTCGAGCCGGCGGCGTCGGTGAGCGTGGACAGTCGGCCGCAGCGGTCGTAGGCGTACGTCGTCGTGGAGCCGTCGGGTCGGGTCAGCTGCAGCACCCGCCCGGCGGCGTCGCGGCGCAGCGCGGTGACGCCTCCGGTGGGGTCGACGAACTCGACGGGCCGGCCGCAGCGGTCGTACCGGGTCAGCCGGTGGCCGCCGTCGGGGGCCTGCGTGGAGACGATGCGGCCGAGCTGGTCGGTCGTGACCGACGTGGAGCCGTCGACACCGTCGGGGCCGATGGTCAGCGTCGACCCGGACGCCGTGGCCCGCATCGCGCGGCCGGTCGGGTCGATGAGCGCCGTGGGGAGCCCCTGCTCGTCGAACTCGGCGCGCCACGTGTTGCCCTCGGGGTCGGTGGTGGCGACCAGGCGGGAGAGCGCGTCGTGGGCGTACTCCCAGCGGCTCCCGTCGGGCAGGGTGAGGGCGCTGATGAGCCCGAGGTCGTCGAGGGTGCGGGCGGTCGTCAGGCCCAGGGCGTCGGTGACCGCGGTGGCCTCGCCGTGCTGGCTGAGGGTGCGCTCGGTGCGGTGGCCGAGCGGGTCGACGGTCGCGACGAGGCGCCCGCCCGCCGTGTGCTCGAAGCGCCAGGTGCCGCCGTCGGGGTCGGTGCGGGAGACGAGGATGCCCCGCTCGTCGTGGGCGAAGGTGGTGCGGTGCCCCTCGGGAGTGACCGCGGCCGTGGGGAGGCCGAGGGCGTCGCGCTCGATGCGGGCGGTCGCGCCGTCAGCGTCGGTCACCGCGACCAGGTCGCCCCGGGCGTCGTGGGTGAACTCCAGCCGCACGCCGGTCGGGTCGGTGACCGAGGTGAGGAGGTTGCCGGCCCACGCCAGGCGGGTCGTGCCGCCCTCGGGGTCGACCCAGGTGCTGGGGTTGCGGTCGTCGCCGGCGTACTCGTAGCGGGTGGTCGCCCGCTGGTCGCCGGACACGACGGCGACCTCGGTGACGCGGTCGAGCTCGTCCCAGCGGGTCTCGACGCGCGCGCCCGACGGCAGCGCTCGGGTGACCTCCCGCCCGCGCTCGTCGTGCTCGGCGACGGTCAACGACCCGTCGCGGGCGGTCACCATCACGAGGTGCCCGTGGCCGTCGTAGGCCATCGACTGGCGGTGGCCGAGGGCGTCCACGACCCCCACGAGGCGGCCCTTCGCGTCGTGCAGCCACGTGTTCGCGCGGGTTCCGTCGGGGTCGGAGACGACCGTCACCCGGCCGGGCAGGTAGGAGTAGCGCGAGGTGCGCCCGAACCGGGAGACCTGCGCGACCACGCGGCCGTGCTCGTCGTAGGTGTTGTCGACCTCGACCACGCCGTCGGCGTCGGTCACGGTCGCGATGAGGCCGGCGTCGTTCCAGGCGTAGCGGCGGGTGCCGCCGGGGGAGGTGACGGCGACCAGGCGGCCCGCGTCGTCGTAGTCGTAGGTGACCTGCCGGCCGTCGTCGGACGCCGCGCGCACGACCCGGTCGTCGGCCCAGTCGAGGTCGATGCGGCGCCCGCGCTCGTGGACCATCGCGGCCAGGCGGGTGCCCGACCACTCCAGGGTGACGGCGGTGCCGGCGCCGCGCGCCGTCTCGACCAGGCGTCCGGCGTTGTCGAAGCGCCACCGGCCGCCCCGGTTGTCGGTGACGACGTGGCCGTCGGCCGCGGCGTCCAGCCAGTACGCCTCGGTGGTCGCGCGCGCCCAGCCGGAGCCCTGGCGCGGGAACAGCACGCGCCGGCCGTCGGCGAGCACCCACCACGCGGCGTCGTCGTCGAAGACGAGACCGGCCTCGGTCCACGACGACCAGCCGGGGCCGAACGCGCCGGTCGAGTCGTCCATCGCGTTGTACATGCGGGTGAGGCGCAGGGACGACGCCGCGCCCGGGAACGTGAGGTCGGCCTCGGGCTCGAGGAAGTTGCCCGTCGCCGTGTTCACCGGGTCGTCGGAGTAGCCGGTGGTCGGCGGGGCGCCGAAGGCCTGCGGGGGCTCGATCTCGAGGGGGGTGCGCTCGGCGCTGACGCCGCCGGCCTGCAGCGCGGCGGTGATGCTCGCGTTGGACAGCGTCACGATGCTGCCGTCGCCCGCCTCCTCGAAGGCGGCGGCCACGGCGCGGGCCCACGTGACGTCGTTGCCGTTGGCGGTGAGGTAGGAGCCGAACGCTCTCAGGACGCCCTCGGCCGACAGGGTGCCCCACCCGCAGCCGGAGGTGAAGGCGTCCAGCGCCGTGCGCAGGGAGGTGGTGTAGCTCGACAGCGAGTCGTTGGCGCCCTCGGAGTTGTCGGCGAACGTGCGCAGGTGGCCGGGGCGGGCCGACGAGGTGCCGCTCGAGGACGACCCCGAGGTCGGGGCGGTGCGCGGCGCGACGGCCGGGATCGGCGGGTACTGCGGCTCGGGCGGGTCGGGCGGCCCGAAGGGCGGGTCCTCCTCGCCCATGAAGAAGTCGTGGATGTGGTCGAGGGCGTTGCGGTTGTCGCGCCGGTGCTTCCACGCCCGGGCGGTCTCGCGGCGCTCCTGCTCCTTGGTCGCCGACCCGGCGAGGTACTCGGCTGCCGTCGCCACGTTGCGCAGGGCGATGACCAGCCCACCCGCGTCAGCCGCCTGGATGCGCCCGTTCTCGCTGAACACCTGGGAGTAGTAGCCGGCGAAGTCGACCAGCCCGTGCTGGACCCACGAGGCGCGCGAGCCGGCCTGGTTCTCGATGGAGGTCGCGGCGTTGCGGCAGGTGCGCGCCAGGTCGGCGGACGCGACGTGGTCGAAGCGGACGTCCTCGGCGGTGCCGTGGAGCGGGTCGGTCATGGGGGAACCTCGTCGGTGGGGGGTGGTGGCCCGTCCACGCTAACAGCTGCGCCGCGGCCGCCGACCGCGATCCACAGGGGAGGACTCCCCGCTCGGGCGCCGGTGAACGAAGCGCCCCGTACCCGGTGGGGGTACGGGGCGCCTCAGGGTGGTGAGACCGGGGATCAGCCCAGGAACCGCCTCGCGACGGCTGCGACGATCGGGTCGCCGGAGGCCGCCAGCCGCTCGAGGGCGGGGCCGGCGGCCTCGCCGAGCTGGCCGAGCGCGGAGACCGCGGCCAGGCGCACGGCGTCCACCTCGTCGGTGGCCAGCGTGGCCAGGGCCTCGGACGCCGTGGCGGCCTCCTCGCCCAGGTGGCCGAGGGCGTCGGCCGCGTGCTCGCGCACCTCGGCGTCGGTGTCGGACAGCGCCGCGGTCAGGGCCGGGACGGCCGCCTCGCCGAAGCGGTGGAACGCCGCGGTCAGGGCGTCGCGCTGGAGGGCGTCGCCGTCACCGAGGCGTCCGGCCAGGGCGTCCAGCGCCTTGTCGGCCTGCTCGGCGCCCGAGTGGGCCACCGCGCGGTAGGCCTTGAGGGCCACGTCGACGTCCTCGTCGGCCACGAGCGGCGTCAGGGCGTCGAGGTGCGCGGGGTCGCCCACCTTGCTGAGGATGTGCGCGCCGGTGCGCCGCAGGTGCGGGTCGGCGTCGGTCAGCATCGCGAGGACCTCGGGCAGCGCCGTGTCGATGTGCTGCACGGTCGCCCAGGTCAGCGTCTCGTGGACGCCGCAGCCCGGCGTCTCGGCGCGCAGGCGCTGCAGCAGGCCGGGGACGACGGCCGGGTCCTTGATCATGCCGAGGTTCATCGCCGCCTGGCGACGCTCGGTCTCGGTGCGCATCCCGCTCGTGCCCGCCTGGGTGGGGGCGTCGAGGATCGCGAGCAACTGGTCAATGGTGTGGTTGGTCATGGATGTCCACCTCCTGTGGTCACGACGCTAAACCCTCACGTCGCGTGAGACTCAAATCGTGCGACAGCCCGCGTCCGTGGGGACGCGGGCTGCTGCGGTTCGGCGGTCACTCCGCCCGGGCGAAGGCCTTGTCGGTGAGGACCGCGTCGGCGAGGGAGGCGAGGTAGCGTTCGGCGTCGAGGGCGGCCGAGCAGCCGGTGCCGGCGGCGGTGATTGCCTGGCGGTAGGTGTGGTCGACGAGGTCGCCGGCGGCGAAGACGCCGGCCACGCTGGTGGCGGTGCTGCCGGGCTGGACCAGGACGTAGCCCTCGGCGTCCAGGTCGACCTGGCCCTTGACGAGTTCGGAGCGGGGGTCGTGGCCGATGGCGACGAACACGCCCTGGACCTCGAGGTCGCGGGTCTGGCCGGTGACGGTGTCGCGCAGGGTGATCGACTCGACGGTGTTCTCGCCGTTGATGGACTCGACCACCGAGTTCCAGGCGAAGTCGACCTTGGGGTCGGCCTCGGCGCGAGCGGCCATGATCTTGGAGGCGCGCAGTTCGTCGCGGCGGTGGACCATGGTGACCGAGGTGCCGAAGCGGGACAGGAAGGTGGCCTCCTCGACGGCGGAGTCGCCGCCGCCGATGACGGCGATGGGCTTGTTGCGGAAGAAGAAGCCGTCGCAGGTGGCGCACCACGAGACGCCCTTGCCGGACAGTTTGTCCTCGCCGGGGACGCCGAGGCGGCGGTAGCCCGAGCCCATGGCGAGGATGATGGCCTTGGCGCGGTACTCGGTGCCGTCGGAGTCCTTGACGACCTTGACCGGGCCGGTGAGGTCGACCTCGGTGACGTCGTCGTCGATGAGTTCGGCGCCGAAGCGTTCGGCCTGGGCCTTCATGTTCATCATGAGGTCGGGGCCCATGATGCCCTCGGGGAAGCCGGGGAAGTTCTCCACGTCGGTGGTGTTCATCAGGGCGCCGCCGGCGTCGACGGCGCCGGTGAACACGAGCGGCGCCAGGGAGGCGCGGGCCGCGTAGACAGCGGCGGTGTAGCCGGCCGGGCCGGACCCGATGATGATGACTTCGCGGACGTCGCTCATGATTCCTTCTTCGCTCGTGGTCGTCGACCAGCCTAGTGACCGCGCCGACGTCAGCTGCAACCGTCTGGACGCCCCGGGTATTCCGTCAGGGGCTGACCCGGATCTCGTGGATCGACCCGACGTAGTTGGCCCCGTCCCGCGGCATCGCCGTGAGGTAGACGAGCAGCCAACGGGTCTCGATCGTGGCGTCCAGCTTCACCTGGACCGCGCCCGTGGAGGCGGTGAAGCCGTCGATGCGGCGCCACTGCGACTCCGACTCCATCGGCGGTTCGGTCGCCATCGGGTCGGCGGGCACGCGGATGTCGGCGGTGGTCGGGCCGGGGCCGACGTCCACCGTCACCCACGAGACCTCCTTGACCTCGCCGAGGTCGACCACCACGCCCGCGCCGGGCTTGCGCCCGTTGAAGTTGGCGGAGCGGCCGTAGCGCTCGGTGGTCCACGCGGTGGTGGGGTCGCCGTCCATCACGTAGCGGGCCTGGTCGGGGTTCTCGACGCCGTCGCCGCCGTCGCCGGCCGGGTCGAAGTCGCGCGCAGAGACGAGCGCATAGGGGGCGTCCGGGGTCGGCGGCACGGCCCGCGACTTGGTGAACTGGTTCACGAACACGCCCACGAGCGAGGCCACCAGGACCAGCGCGAACAGGCCGAGCAGCAGGGCCTGCCAGCGGCGCGGCGGGTCCTGCGAGGGCGCCTGCTGCGAGACGGTGACGGCCGACCGCGGCGGCGGGATCGGGGTGAACGGGGCCGCGGGCGGGGCGTCCTCGACGTCGTCGACGTCGTCGAGCCAGAAGGCCTGCGTCGAGATCTCGGCGTCGGGGTCGTGCACCTCGTCGGTCGGGGAGGCCGGCCCCCAGGGCGAGGCCGGGCGGTCGTCGGCGCGGGAGTGGAGCGCGCCGGTGGGCTCGTCGTCGGCGGAGAGGTCGTCCTCGAGGGGGGCCAGCCCGGCCAGGGGCTCGGACGGCGCGGCGAACGGGTCGTGGGCGGCGGTGGCGTCGTCGGGGTCGACCTCGGTCGCGCCGACGGGCTCGCTCAGCTGGGTGGCGCCGAACGCGCCGGCCGCCAGCGGGGACGCCAGCAGGTCGGTGCGCGGCGGCTTGGGTGCGGTGATGCGGACGTGCTCGATCGGGTAGCGCAGCCGCGCCTCGAGCAGGTGCGACCCGTCGACGCTGCCGAGGATGGCCGACAGGGCCACCGCGATGTCGGACGCCGTCTCCAGCCGGGTCGCCCGCCCGCGGGGGATCGGGGACAGGATCCGGTCGACGATGTCGGACAGCTCCAGCGACACCTTCTTGTTGACCTGCCGGGGCACCACCGGACGCCCCTTGCTGTCGGTGGGCGCCGCACGCAGGCCGTAGCGGGCCGGGCCGGGCCAGTGCCCGGTGAGCCCGGCGTACAGCAGCTCGCCGAGGGCGCGCACGTCGGCCTTCTCGGGGTCCTCGTCGGCGGCGGGGGTCGGGTGCAGCGCGTACTCGACCAGGAAGCCGACGATCTTCACGTTGCCGGACGCCGTGACGACCACGGTGTCGGGGTTCAGCTGGCGGTGGTGCAGCCCCTGGGCGTGCATCGCGACCAGGCCGGCCGCGACCTCGCGGACGACCCACGCCGCCTCGACGTCGGTGAAGGCGCCCTGGCGCAGCGCCAGCTCCAGCGACTGGCCGGGGGCGTACTCGCACACGATGTAGGAGCCGTGGTCGCCGGACTCGTCGAGCACGGCGTCCCAGACCCGCAGGTAGCGGGCGTCGACGGCGGGCGCGGCCTGGCGGGCCTGGTCGAGGATCTGGAGGACGCGGCCCTCGTTGGGGTCCATGACGTGCAGCAGCACCGGGCGGGAGAGGTTGAGGTCCCAGCCCCGCCACGTGACCGTGGACCCGCGCCGGTTGAGGGCCTCGTCGAGACGGTAGCGCTGGTCGAGGATGTGCCCGGGCGCGTTGTGCGGGCCGGCGTACACGCCGCCGGCGACCGGGGTCGGCCGGCCCGGCTCGGGGTACTCCAGCAGCGCCGACTCGGTGCGTTCGGCGGTGGCCTCCACGGCGTCCCCCGCCGAGACCGGGGCTGCGTCGTCGGGCGCGGCGGTGGCCGCACCCCCGCCGCGGCGGCGCAGCACGCTCGCCAGCTCGGTGGTCTCGCGGATGTGCAGGCGCTTGGCGACGAAGAAGAAGGTGAGCAGCACCAGGGCCACCGCGCCCACGAAGGCGCCCAGCACGACGGCGTAGCCGCGGCCGTTCGACCACCAGGCGAGCAGACCGGCGAGCACGGCGCCCGGCAGCACGGCGACCAGCAGCTGCACCGTGTGGCGGACGATCTCGCCGCCGGCCATCTGGGGCAGTCGTCCCTTCAGGGCCCGGTGGGTCAGCCAGGCCCCGACCAGGTAGGACAGGCCGTAGGCCAGCGCGAGGCGCGGCGCGACGGTCATCGGGTCGCTGCCCAGCCCCACGAACAGGAAGGCGGCCCCCACGTTGACCACCGAGATGACGAGCTGGATGAGGAAGGGCGTCCGGGTGTCCTCGAGGGCGTAGAAGCCGCGCAGGTAGACGTACTGGATCGTGTACGGCACCAGGGCCAGGGCGAGCGCCACGAGCGTCCAGCCGATGGCGACCCAGCCGCCCTCGGCCGCGCCGTGGCCGAACGCCAGCCGGCTGAACGGGACACCGAGCACCAGGAAGCCGACCGCGGCCGGCACGAGGAAGGTCAAGGCCAGGCGCAGGGTGCGCGTGGTCTCGGCGGCGACACCCGGCATGTCGTGGGCGGCGGCCAGCCGCGAGGCGCTGGGCAGCATCGCCGTGGCCAGCGACACGGTCAGCAGGGAGTGGGGCAGCAGCCAGACCAGGTAGGCGGTGTTGTAGGCCGTGACGCCGGCGCCCGACTCGGTGCCGTCGCCGCCCATCGTCGCGCCCGACCCGAGCCGGGTGTTGACGATCTGCACGACGGTGGTGAGCAGGACGTAGCCGAGCATCCACTTGGCGAGGTGGAAGGTCTCGCCGAGGCCCTGCCCCTTGAGGTCCCACCGCGGGCGGTACCGGAACCCGATCCGGCGCATGGCCGGCACCAGCGCGAGCGTCTGCACGATGATGCCCAGCGTGGAGCCGAGGCCGAGCAGTAGCACCTGCTGGTCGCTGAACGGCACGTCGGGGTTGGTGTTGGTGCCCCAGACGGCCAGGAAGATGCCGAGCACCGAGATCGCCACGATGTTGTTCAGGATCGGCGCCCACATCATCGGGCCGAAGTTGTCGCGGGCGTTGAGGACCTGGCCGATGAGGAAGAACGCCCCGTAGAAGAACAGCTGCGGCATGGTCAGGAACGCCATGAACACCAGCTGTTCCCAGTGGCCGGCGTTCTCGGCGGCGCGCCACGAGCCCTCGGTCCACAGGCTCATCACGAGCGGCGTGACCAGCGTGAACAGCGCGGTGACCGCGACCAGCAGCACCAGGAACGCGGTCATGATCCGGTTGATGAAGGCCTCGCCGCCGTCGGCGTCGTTCTTGGCGTGCCGCACGATCTGGGGGACGAGCACGGTGTTCAACGCCCCGCCGGCCACGAGCATGTACAGGGTGTTGGGCACGACGGTCGCGACGGAGTAGGTGTCGGCCTGGGCGGTGGTGGCACCGAGGGCGATGACGAGGAGGCCGGCCTTCACGAAGCCGAGCACCCGGCTGATCAGCGTGCCGGCCGCCATGAGTGCGGTGGCGTTGAGGAGTCGCCGGCTCGCCGCCTGCGGCGTCCTGTCCGTCCCGTCAGCCATCCTCACCCTTCCCCTGTCGGCGCACCTGCCGGATGCGGTGGGCCGTCGTCACCACCAGCACCAACCCGGACGCGATCACGATGACCCACCCGATGGTGCCGACGTTCGTCGTCTCGACCGCGATCTCGCGGTCGGGTGTCAGCCTATGGCCGTCCGCCGTCTCCACGTGGACGCGCGCGCTGACGACGCCGCCACCGGCCGACTCGGCGGGCACCAGCACGGTGCTGGCCGACCCCGACGGGATCTCCACCGGGTCGGGGGACAGCAGCCGGATGCGCTGCGGGTTGTCGGTGCTGGCCACCACCCGAACGGTGATCGGGTCCTGGATCCGGTTGGTCACCGTCACCGGGAACTCGGAGGTCCTGCCGGTCATCGTGAAGCGGGGGGAGGCGTCGAGGGTGACCAGGTCGCCCTGGGGGAGTGCCACGCGCTGCTCGACGCTGGTCAGCCACGCGGACTGGGCATCGGCCTCCCCGGTCCACCAGCGGGACGCCGCGCGTGCGGTCTGGGCGTCCACGTACTCCCCGACCCCGGACGCCGGGGCGGCCGCGGCGTAGGCGGCCATCCGGTCGCGCAGCTCGAGGACGCGGCCAAGGCCGCCCGCGTCGAGGGCGCCGATCGCGGGGGTCTGGGCGGGCGGGGGCGCCCAGTCGTGGGCGGGCAGCGCGGCCAGGTCGGCCAGGGTGGCCGGCACGAGGCCGGGCGGGAGCGCGGTGGTGTCGGCGGGGATCGCCTCGGGGGAGTCGGCCCAGCGCAGCTCGCCGCCCGCGGCCCGGGCCAGCGCCAGCCGGACGGCCGCCCGGTTCAGCGCCGTGTCGGGCAGGAGGGCGGAGGAGGGGACGAGGGGGGTCTCCTCGGACGCCACGAGCGCGTCGACCTCGCCGGCGCGGACGTGTACGTGTGGGTTGCCGCTGTCGAGGAGCACCACGTGGCCGCCGAGCTGGGCGGCGAGGGCCAGGCCGCTCGCGTCGGGGTGGTCCAGGACCGCGACCCGGGCCAGCCCGTCGGGCGCGTTGGCGTCGGTCTCCGCGGAGACCGCCGTCCGCAGCACCTCGGCGGGCAGGGCGGCCAGGGCCGGCAGGTCGGGGGAGCCGAACAGCTCCACGGCACCGGAGCCGGTGGGCAGCGCCCGCAGCCGCCCCAGCCAAGCCGCCGCGGCGTCCGCCCCCGTGCCCGCCTCGGTGCCGTCGGCCGTGCGGATGCGGTAGCCGTCGGCCATGTCCTCGAGCTCGGCCAGGAGGGAGGGGTCGACGACCCAAGTGGTCCCGCTGCCCTCCACGGCGTCCAGCAGGGCGTCGAGGCGGCCGCCGTCGACCTCGGTGTGCAGCCCGTCGTCGATGAAGAGGTCCTTCTTCACCTGCCGCGGCGGAGCGGACAGCTCGACCACCGTGGCGACCGGCAGGGGGGTCTCGGACGCCGAGACGAGCGTTCGCGCCGAGCCGACCGGCTGCAGGGCCCGGCCGCCGGCCCGCGCGGTCGCGTCGACCCCCGCCCACCACGTGGCGGAGGCGTGGACCAGCCCGAGGGCCTCGCGCGTGCCCGACACGGTGAACGGCAGCGTCGCGCCCGGCGGGACCTCCTGGGCGGGGTCGTCGCCGAGACGATCGCGGTTGGTCTCCTCCACCACGCGGGCGGTCCCCGGCGTGGTGGTCCCGGCCGTCACCGCGCCCGCGACCGCCTCGGGGGAGAGCAGCAGGTCGGGCGAGCGCCACAGGGCGACCCGGATGTCGGTGAGGGGCACGGTGCCGGTGTTGGTGACCATGCCGGTGAGGGTGACCGACGTCGCGGTGACGTCGGCGCGCGTGAGGGTGACCTGAGCCGTGGGCTCCTCGGCGGCGACCGCGGGGTCGACCGGTGCGGCCGCCAGCGGGGCGGCCAGCGCGAGCGCGGCGAGCAGGGGAGCCAGCCGGGCGCGGCGGGGGCCGGGCCGGGGCGAAGTCACCTGTCCATCGTAGGCCGGTAGACTGGTCGATCGTGCCGAGCCTCTCCGTCGAACAGCGTCACGCCCTCACGGGCGTCGTGGTGGCGAACCCCGTCATCGGCCACGTCGCCGCGGCCTTCGCCGAGGCGGGCCACGACCTCCACCTGGTGGGCGGGCCGGTGCGCGACGCGCTGATGGGCCGCGGCGTCCACGACCTCGACTTCACCACCGACGCACGCCCCGACGCCATCGAGGCGGTGCTCAAGGGCCTCACCAAGGCGACGTGGGACATGGGCCGCGAGTTCGGCACCATCGGCGCCGTGGTGCGGGTCGGCGACGCCGAGGAGACCGTCGAGGTCACCACCTACCGCGCCGACTCCTACGACCCGGCCTCGCGCAAGCCCACCGTCTCGTTCGGCGACTCGCTCGTCGACGACCTCGTCCGCCGTGACTTCACCGTCAACGCGATGGCGCTCTCGGTGGTGTCCGGGGCGTTCGCCGACCCGCACGGCGGCCTGGCCGACCTCGAGGCCGGCGTCCTGCGCACCCCGTCGACCCCCGAGGTCTCCTTCAGCGACGACCCGCTGCGGATGATGCGGGCCGCACGGTTCGCGTCCCAGCTCGGCTTCACCCCCGCCCCCGAGGTGGTCGACGCGATGACCGACATGGCCGAGCGCATCGACATCATCTCCGCCGAGCGCGTGCGTGACGAGCTCTCCCGGCTGCTGCTCTCGGACGCCCCGCGCGCCGGGCTGGACCTCCTCGTCCGCACCGGACTGGCCGACCGCGTCCTGCCGGAGGTGGCCGCGCTGGTGCGCGAGGTCGACGAGCACGGCCGCCACAAGGACATCTACCAGCACACCCTCACCGTGCTGGAGCAGTCGATCGACCTGGAGCGCGAACGCGGGCATGCCCCCGACCTCGTCGGCCGGCTGGCCGCGGTGTTCCACGACATCGGCAAGCCGCGCACCAAGAAGTTCGAGGCCGGCGGCAAGGTCTCCTTCCACCACCACGACGTGGTCGGGGCGAAGATGACGAAGAAGCGCCTGTCCGACCTGCGATTCTCCTCCGACGAGGTCAAGGCGGTGGCGAAGCTTGTCGAGCTGCACCTGCGGTTCCACGGCTACGCCGACGCAGACTGGACCGACTCGGCCGTGCGCCGCTACGTCCGCGACGCCGGCGACCAGCTCGAGCGGCTGCACATCCTCACCCGCGCCGACTGCACCACGCGCAACGCGCGCAAGGCGAACCGGTTGCGCACGGCGTACGAGCAGCTCGAGTGGCGCATCGACGCCTTGGCCGAGCAGGAGGAGCTGGACGCGATGCGTCCCGACCTCGACGGCACCCAGATCATGGAGGTGCTCGGCATCCGGCCCGGCCCGGAGGTGGGGCAGGCGTACAAGTTCCTGCTCGAGAAGCGCCTCGACGAGGGTCCCCTGGGCGAGGAACGCGCCCGCGAAATGCTTCTGGAGTGGTGGGCGCAGCGGTAGATCCGGGACGCCCCGCCGGCGGCCCGCTGCCCACGCCATGATGGGGCAGTGCAGACGGTGAGGGCGGTGACGGAACGGCTGGCGTCCGCGCCCGTCGTGCTCGTGATCATCGCGATCGCCTCGGTGCAGCTGGGGTCGTCGCTGGCCAAGGACCTCTACTCCGCGGCCGCGCCCCTCACCGTGGCCTGGCTGCGGCTCCTCGGCGCCGCTGTGGTGCTCGGGCTGATCACCCGGCCGCGCCTGCGCGCGCGGTCGGCGTCCGACTGGGCCTGGGTCGTGGCGTACGGACTGTGCCTGGCCGGCATGAACGTGACGTTCTACCTGGCCATCGAGCGCATCCCGATCGGGATGGCGGTCACCCTCGAGTTCCTGGGGCCGTTGGGGGTGTCCGTGGCGCTGTCGCGTCGGGCCCGCGACCTGCTGTGGGTCGGGCTGGCCGCGGTGGGCGTCGCCCTGCTCGGCTTCTCGCCCGGCGACCTCGACCCGGTCGGCGTGTTCTGGGCCCTGGCCGCGGCCTGCCTGTGGGCCGGTTACATCCTGCTCGCGGGGCCGACCGGACGCCGCTGGTCCGGCGTCTCGGGGGTGGCGGTGGCGTTCTGGGTCGGACTCGCCGGGCTGACGCCGGTGGTCTGGGCGCTCGACCTGTTCCCCGCCGCGGTGCCCGCGGTCTGGGGGCTCGGCCTGATGATCGGGCTGCTGTCCTCGGCGATCCCCTACGGGCTCGAGATGATGGCCCTGCGCCGCATCGAGCCGCGCATCTTCGGCATCCTCATGTCCCTCGAACCTGCCGCGGCGGCCCTGTTCGCGCTGGCCCTGCTGGGCGAGACGCTCCGCCCCATCGAGATCCTCGCCATGGCGTGCGTCGTGGTGGCCTCGATCGGTGTGGTGCGCTCGTCGCGCCCTGCCAGGCCCTCAGCGGACGCCGTTGGCCCAGAGGTCGCGTAGCAGGGCGATCTCGGCGAGGTGGTGGATGGCCTCGCGGTGGAACCGACCCGCGCGCCGAACACCCCGACCAGCAGGTGGCCGAGGCGCCACGCGATCGTGGTCACGGGGGCGGGATCCGGCTCGGGGAACGCGAAGTCGATGGTGAAGTCCCCGGAGCCGGCCTGGATCGGGGCGGTGCCGGTGCCGCGGGGGTGGACGTTCCAGGCTCCCGGGGCGGGCTCCCAGAAGTACTCGTCGTCGGTGAGCCCCTCGAGGCGGGGGCGGGCGGCGGTGTCCCAGTGCCAGGTGAACTGCTCGAGCAGGACTTCGGTCCGGTTCATGGCACCCAGTATGGGACGCGGCCCTGGGAGGCGGGGATGGGTGACGGGGTCAGATGTGGACGACCATGGGGCCAGTCAACCAACCCGGCGGCGTCCGGGACCCCGTCGGGGGTGTACGGAGGTGTACGAACCCCGTACGACAACGGGTTCCGTACGGTCAGCGGTCGCTGCAGGGGTCGATCCGGGGGATGCCGGGCAGGTATCGCTCCCACTCGTCGTCGGTGAGCGGCTCGCCGCGGAGCGCGCACAGGACCGGGCGTTCGGCGTCGGGGTCGGTGCCCCAGAGGCGGACCTCCCCGGTGGCGCCGGTGGCGGCGATGAGGGCCCCACCGGCGAGGAACTGCACGTCGTGCACCGACCCCATCGCGGCCGGCACCGACAGCACCGCTGTCGTGCTGTCCTCGGTGAGGTCCCACACCCACAGGTAGTCGCCGACGCCGGCCGCGACGAGCAGGGACGCGTCGGGGGAGAAGGCGATCGTGTTGATGCCGGCGCGCGGGCCGAGCAGGCGGCGGAGTTCCTGCGGCCGGGCCGGGTCGGTCCAGTCCCACAGCAGGACGTCGCCGCCGTCGGTGCCGGCAGCCAGAAGGCGCCCCGTCGATGAGAAGGCGGACGCCCCGGGGTTCGAGGGGGTCGGCAGGGACGCCGTGGCGACGGGATGCTCGGGGTCGGAGACGTCCCAGAGGTCGACGGCCCCCGCCGCGATGCCGACCTGCAGGTACCGCCCGTCGGGGGAGAAGGTCGCCAACTGGGGCACCTCGCTGGGCAGGGTCGCGAGCGGGGTCACGGAGAGGTCGGCGCCGATCCGCGCGAGCACCGTGCCGCGCCCGTTGTAGAGGCCGGCGGCGAGCAGGGTGCCGTCGGGACTCACGTCGAGCGCGACCAGGTTCTCGTCCGCGGCGATGCGCGAGGTGCGGGGGGTCCCGGGGACCGGACCCGCCACGTCCCAGACCACCACCTGACCGTCGGTGGTGCCCGCCACCACGCGGTCGCCGGCCGGGGTCATGGCCGTCGCCACCGAGGGCGCCAGCCCCTCGGGGAAGGGCAGGCGCAACCGCCGGTCGTTGCCGGGGCGGCCCCACAGCTCCACGACCGCGTCGGCCTGGTCGGTGCCGACCAGCCAGTCCGCGCCCGCGGCGTCCGCGGCCAGGTAGTAGATGCGGCCACCCTCGCTGCCCAGGACGCTGCTGCGCTCCCCCCAGTGCAGCAGCGTGCCGTCGACCAGGGTGGCCATCGGCTCGGGGCCGGCCCACGCCACCGACTGCACGATGGCGGGGGCCCTGATGCCGCGCAGGTGCTCCATGGTGTCGGACGCCCACACGTGCAGCCGCTGCTCGCTGTCTCCCGTGAGCAGCTGCGACCCGTCGCCGGAGAACGCGACGCCGTTGATCCAGAAGCTCGACACGGAGGTGAGCCGGGGCGGGGTGGTGCCTGCCCCGTCGAGCGGCCAGGTCGCCACCTGCCCGCTCGTCAGCCCTGCGGCCAGGCTGCTGCCGTCGGGGCTGATGGCCAGCGACAGCGCGCGGATGCCCGGGTCGGCGCCGAGGGGGATCGGGTCGGCCGGCTCGAGACCCGACGCGGTGACGGTCCAGACGCCGATGTGGTCGCGCGTGCCGGCGGTGAGGACCCGGCCACCGTCGGGGGTGAACGCCAGGGCGCTCACCTGCCCGTCGAAGGTCTGGGCCCCAAGGCGCTGGGGGCCGGCCGGCCGGTCGAGGTGCCAGAGCTCGACGGTCGAGGTGGTCCCGTCGGAGTGGGCCAGCGCAAAGCGGGGACCCGTGGGGTCGAAGGCGGCACCGAACAGCGTGCCCGCCCCGCCCAGGTCGGCCAGGGTGGTGGGCTCGTCCGTGACGTCCCACAGCGCGCGGTAGCCGCCGGCGCCCCCGGTCACCATGAGGAGGCGGTCCTCGATCCGGCCGAGGGCCGCGGCGAAGAGCTGCCCGCCGGCGGGGTCGGCGGTGAAGCGGACATCGGGCGGGCCGTGCACGGCGGTCCGCCACAGGGCGACCTCCCCGGCACCATCGACCTGGACCACCGAGCCGCCCGGGCCGGTGGTGGCGAAGGACGACCCGGGCGCCGTCCAGCGGGTGGGGACGTCGAGGCTGGTCGCCACGAGCAGGGAGCTGCGCGCCTCGCGGGTGGGAGCCAGCGCGGCGCTGACGAGGGCGAGCTGGGCGTACAGGTTCGGGTCACGGTCGCGCAGCGTGCTGGCCTGGTTGGCGACCTGGCGGGACTGGGCGTCCAGTTGCACCTGCCGGGTCTGCAGGAACGCGCCGGTGGCCAGCAGGGCGAGGACGAGGGTCAGCGCGGTCAGGCCGAACGCCAGCGCGCGCCCGCGCCGCAGCCGGGCCGACGTGCGGCGCTCCTGGGCGAGCTGGGAGGTGAAGTGGGCGCGGGACTCCGTGAGGAACTCGTCCTCGAGCGGGCTGAGCAGGTCGGTGCTGTCGTCCAGGCCCAGGCCGGCGAACATGGGCAGCCGGTCGACCGGGATCAGGCCGTCGGGGGAGCGGCCGCTGTCGACCCACAGGCGCGTGGCGCGGGAGAGGTGCTCCCGCACGCGGAGCTGCTCGCGGCCGTCCTCGATCCAGTCGGCCAGGCGCGGCCAGTGGCGCAGCACCGAGTCGTGGCTGATGTGCAGCTGGGTCTCGGTGGTGCTGAGCACCCGGGCGTCCACGAACGGGCGGGCGACGGCGAGCGTGGCCGTCGACAGCGAGGCCAGCGCGACAGGACGCCGCACGGCCCGGTCGTCCAGCAACCCGACCATGCGCATGAACAGGGCGCGCGCGGTGCGGCGCTGCTCGGTGGACAGGGACGCGACGATCCCGTCGGCGAGGTTCTCCACCGCCGAGGACAGCCCGCCGGCCCGTCGGTAGTCGTCGACGGTCATGCGCTGCCCCGACCCGGCGCCCCAGGTCATCAGCAGCGCGTGGGACACCAGCGGCAGCAGGGTGAGCGTGGCCTGCGGGTCCTCGGCCGCCCCGGTGTCGGCGAGGACGAGCTCGACCAAGCCCGGGTCGACCTCGACGTCGCGCAGGGCCGCGGGCCCGGTGATGGCCTGCCGGATCTCCTCCGGGGCCATGGGCTGGACCAGGATCGGCCGCTCGAGGGCGTCCCGCAGGTCGCCTAGTTCGGCGAGCCGCCCGTAGGCGTCGGAGCGGATGCCCAGCACGACGGTCACGCGGGCGGCGAGGTCGACCACGGCGGCGAGGGTCGCGTCCCGGTCCGCGCCCAGGTCCAGGAGTTCCTCGAACTGGTCGAGGACGATGAGGTCGGCGTCCCCGGTGTCGGGGTGGGTGGTGAGGTCACGGACGGGGAGGACACGGCCGCGCCGGTGCTCGAGCAGCCCGCCCGGGGCGCAGTGGCGCCCGACCAGCCCGGCCGCGAGCAGCGAGGACTTGCCGCTGCCGGACGGGCCGACCAGCGCGACGAGCCCGTGCGTGGGGGCGTGGTGCCGGACGGCGGTGGCGATCCGGGCGGCCTCGACGTCGCGCCCGAAGAAGAGCCGCTCCTCGGTGGTGGCGTAGGGGCGCAGGCCGACGTAGGGGGTGTCGCCGCTGCGCAGGGTGCCCAGGGCGCGGTCGACGTCGAGCCACTCGGGCTGGACCTCGCCCTCCAGCCCGAGCGCGCGGACGAGCCGCTCGAACTGCGGCCGCAGGGCGGGGGTCGGGGCGTGCTTGCCGGACAGCCACCCCTGCACCGTCGCGGCCGGGACGTCGACCAGGCGCGCGACCGCGCGGATCGACAGGTTCTTCCGGCGCCGGGCGCTGTCCAGGCGCGCGGCCAGCTCCTCCCGGGGGGTCACCGACACGGTCTCATCGTGGCACCAGCGACCCCCGGCAGGCGAAACGCCGAGGGCTTTACTTTGATCGTGATCAAAGTAAAGCCCTCGGCGTCCATGCCCGTGCCTCGGCGGGAGGCGGTCAGAGCATCGGCTGGGTGTGCCAGATGCGCTGGATGTAGTCGCGCATCGAGCGGTCGGAGCTGAAGAAGCCCGTGCGGGCCACGTTCAGGATCGCCGAGCGCGTCCAGGCGTCGGGGTCGGCGTACTTCTCCTCCACGCGCGCCTGGGCGTCGACGTAGGACTGGAAGTCGGCCAGCGCCATGAACCGGTCGCTGTGCAGCAGGTTGTAGACCACCGAGTCGAACAGGTGCTGGTCGCCGCCGGAGAAATGGCCGGACAGGATCAGGTCGATGGCCGCCTTGAGCTGCGCGTTGCCCTCGTAGTAGGCGCCCGGGCTGTAGCCCTTGGCGCCCAGGTCGGCGACCTCCGGCTCGGACATGCCGAACAGGAAGAAGTGCTTGTCGCCGACCAGCTCGCGGATCTCGACGTTCGCGCCGTCGTCGGTGCCGATGGTGAGCGCGCCGTTGAGGGCGAACTTCATGTTGCCGGTGCCCGAGGCCTCCATGCCGGCGAGCGAGATCTGCTCCGACAGGTCGGCGGCCGGGATCAGCTTCTCCGCCAGGGTCACGTTGTAGTTGGCCGGGAAGGCGACCTTGAGGCGTCCCTCCAGCTTGGGGTCGGCGTTGACGACCTCGGCCACCTTGTTGATCAGGTGGATGGTGTCCTTGGCCATCTTGTAGCCGGGGGCCGCCTTGGCGCCGAACACCACGGTGCGCGGGGTGACCTGGTCGACCGTTAGCTTGCCGGAGACGACCTGCTCGTACAGCGACACGATGTGCAGCAGCTTGAGGCTCTGGCGCTTGTACTCGTGCAGGCGCTTGACCATGACGTCGAGCAGGTGGCCGTCGGGCAGGTCGATGCCGTCGCGGTTGCGCAGCACCTGGGTCAGGCGGCGCTTGTTCCAGGCCTTGGCCTCGGCGAAGCGCTCGCGGAACTCGGGGTCCTCGGCGAAGGGCTCGAGTTCCTTGAGGCGCTCGAGGTCGGTGACCCAGCCGGCGCCGATGGTGTCGTTGATGAGTTCGGCGAGCTTGGGGTTGGCCATCTTCACGAAGCGGCGCGGCGTGACGCCGTTGGTGACGTTGGTGAACTTGTCGGGCCACAGCTCGGAGAAGTCGGGCAGCACCTTGTCGCGCAGCAGCTGGCTGTGCAGGGCGGCGACACCGTTCACCTTGGTGGCGGCGTACGTCGACAGGTACGCCATCCGGACGCCGCGCTCGGGGAGCTCGGCGATGATCGACATGCGGCGGGCGCGGAGCTCGTCACCGGGGTACGCCTCGCGCACCTCGGCCAGGAACTGCTCGTTGATCGCGTAGATGATCTCCAGGTGGCGCGGCAGCAGGCGGCCGAGCAGGTCGGTCGACCAGACCTCGAGGGCCTCCGGCAGCAGGGTGTGGCAGGTGTAGGCGAAGCACTTGGAGGTGACGGCCCACGCCTCGTCCCAGTCGAAGCCCTTCTCGTCCATCAGGATGCGCATGAGCTCGGGCACCGCGATGACCGGGTGGGTGTCGTTGAGCTGGAAGATGATGCGCTGGTCGAGGTTGTGGAGGTCGAAGTCGTCCTCCAACTCGTTCTCGATGAAGTCCCGCAGGGAGCAGGCCACGAAGAAGTACTGCTGCTGCAGGCGCAGCTCCTTGCCCTGCGGGGTCGAGTCCTCGGGGTAGAGCACCTTGCTGATGTTCTCGGCGAACGTCTGCGCGCGGACGGCCTGGGCGTAGTCGCCGGCGTTGAAGATCGCCAGGTCGAACGCCTTGGTCGCGGTGGCGCTCCACAGGCGCAGCGTGTTCACGCGGCCGTTGAGGTAGCCCGGCACCATGTAGTTGTAGGGGACGCCCAGGACGTTCCACTCGGGCAGCCAGCGGGTGCGCTCGGTGCCGTCGGCGTCGGTGTACGTCTCGGTGCGGCCACCGAAGTTCACCTGCACGGACGCCTCGGGGTGCGGGAACTCCCACGGCGAGCCCAGCGACAGCCACGTGTCGGGCTGCTCGACCTGCTTGCCGTCGACGAACGTCTGGCGGAAGATGCCGTACTCGTAACGGATGCCGTAGCCGATGCACGGCACGTCCATGGTCGCCAGGGAGTCGATGAAGCAGGCGGCGAGGCGGCCCAGGCCACCGTTGCCCAGACCCGGCTCGACCTCCTGGTTGCGCAGCGTGACCAGGTCGAGCCCGCACAGCTCCAGGCCCTTGCTGGCGATCTCGTTGAGGTCGGAGGCCAGGAGGGCGTTGCCGAGCTGGCGGCCAAGGAGGTATTCGGCGGACAGGTAGCCGACCGCCTTGACCTTGGCGTCGCGGGTCTTGCGGCCGGTCTCCAGCCAGCGCGCCATGAGGTAGTTCTTCACGGTGCTGGCGAGGGCCAGGTACTGGTCGTTCACGCTGGAACGGGACAGGGGAACACCCTGGTTGGTGTTCAGCTCGTGGATGAACTCCTTGACGAAACCGTCGACCGAGAAGACCGGGGAGCCCACGGGGGCGGTGGCCAGCGGGTGGGTCGGTGTGTTCGCCGGACCGACCGCACGACGACCGGTCGCCGGCCGCTCGGGGTTCGAGAGTCCATTCTGCGCAAGTTCAGGCATGGTCCCCAGCCTAGGGTGATCGCTGCGTGGCGCGAATTCGGGCCGCTTCCCGGACGCGTCTTGCGCCGCCGATGTGAGTGTGCCTCAGCCGCGGTCAGGCGGACGCCGCGGCCTGCGGGAGGCGGGCGAACTCGTCCGTCCTCGGGATGGTGCGGATGTGCCGGCTGGCGCTGACGAGGACGCCGGCCACCGCGAGCAGGGCGGTGTAGGTGAGCAGGGCGGGGGTCCGCCCCCAGTGCTCGAGCAGGAACCCGGCCGCGCCGATGCCCAGCGGCATCATTGCCGACGAGACGAAGCCGGACGCCGACCCGGCCCGGCCCTGCATGGCGTCGGGGGTGACGTGCAGGCTGAACGCGCCCACACCGGCGTTGACCGCGGGCAGGGCCAGCGACACCGCGCACCCCAGCGCGCCGACCCACCACACCGAGGGGCTCAGCGGCATCAGCGCGAGCAGGACCACCATCGACCAGATCACCGCGATCGTCACCGTGCCGACGCGCAGGCGTCGCAGCAGCAGGCCCGCCAGGAGGGCGCCGACGAGGGCGGACGCCCCGAGCGCCGACTCGAGCAGGCCGAGGCCCTGGGGCGGGAGGCCGTCGCGCTGGAGGGCGAGGATCGCGACGGTGAAGATCCCGTTGGCGGCGAGGTTGAGCACCATCCCGATGGCGACCATGTCCCGGATCGGGGCCGTCCGCCACACCCACCGGAGGCCCTCGCCGATCTCGCGCAGGAGCCCGGTGGAGGCGTCCGGGGTGCGTTCGGGCGCGGGCAGGGGCGTCCGGACCGAGCGGTAGCCGAGCGCCGCCAGCGCGTAGAGGACCGCGTTGGTGACCAGCGGGACGACGTGGCCCACGGCGAACAGCGCACCGCTGAGGGCGGGGCCCACGAGGGAGCCGACGCTCATGCGGGCCTGGGTGACGGTGGCGGCGGTGCCGAGTTGCTCGGGGGGCACGATCGTCTTGATGGCCGCGCGCCCGGCCGGCCAGATGAAGGAGGCCAGGCACCCCTCGACGAGGGCGACCGCCAGCAGGTGGCCGAACGTGATGGTGCCCAGCGCGCCCGCGATCGGGACCGTGGCCATGACCACCGCCAGCAGCAGGCCGGTGACGACGAGGGTGCGGCGCCGGTCCCACCGGTCGACCAGGGCGCCGGCGGGCAGTCCGGCCGCGAGGTGGCCCACGCCGTAGGCGGCGCTGACCAGGCCGGCCTGGGCCGACGAGCCGGTGAGCTCGAAGGTGAGCAGGAGCAGCGCCATGCCGGTCATGCCCGAGCCGACCGCCTCGACGACCTGGCCGCCGGTGAGGCGGACGTAGTCGGGGTTGCGCCGCAGCGGGGTGGGGGCGGTCTCGGTCATGGCACCATCATGGGACACGCAAGACTCCTTGCGCAATAGTTCTTGCGCAACAAGTCTTGATAGGGTTCCGTCATGGAGAACAGGCCGCTGCGCGTCGCCGACGCCGAGACGCTGCGGGCCTTCGCGCACCCGTTGCGGCTGCGCATCCTCTCCGACCTCTCCGAGCGCGGCCGGTCGAACGTGGTGGGTGTCGCCGAGCGGCTGGGGGAGCCGGCGAACTCGGTCAGCTACCACCTCTCGATCCTGGCCCGGCACGGCCTCGTGGTCGCGGCCGAACCCCCCGAGGGCGCGACCCGGCGCGAGCGCTGGTGGCAGACGGGGTCGACCACCGGCTTCGCCGTGGACGCCGTCGACGACGAGTCCCGGCCCGCGGTGGTCGAGGCCCTCACGACGTGGTCCCAGCAACGGGCCGGTGAGGTGGCCCGCCGGCTGATGGCGTCGGCGGAGGAGGCCGAGGCACGGGGCCTCCCGGCGACGCAGAGCGGCCTGGGCGTGTGGCTCACGCCCGAGGAGGCGCGCGCGGCGGCGGCCGAGCTCCGGGCGGTCGCGCGCCGGCTGGGCGAGCAGTACCGGGCCCAGCGGGCGCACGGCACCCTGGCCGAGGGCCCGGGGGCGGGCGCCGACTACTACCTGTTCGACCTCACCTTCTTCGCCGACCTCTCCGGGCAGGCGACGCTGCGCGGCTCGATCAACGTGGGCGGTGACCCCGACTGAGCCGTCCCGTCAGGGGCGCAGGCGCGCGATCGCGGCGTCCAGCATCGGCTCGGTGAGCTTGCCGGTGAAGGTGTTCTGCTGGCTGACGTGGTAGCACCCGACGAGCCGCACCGGGTTGCCGTTCGGGAGGGCCAGCGTGGCCTCGGCGCCGTGGCCGAACCTCGGCTTGGGGCGCGGAACCGCCCAGCCGAGGCGACGGGCGGCGGCCAGTGTGGAGTCCCACGCGATCGACCCCAGCGCCATGATCGCGGTCACGTGCGGCGCGGCCAGTTCGAGGTCGCGGTCCAGCCACGGCGCGCAGGTCGCCTTCTCCTCGGTCGTCGGCTTGTTGTCGGGGGGCGCGCAGTGCACGGGCGCGACGATCCGCAGCCCCGTCAGCACGAGGTCGTCGCCGGCGTGGGTCGCACGGGGCTGGTTGGCGAACCCCGCGCGGAACAGGGCGGCGTACAGCCAGTCGCCCGACCGGTCGCCGGTGAACATGCGGCCGGTGCGGTTGGCGCCGTGCGCGGCGGGGGCGAGCCCGACCACCAGGGCGGCGGCGTCCGGGTCACCGAAGCTGGGCACCGGGCGCCCCCAGTACGGCTGGTCGGCGAACGAGGACCGCTTCGTCGCGGCGACGTCCTCGCGCCAGGCCACCAGGCGGGGGCAGGCGCGGCAGACCGTGACGGCGGCGTCCAGCTCGGCGCGCAACGCGGTGGCGGCGAGCCGGGCGACGGCGTCCGAGGCGGTGGCGACCGGGGTGGACGCCGTGGCGGGGTCGCCGGGCCAGCCCGTGCCGGGGGGCACGGGGGACGCGAACGGCTGCCCGGTGATCGGGTGCGGCAGGGGGTCGGAGCCCATGGCGACACCTTAGGCTCAGCGGCATGCGCGGAGTGATCATGCACGGGCCCGGCGACATCCGGGTCGAGGACCGTCCGGACCCCACGATCCAGGAGCCGACGGACGCGGTCATCCGCGTGACGGCCACCTGCGTGTGCGGCTCGGACCTGTGGGGCTACCGGGGCATCAACGACCCGACCGACCCCAGGCCGATGGGGCACGAGTACTGCGGTGTCGTCGAGGCCGTGGGCGGCGCCGTGCGCGACATCGAGGTCGGCGACTTCGTGGTCGGCGGCTTCTACGCGTCCTGCAACGAGTGCGCCCACTGCCGGGCGGGGTTCCCCAACGGCTGCGTGCGGCACCAGTGGTACGACGGCTGCCAGGCCGAGCTGCTCCGCGTCCCGCTCGCGGACGGCACCTTGGTCGCCACCCCGGGGCAGCCGGACGAGGCCTTGGTGCCCTCGCTGCTGACGCTCAGCGACGTCATGGCGACCGGCTGGCACGCGGCCGTGATGGCGGGCGTCCGCCCGGGCGGCACCGCGGTCGTCGTCGGGGACGGGGCCGTCGGGCTGTGCGGCGTGCTCGCGGCCTCACAGCTCGGGGCCGGGCGCGTGATCGCGATGAGCCGGCACGCCTCGCGCCAGAAGGTGGCCCGCCGGTTCGGCGCCACCGACGTCGTCGAGGAGCGCGGGGACGAGGGCGTCGCCCGCATCGCGGAGCTGACCGACGGCGTCGGCGCGGATGCCGTGCTGGAGTGCGTCGGCACCGGGGACGCCATGAACCAGGCGATCGCCTGCGCCCGCCCCGGCGCGATGGTCGGCTTCGTCGGCGTCCCGCACGGGGTCGAGCTGCCGATCGGGCAGATGTTCGCCCGCAACGTGGGCGTCCGGGGCGGCATGGCGACCGTGCGCACCTACCTGCCCGACCTGATGGAGCGCGTGTGGTCGGGCAGGATCGACCCCGGGCTCGTCTTCGACCTCACCCTCGGGCTCGAGGACGCCGCCGAGGGCTACCGGGCGATGGACCAGCGCCGGGCCATCAAGGCGTTGTTGCGTCCCTGAGCCCCAGCGTGGCCGGCAGCGACGGCGTCCGGCCGTGGACGTGCTCGCCGAGGAAGCCGAGCACGACCTCGTACCAGACCAGCGCGTGCTGGGGCTGGAGGATCCAGTGGTTCTCGTCGGGGAAGTACAGGAACCTGTGGGGGCTCTGGCCCTTCTCGTCGGCGGGCAGGCCCGACTTGCTGAGCAGCTCCCACCACAGGCGCAGGCCCTCGCCGATCGGGACGCGGTAGTCCTTGTCGCCGTGGATCACCAGCATCGGAGTGCGGATCTCGCCCACCGAGGTGTGCGGCGAGTGGCCCTCGACGAGCCCGCCCATCTCGCGCGCCCAGTAGTACGGGGCATCGGTGGTGGGGCCGAACTGGTCGAGCGCCCACAGGCTGGCGTGGGTGACGATCGCCGCGAACCGGTCGGTGTGGCCGGCGATCCAGTTGGCCATGTAGCCGCCGAAGCTGCCGCCCATCGCGATGGTCTTGCGCGAGTCGATGTCGTCGCGCGCCTCGGTCGCATCGGTGATGGCCATCAGGTCGGTGTAGGGCGCATCGCCCCACGTGCCCCAGCCGCGCTCGATGAAGTCCTGGCCGTACCCCGTGCTCAGCGCCGGGTCGGGCAGCAGGACGGCGTAGCCCTGGGCGACCATGTTCCACGGCGTCCAGCGCCAGGACCAGGCGTTCCACGAGCCGAGCGGGCCGCCGTGGATCCACAGCAGCAGCGGTGCCGGCTTCTCGGGCGACGCGCCGTGGGGCAGCGCCAGCCACCCACGAATCCGGACGCCGTCGGCTGAGGTCGTCTCGACCTCGACCAGCGTGCCGGGCAGCTCGGGGCGCTCGACCGGGTTGGGCAGACGGGTGACGGAGTCGCCGTCGATGCGGACGACCTCGGTGGGGTACGCGTAGCTCGAGCGGGCGCCGTACACCGTGCCGTCGGGGGCGATAGCGGCACCGCCGTAGGCGGCGTCGTCGTGGGTGAGCTGGGTGACCCCACCGGAGGCGACGTCGAGGCGGAACAGCGGGCCCCGGCCGTCCTGGTCGGCCTGCAGCAGCACGGCGTCGCCGGCGGGGTACCAGGCGATCGGGCTCGCCCACTGGTCGAACGCGTCGGCGATCGGGCTGACGATGCCCGAGGCGATGTCGAGCAGGCCCAGCTCGTGGCTCGGGGCCATGGTGGCGGTGCCGGTGCGGCCGTACACCACCAACGCGCGGGTGCCGTCGGGGCTGACCGGGCCGGGCGTGTAGTCGGTGCCGGTGACGCCGGCCACGAGGTCGGTCCAGGTGCCCTCGGCGACGTCGACCTTCACGATCGAGGTCAGCCGGTCACCCAGCGCGACCGGGATCGTGCGGCCGGCCAGCACGAACGAGCCGTCGGGGGCCACGCTCAGGCCGTGGCTGCTCAGGTGGCTGCCGAGACCCTTCGTGAGCAGGCGCAGGCGCTTCGGGGCGACGGCGTCCACGGTGCGGGGGAGCGTGGGGTCGGTGGCGGCCTCGGCGTCGGCGGGATCGGCCGCGTCGGCGTCCTCGTCGGACGGCTCGGTGATGGGGGCGTCCTCGAGCACGAAGAGGTGGGCGGCGTCGGGGCCGAGGTCGGCGTCCCAGTAGCGCACGGCCGCGTCGGTGTGCAGGATCGCGGCGACCTTCTTCTCCTTGCGCTGCTTGCGCGCCTCGGCGTCGGCCTTCTCGGGGTCGTCGGCGTGCTCGGCCACCGGCATCAGCGGGGCAACGACGAACACGCCGCCGCCGCGCCCGGTCAGGACGGCCTGGATGCCGCCGGGACGCGAGATGACCAGCCGGGCCTCGCCGCCCGCGGCAGGGACCATCCAGAGCGCGGCGACCGGGTCGTCGCCGTCACCGTCGGGGTCGGGGCGGGCCGAGACGAAGTACAGGTTGCCCTCGGCGTCGAAGGCCGCACCCGACTCGCCCTTGGCCGAACGGGTGACGCGGCGCGCGGGCGCCTCGCCGGCCGGGTCGAGCTCCCAGACCGCGTTGGCGTAGCGGGTCTTCTTGGCGTCCAGCGTCGAGACGATCGTGGCCAGCCGCTTGCCGTCGGGACTCAGCGCCAGCCCGTTCACGCGCGGGTACGCGATGAAGTGCTGCAGGTCGTGGAACGGGGTCTCAGGGCGTCGTCGACTCATGCGGCCCATCCTGCCGCGCGGGTCAAGACTGCGACGGGAGTTGCTGCTCGACGGGGAACGCGGACGAGGCCAGCGTCACCGACCCGTCGGCCTTGCCCACGATGACCGGGCCGTTCCCCAGCAGACCGGCCGCGAAATCGCCGGTCAGCGACGCGCGCGTGTTGTAGCCGAAGACCCACGCGGTCGGGTACTCGGTGCACGAGGCGATCACGATCTCGTGGGCGTGGACGGGTTGGACGTTCTCGGCCAGGTGGCGCCGAGCAATGTCGAAGGCATCCTGCAGGGCAACGCGTTCATGGCCGCCCCATCGGTGTCGAGAGCGCCGCCACGACCTCGGCAGGCGGAAGGTAGCCGTGTTCGGCGACGTAGTGCAGCACCAGGTTCGGTGCCACCCAGCGTCGCCCGCCCGCCATCACCTCGATGCTGGCGCTGCCGAGGTGGAGCGTGTCTCCCTGCTTCGTCGTGTACTCGGTGGGGTGGAAATCGGGCGACCACGGGCCGACCTCCTCGGGCGCCGGGCGGGGACAGAAGGCGCAGGTGTGGAAGCCGCGAGTGCGATCGATGGGGCTGCGGGCGGCCTCCTCGAGCCCGCGCCTCACCTCCGGTGGGCAGGGGGCCTCCCGGAACGGGTGCCGCGGGTCGAGCCAGCCGAAGGCCAGCGTGTCCTTCTGCCAGGGCCACTTGCGTGGCGTGAGCACCGACTCGTCCTCGTGGTACATGGGACTCCTCTCAGGGCAGCAGGGGGTAGTTGCGGCACGCCGCCCAGTCGTACGTACCCCCATTGGGGGTGATCAGGTCGGCCAGGGACGTCGCGGTGGACACCGTGACGGGGTTGTTCTCGATGTTCAGTTTCGGATTTATGGGCGGGTAGAGCACGTGCTCTGGGATGACGTCCCCGGGCCCGTAGACATCGACGGGCTTGGGCCGGAACGGCCAGCGCATCTGCCATTCGATCTGGTTGCCCAGGCTGTCGAGGATCGTGTCGCCCTCGGCCCCGTACATCCGGATCCGGACACCCTCGGGCACGACCATGTGGTTGTGGGGGATCCCGATCTGGGGGATGTGCTGGACCGGGGTGCCGGGGATGCCCCCGTGACCGGAGAGCACGGTCCCGTCCGCGGCGAAGCTGCGGCCCAGGATGTTGCCCGCCACGTCCTGGATCGCGTGGCCGGCTGCTGCGCCTCCCCCACCGAGGACCCCGCCCATGAGCCCCTCGGAGCCCGCGGCCATGAAGAAGCCGCCCACACTGTGGGGGCCGGGGCCCGTCATGTAGCGGTACCCGCCCATGCCGAAGCCCTCGAAGGCGCCCGAGCCGGCGCCGATTGCGACGGTGGCGCGCAGGCCGCTCATGCTCGTCCGTGCCATCAGGGCTGTCGCCCCCAGGCCACCGACCGCACCGAGTGCTGCCGAGACGGCCACCTGGTCCCACTTGACCTCGCCGGTGGTCGCCTTCTGGATGATGGTGTCGGCGCCGGCCCCGATGAGCATCATGCCGAGGGGGCCTCCGGCGCCGGTGGCGACGAGGACACCGCCTGCGATCACCATCGCACCGCCGGCGAGGTACTCCCAGTTGTCCGACACCCAGTCGCCGGCCGCGGCGAGGAAGCCCTGGTTGGCGTCGCGGTACGCCTGCAGTTCGGCATCGGTGACCGGACGCCGACCGCTCGGGTCGAGCGCGTGCAGCGGGTCGTTGCCGGCGTAGCTGTAGGGGTTGTGCGCCCACCCGGCGCCGGCGATACCGACGAGGGGGTCGACGGACAGGAACCCCTGGGTGGCAGGGTCGTAGGCGCGCTGCCCCAGCCACTCGAGACCGGCCACCGTGAGCCCGCCCGAGGCGAGCAGGCCGACCCCGGCGACGTCCAGCCCCGTGGGGGAGGACCAGGGGCCGTTCGCGTCCGACCGCTGGCGCCAGCCGACCGGGGACCAGCCGCCGGTCGAGCCCATGACGCCCGGCCCGACGACGACCGGCTGGTCCGCAACCTCGACCGCGGGGCGCTGGGGGTCGATCGAGTCCCAGAACACCTCCGCGTCGTCGACCCGGGCGAGCTCGCCGAGGGCGTCCACGAGGAGGGTCGTCGTCCCCGCCGGGCCCGCCATCGCGGAGAGCCAGCCGCGGGCGTGCCACGCGAAGGTGGTGCGACCCTGGGGCCCTTCCTCGGCCGTGCGGCGGCCCAGCTCGTCGTAGGTGTAGGTGGTGGTGCCGGCCGGCGAGGTCGTGCGCGTGAGCTGGCCGGCGGCGTCGTGCTCGAGGTGCACCTCGCCCGACGCGTCGGAGCGGGAGGCCACGCGACCCAGGGCGTCGTACGCCCAGCGCTCCTCGACACCGGCACCGGTTCGGGCCACGAGCTGGCCGGCGGCGTCGTGGTCGAAGTGCTCGGCCCGACCATCGCGGACGACCCCGCTCAGGCGACCGTCGCCGTCCCACATCAGCTCGGTGGTGGACCGCACGCCCGCCTCGGTCAGGTGGTGGCGTGCCACGGAGCCGTCGCGGTGCTCCCACTCCTGGGTGGTGCCGGCGGACGAGGCCCGGACGAGGCGGCCCGCGGCGTCGTGGACGAACTCGACCCTGCCGATGCCGTCGGCGTCGATGGCGGTGACCCGGCCCGCGGCGTCCCGTTCGTACCGCGTGCTGGTGCCCGCTGGCGTGGTCACCCCGACGCAGCGCCCGTTGTCGTCCCACGACCACCGCAGCGAGCGGCCGTCGCGGGCGCGCTCGACGAGCCGGCCCGCGGCGTCCCACACCAGGGAGACCTCGCCGTCGGCCGTGGCCGCGGTCAGGCGACGCCCGTCGGCCGCCCGGGTGAAGCGGGTCACCGTCTCCCCGTCGACGGCGAGGTCGGTCATCGCGCCCGTCCCGTCGTAGGCCCAGGTCAGGCGCTGCCCGTCCGGCTGCTCCTGCCAGACCTGGCGGCCCGCGGCGTCGTAGCCCGCGCGCGTGGTCCGGCCCAGGGGGTCGGTCTCGGAGGCGATCTGGCCGAGGGGCGTCCAGCTGCGGCGCACGGTGCCGCCCATCGGGTCCTGCACCTCGATCGCGCGGCCGAGGTCGTCGTAGCGGTAGCGGGTGACCCCGCCGAAGGCGTTCACGGCCTCGACGAGCTGCCCGGCCGCGTCGTACCGGAAGGTGCGGGCGCCCCACATGCGGTCGCGCAGGCCGACCACGCGCCCCGCGAGGTCGAACGTCCACGTGGAGCGGCCCAGGCCGGGCGCCGTCCGGGCGACGGTGCGGCCCAGCGCGTCGTACTCGTACCGGGTGACCGCGCCGGTGGCATCGGTCTCGGTGGCCAGGTGCCCGTCGGCCGTGTAGGTGAAGGTGGTCGTGGCGCCCAGCGGGTCGGTGACCGACTGCAGGCGGCCGCAGCGGTTCCACGCGTACCGGGTGGTGCTGCCGTCCGGACGCCGCAGGCCGACCAGGCGGCCCGCGATGTCCCGTTCCAGGGAGGTCACGTGCCCGAGCGCGTCGACGTACTCGACGGGACGGCCGCAGCGGTCGTGGCGGGTGAGCCGGCTGCCGCCGTCGGGGGCCTGCACCGAGACGATGCGGCCCAGGGTGTCGGTGCGCACGACCGCCGTGGAGTCGCCGACCGTGGTGCTCACCGCGCCCCCGGGGGAGCGCGTGGACTCCACGACGTGGTCGGTCGGGTCGGTGGTGCGCGTCGGGCCGCCGTTGACGTCGTACTCCTGCCGCCACGTGCCCCCCTCGGGGGACGTGACCGCGACCAGCCGGGACAGGGTGTCGTGTGCGTACTCCCAGGCGCTGCCGTCGGGCAGCTCGACGCGGGCGAGGTTGCCCAGCGCGTCGAACTCCCGGGTCACGGTGCGGCCGAGCGGGTCGGTCGTGCGGTGGGCCTCGCCGGCCTCGTCGCGCTCGATCGTGGTGCGGTGGCCGTACGGGTCGGTCGTCGCGGTCGCGCGGCCGCCGGCGGTGAACTCGTAGGCCCACACCGCGCCGTCGGGGGTGGTCTTCGAGGCCAGGGCGCCCCGGGCGTCGTAGGAGAAGGTCGTGCGGTGGCCCGAGGGGGTGATCGCGGCGGTCACCCGACCGGCGTCGTCACGCTCGAGGCGGGCGGCGTTGCCGTCGGCGTCGGTCGTGGCGACCAGGTCGCCGTGGGCGTCGTAGGTGTGGGTGACGGTGACCCCGGCCGGGTCGGTGATCGCCGTGAGCAGGTTGCCGTCCCAGGCCAGGGTGGTGACGCCGCCCTCGGCGTCGACCATCCGGCTCGGGTTCCGGTCGGTCCCCTCGTAGGCGTAGGTCGTGGTGGCCAGGTCGCCGTCGTTGTCGACGACCACCTCGACGGGGCGGTCGGCCTCGTCGTAGACCGTGTCGACCCGCGCGCCGGACGGCAGCACCTGCGTGGTGCGACGGCCCCGTGCGTCGAACTCGGCCAGCGTGACCGACCCGTCACGCCCGGTCGCCATCACCAGCTGCCCGTGGGCGTCATAGGCCATCGACTGGCGCTGGTCGTGGGCGTCGACGACCCCCACGAGGCGGCCCTTGTCGTCGTGCAGCCACGTGTTCGACCGCGACCCGTCGGTGTCGGCGACGACGGTGACGCGGCCGGGGAGGTAGGAGAAGCGCGTGGTGCGGCCGTGGCGGGAGACCTGGGTGACCACGCGACCCTGCTCGTCGTAGGTGTTGACCGCCTCGGCCACGCCGTCGGCGTCGGTCACGCTCTCGATCAGCCCGGCGGCGTTCCAGCCGTAGCGGCGGGTCGCGCCATCGGTCGAGACCGCGACCAGCCGGCCGGCCTCGTCGTAGCCGTAGTCCACGCGGCGCCCGTCGGAGGACACCAGCGCAGCGATGCGGTCGTCGGCCCACTCGACGGCGATCGAGCGGCCGCGCTCGTGGGCCAGGCCGAGCAGGCGCAGGCCGTCCCACGCCAGCTCCACCCGCGTGCCCGGGCCGCGCTCGAAGCAGGCCAGTTGCCCGCCGGCCAGGAACTCCCAGCGCCCGCCGGCGTTGTCGGTGACCGCGTGGCCGTCGCCCGCGGCATCCAGCCAGTAGGCCTCGGAGGTCGCCCGACCCCAGCCGGAACCCTGCCGGGGGAAGTGCACCTCGCGGCCGTCGGCGTGCCGCCAGCGGGCACCCTCGGCGTCGAGGGCCAGACCCGCCTCGGCCACCGAGGACCAGCCCGGGCCGAACGCGCCCACGCCGGGGTGCAGCGAGTTGTACAGGCGGTCGAACCGAAGGGTGGCGTTGCCGCCGGCGAAGCCCAGGTCGCACTCGGGCTCGAGGAAGTTGCCCGTCGCGGTGTTCACCGGGTCGTTGGCGTACCCCGTGGTGGGCGGGGCGCCGTAGGCCTGCGGCGGGTCGATCGTGAGCTGCGTGCGCTCGGCGTTCACGCCGGCCGCCGCCAGCGACGCCGTGATCGCCGCGTTGGAGGTCGTCACGAGGCCGTCGCTGCCCGCGGCCTCGAAGGCCGCCGCCACGGTGTCGGCCCAGCGCACGTCCTCTCCGTTGGCGCTCAGGTAACGGTCGAAACCGGTCCAGACCGTGGACGCCTCGAGGCTGCCGAACCCGCACCCGGCCGTGAAGTCGTCGTAGGCGCTGCGGAGGTTGCCCGGCCAGGAGGCGAGGTCGTCGTTGGCGCCCCGGGAGTTGGACGCGAAGGTGCGCAGGTGGTCGGGCCGGGCCGACGAGGTGCCGGTGCTGCCCGAGCCCTGCAGGGGATCGCGGACGCCCTGCTCGGGCTGCGCGAACGACAGCGAGACCGGCTGGGCGGCCGGGCCGACTGGCGGATCCTCCCCGCCGGTGAACCAGTCGGCCACGTGGTCCCAGAAGCCCCGCTCGTCCTGCCGCTGCTTCCACGCGCGGGCGGTCTCCCGCCGGTCCTGCTCACTGCGCGCCTCGCGGGCGAGCTGGTCGGCCCCCTCGGCGACCTCGCGCAGGCGGGCCACCAGCAGGCGGGCGTCTGAGGCCTGCACCCGGCCGTTGCCCCGGAACAGCTCGGAGTAGTAGCCCAGGAAGTCGGCCAGCGCGTGGGCGACCCAGCCGGACCGCGAGGTGGCCTGGCCCTCGATCGCGTTGGCCGCGTTGCGGCAGCGGCGGGCCAGCGTCGAGGCGGCGACGTGGTTGAACCGGACGTCGGACTCGATGCCCTGCATGATGCTCACGGGTGAGACCTCCAGGGGGTGGACGAAGCTCGTCCAACGTAACAGGCGAGGCCGACATGGCGGCCCCCATCCACAGGGGAGCACTCCCCGTGCGTAGGCTGGGCCCACCGCGTGAGAGGAGCACCATGGAGCGCAGCACGTACGTCCTGGTCGATGGCGAGAACATCGACGCCACCCTCGGGACGTCGTGCTCGCCAGCCACGACCGCGACTTCGTCGAGACCCTCACCCCGCTCGTGGACGGGCGCCGGGTCGGCATCGTCGGCTTCGAGGAGTTCCTGTCGGGCAGCCTGCGCGAGCTGTTCGAGCGCGGCGTGGAGTTCTTCGACCTCGAGTACCACGTCGAGGCGTTCAACGAGCGGCTGCCCCGCCTGCGGATCATCCCCATCGACCAGTTCGACCCGAACGAGTTCCTGTAGGCCGGGGGGCGGCCGGCCTCAGCGCGCGGCGTCCGGCGGGAAGACCACGGGGCCGCGAATGCCGGCCGCGTGCAGCGTCTGGATGCCCCGCTCGAGCAGCTCGCGCTGCACGCCCCAGTGCTGGTTCGGTGCCGTCTTGGCGAAGATGCGGATGGTGGTCGTCCCTGCGCGCACCTCGTTGACGCCGGCCACGTCGGGCTCCTCGAGCAGGACGCCGGCGAACTTCTCGTCGGCGTACATGTCCTTCACCATCGCGCGCAGGACCTCGATGGCGCGCGCCGGGTCCTCGGTGGAGGCGATCGGCACGTCCACCGTCCCGGTCGACCAGCCCTGCGACTGGTTGCCGATGCGCAGGATCTCGCCGTTGCGGACGTACCAGATCTGGCCCCCGGCGTCCCGGAGGCGGGTGACGCGTAGGCCGACCTCCTCGACCGTGCCGACGACCTCGCCGGTGTCGATGAGGTCGCCGACGCCGAACTGGTCCTCGAAGATCATCAACATGCCGGAGATGTAGTCCTTGATGAGGGACTGCGCGCCGAAGGCGAGCGCGATGCCACCGATGCCGGACGCCGCCAGCACCGGCTCGAGCGGGATCGCGAGGACGCGCATCACCGTGAGCAGCACCAGCAGGACGACGATGATGTCGACCGCGTTGGTGAGCACCGACCCCATCGTCTTGACGCGGGCGAGGTGGCGCTCGTCGGTGGTGCCGGTGATGCGGCCCAGCATCCGGTCGGCGCGGGACTCGGAGGCGCGGTGCCGGTCCGCCACGGCGATGGAGGCGTCGACCCCCGTCCGGATCGCCCGGCGCACGACGAACCGCAGCACGATCGCGACGAGCAGCACGACCCCGATCGAGATCGCCGACTCGGGCCAGGTGAACACGACGAGCGGGGTCATGCGCCCATTCTGTCAGCTCTCGTGCCCCGTCCCGACCACGCGACGGCGACGGCCGGGCACCCGGTGTGGGTGCCCGGCCGTCGCGCGGGGGTGTGTGGTGCGTGGGCGCCGATCAGCCGCCACCGGCCGAGAAGATGTTCTGCGAGATCTTGTCGAGCTGCATCTGCAGCTCCTCGAGCTCGGTCTTGGCCTTGTCGAGGGCGGCCTTCGTCTCGGGCCAGGTGGAGGTGCGGAACTGCTGGGCCAGCGGACCGTCCCAGTTGTTCGGGTCGGACAGGGTGCGGCCGTGGTTGTCGAGCTGGGTGATCTGCTCGCTGAAGCCACCGTTGATGGTGGAGATCAGGCCGCGGATGGCCGCCTTGGCCTGCTCGGTGGAAAGAACGCGTGACATGTGTGTCTCCTTGGTTGCTCTTCGGTCGGGTTACCCACGTCCTGGAAGCTGTCGGGGTGGGTCGACGTGTTCCACGCTAACAGGGGGCCGGGGGCCATTCCCAGCTGTCCACAGGGTTTGGGGAGTGCTCCCCACCCCCGACGGGGAGCGCCGGGGGAGCAGGGTCGCGATGAGGAACGGGAAGGCCAGCAGGCCCGCCCACACGAAGCCGCCCCACAGCAGCGAGACGCCGAGGACCAGCGCGTGGTCCCACGCGAACCAGTCGGCGATCGTGAGGTCACGGGTGCTCGGCAGCACGATGGCCGCCCACACCAGCACGACCGCGGACAGGTAGAGCCCGAGCAGGGCGCGACCCAGGCGGCCGGGGTGGCTGAGCACGGCGGCGGCCAGCAGCGTGTAGCCGGCGCCGACCGCGAGGTGGGGCAGGGACGTGCCCAGCGCCGCGAAGCCGGCGAGCCACAGGGCGCCGCAGGCGAGCACGAGGATGCCCAGCCCGCGGGAGCCCACGACGGCGTGTGTCACGGTGCCTCCTCGTCCTCACGGTGACCTGCGACGAGGCTAGTGGCCGGTCGGGGCCCCGCGCTCGCCATTGGGATCACCCAGCCACTTCGGGCGGCTTCGCGGCCCCCGCACGCCCGGCGCGGGCGACCAGGGTCGGGGTTCCGCCCGTGAGACCCAGCTCCTCGAGGGTGATCCGGGCGAACACGATCTCGTCGTAGTCGCCGGCCTCCCAGGCCAGGCCCAGCGCACCGTCGGCCAGCGGCACGCACACCGAGTAGGCCGAGGCGCCGGCGTCCACCAGCAGCGGGGCCGACCAGGTGCGGCCGAGGTCGGTCGAGGTGCGCACCGACAGCCGGGTGCGCACGTCGGGGTCGTCGCACGTGGACGCCACCACCACCGGCCCGTCGGAACTCGGCAGCAGCGCGAGGCCGCCGTTGCAGGCCGGGTCGACCAGCGCGGCGTCGGGGACCGGCGCGGAGAACGTCTCCCCGCCGTCGGTCGAGCGCGTGCTCCGGCGCCGCGGGGTGGCCCGGGCGTGCAGCAGCACGCTGCCGTCGGGTAGCCCGAGCACCTTGTTCTCGTCGCAGTCGGGGCCGACGCGTTCGCCGAGCGCCCAGCTGTCCCCGTGGTCGTCGGAGTGGGCCGTGGCCGCGAAGTGCTCCCCGGCGGCGGTGCGCAGGACGAACGGCTGCAGCAGCCGGCGTCCGACCACCGAGCCGTTGCCCGAGGAGGCGAACATGCCGGTGACGTCGCGGGGCTTCAGTCGGGTCATGGCGCAGTGCGCCCAGGTCAGCCCGTCGTCGTCGGAGGTCGAGACCCAGAGCTCGAGGCCCTCGCCGTCGGGCCCCTCCTCGGCGGAGAAGAACGACCGGCCGGTCGAGCCGACGTACCAGCAGAAGATGCGCCCGGTGGCGGGGTCGACCAGCAGCGACGCGTCCCCGTAGCCGTGCCCGGGGGAGTGCCGGCGCAGCGCGCGGGGCTCGCTCCAGGTCCGGCCGTGGTCGTCGGAGTGGCGCAGCGCGATGTCGAAGTCACCCGGCAGGTCGCGCCAGTCGGCGCGCACGTCCCACGCCGCGAGCACCCGCCCGGACGCCGTGACGGCCAGGGCGGGGATGCGGTGGCAGGGCGCGTCGAAGGCCGATCCCGGGAACGGGTCGCCCGCGCGCGCCAAGGTGATGAGGTCCATGACCTCAGCCTCGCACGGCCTCGGCGAACCAGCGGGTGATCGACGTCGGGTGGGTGATGGCGGTGCCGACGACGACGGCCCACGCGCCGCGGCGCACGGCCTCGGCGGCCTGCGCGGTGGTGTGCACGCGGCCCTCGACCAGCACCGGGGTGCCCGAGGCGGCCGCCAGGGCGACCATGCCGTCGACGACCTCCCAGTCCGGGCCGTCGGTCGTGTCGCGCTCGCCGGTGTAGCCGGCCAGCGTGGTGCCCAGGATGTCGGCGCCGGCCGCCAACGCGGCCTCGGCGTCGTCGACCGAGCCGCAGTCGGCCATGACCAGCACCTCGGGGTACTCCGCGCGCAGGCCGACGATGGTCTCGGCCAGCGTGAGCCCGTCGGGCCGCGGGCGGCGGGTGCCGTCCAGCGCCACGACCTCGCAGCCCGTGGCGGCGACCTCGAGGCAGTCGGCCAGCGTCGGAGTGATGTACACGCCGGTGTCGCCGACCTTGACCAGGCCGATGATCGGGACGTCGACGACCGGGCGCATCGCGCGCAGGTCGTCCAGGCCCTTGCCGCGGACGCCGACGGCGCCGCCGGCCACGACCGCCTGCGCGACCTGGGCCATGGTGTTCGGGTCCAGCATCGGCTCCCCCGGGTAGGCCTGGCAGGACACCACCAGGCCGCCGCGGAGGGCGTCCAGCACTGTGTTCATCAACGCTCCTCACTCGTGGTCGGGACGCCGGCGAGCCGGAACACGTCCCGGGCCGCGCCCAGCAGCGCGGCGTTGTTGCGGTGCCGGGCGCGGACGACGGGCACCTCGGCGAGCGCGTCGGGCAGCCCGGCGCGCAGTTCTTCCTCCATCTCCGACCACCAGACCGACGAGGGCCTGGGGACGCCGCCGCCCAGCACGACCACCGCGGGGTCGAGCACGAGCACCAGCCAGCTGAGCACGCGGCCCACCCGGCGCCCGAGCAGCCGTACGACGCGGTCTGCGAGCGGGTCGCCGTCGGCGGCCAGCTTCACGACGTCCTGGCCACGGGCCGCGGAACCGTTGCCGCCGAGGGCCAGGTAGGCGTTCAGGATGGCCGGCCCGGCGGCCTCGTCCTCGAACGAGTGCGGGCCCTGGCCCGGCAGGACCACGAGGCCGTCGTCGGGGGTGAAGCGCAGGCGGCCGACCTCGCCGGCCATCGCGTGCGCGCCCCGCAGCACCTGCCCGTCGAGGCAGAACGCGGCGCCGATCCCGGTGCCGACGGCCAGCATCAGCATGGACGCCGCCCCGGCTCCGGCGCCGCGCCACGACTCGCCCACGGCGTGGGCGTCCACGTCGTTCTGGACGTGGATCGGCAGCGTCCTCGCCCACGGCAGCCGCTCCCGCAGTCCCGCCACGACGTCGGTGCCCAGCCACGCGGTGAAGGTGTCGGAGGAGGACACGACGGTGCCGGTGGTGGTGTCGACGCCTCCGGCCGTGCCGATCCCGATGCCGGCCAGGCGTTCGGGGTCGAGGCCGGCCAGCTGTCCGGCGACGGCCTCGGCGAGGGCGTCCAGCACCGCCCCGGCGCCCGCGTGGGCGGGCGTGGGCACCTTGGAGGTGGGCGTGACCAGCTCGCCGGTGGCGTCGACGGTCGCGGCGGCGATCTTGGTGCCACCGACGTCCAGGGCGATGGCGAGGGGGGTCGCAGGGGTCATCGCAGCAGGCCGGCCTCGCGCACGATCGCCTCGACGCCGGCGACCTCCTCGGCCGACAGGGCCTCGATCGGGGCGGGCATGGTGCCGGACGCGATCACGCCGAGCGCCGCGCAGGCGGCCTTGAAGGCGCCGATGCCCCCGGCGTCGCCGGAGCGGCCCTGAGGGACGAAGGCGATCTCGAAGAGGCGGTTGATGCGGTCCTGCTCGGCGCGGGCGGCCTCCCAGTCGCCGCGCTCGGCGGCCTCGAACAGGCGCACGTAGCCGGCGGGGTCGACGTTGGCCAGGCCCGGCACGCAGCCGTCGGCGCCCAGCAGGAACATGCCGTCGCACATGACCTCGTGGCCGGTCGAGACCGACAGCGGGGAGCCGGCCGCACGGTTGGCGTCCACGAGGCGGCGGAAGGCGACGTCGTCGCCGGAGGAGTCCTTGACACCCGCGATGACGCCCTCGCGCCCGAGTTGCACGAGCATGTCGCGGCCGAGCTTGGCCGGGCCACGCACGGGCACGTCGTAGGCGATGACGGGGATGTCGAGTCCGGCGGCGACGAGCCGGAAGTGGTCGGCGATCTCGGCGGAGTTGTTCAGCGCGTACAGCGGTGCGGTGACGACGACGGCGCTGGCGCCCAGGGCCTGGGCGCGGCGGGCGTGGTCGAGGACGCGGCGGGCGGTGAGGTCGGGCGTCCCGACCATGACGGGCACGCGGCCGGCGGCCGTGGCGATGACGTGCTCGACCACGGTGTCCCGCTCGGCGTCGGTCAGGTAGGCCACCTGACCCGAGCTGCCGAGCACGAACAGGCCGTGGACGCCGCCGCCGATGAGGTGCTCGACGAGGGAGTCGAGGCTGGCCAGGTCGAGCGACCCGTCGGCGTGGAAGGGGGTCAGGACGGGCGGGACGACGCCGCGGAGGATGGACATGGTTTTCCTCACAGAAGGGACGGGACGGCACCCAGGAGGGTGCGCGTGTAGGCGTGCTGGGGGTTGTTGAAGAGCTGCTCGGCGGGGCCGGTCTCCACGACCTGTCCGGCGAACATCACCGCCATGCGGTCGGAGACGTAGCGGACCGTGGAGATGTCGTGGCTGATGAAGACCATGCCGAGGCCGAGCTCGTCCTTCAGGTCGGTCAGCAGGTTGAGCACCTGGGCGCGGACCGACACGTCGAGGGCCGAGGTCGGCTCGTCGGCGACGATGATGTCCGGCTCGAGGGCCAGGGCGCGGGCGATGGCGACGCGTTGGCGCTGGCCACCCGAGATCTGGCGGGGCAGGACGTCGAGCGCCGACAGCGGCAGGCCGACCAGCCCGAGCAGGCGCTTGACGCGCTCCTCGCGCTCGTCCTCGGTGCCGATGCCGTGCACCTTGAGCGGGTCGATCAGCTGCTCGCGGACGAGCATGCGCGGGTTGAGCGCGGTGGCCGGGTCCTGGAACACGACCGACACCGCGCGGCCCAGCTCGCGCCGGGACGCCGCGTCGTAGCCGAGCGGTCGCCCGCGGAAGAGCACCTGGCCCTGCGTGGGCCGCTGCAGGCCCACCAGGACGCGGGCCAGGGTCGACTTGCCACAGCCCGACTCGCCGACGATGCCGACGGTCTCGCCGCGGGAGACCTGGAAGTCGACGTCGTTCACGGCGTGCACGGTGCCGGGCTTGAACAGCCCGCCGGTGCGCGTCCTGTGGATCACGTGGACGCCCTTGAGCTGCAGCGTCGGCGCTCCGGCGACCGGCGTGTGCGCGCGGACGTCGGCGTCGGATTCCGGGGCGGTCGACGGGGCGTCGGCCGGCACGGACAGGGCGGCGTGGCCCGGGGGCAACCCGGTGCCGGACAGCGGTGCGGAGTCGGTCATCGCTGGGGCTCCTCGGTGTAGGCGGAGTCGGGGTGGGCCGCGTAGCGGTGCCCGGTTTCGGAGACGGCGACCATCTCGGGCCGGACGTCGAGGCCGACGGTCGGGTGCGACGAGCGCGGGGCGAACCGGTCGCCCTGGACGAACTCGCGCGGGCTGGGCACTACGCCGGGCACCTGGTGCAGGCGGCCGGAGCCGGACTCGATCGACAGCACCGCGCCCAGCAGGCCGCGGGTGTACTCGTGGCGCGGATCGGTGAGCAGCTCGAGGGTCGGGCCGGTCTCGACGACCTGGCCGGCGTACATGACGGTGATCCGGTGCGCGACGCTCGCGACGAGCGCGAGGTCGTGGGACACGAACACCATCGCGAAGCCCAGCTTGGTGCGCAGCTCGTTGAGCAGGTCGACGACCTGCTTCTGCACGGTCACGTCGAGGGCCGTGGTCGGCTCGTCGGCGATGACCAGCTTCGGGTTGCGGGTCAGGGCCATGGCGATGAGGACGCGCTGACGCTGGCCGCCCGACAGCTCGTGCGGGTAGCTCTTGAGCGTGCGGTCGGGGTCGAGGCCGACGAGCTCGAGCAGCTCCTGCGCGGTGCGCTGGCCGCCGCGGCTGGTCAGCTGCTTGAACTGGGCGCTGATCAGCATCGACGGGTTGAGGGAGCTCAGGGCGTCCTGGTAGATCATCGCGATCTCGTGGCCGCGCAGGGCGTTGTGCTCCTTGGGGCTGAGCTCGAGCAGGTCGACCCCGTTGAACAGGATCTCGCCGGTCAGCTTCGCGGTCGGGGGCAGCAGGCCCATGATCGCCATCGACGTGATCGACTTGCCGCAGCCGGACTCGCCGACCAGGCCCATTGTCTCGCCGGGGCGAACCTCGAAGGACACGTTGTCGACGATCTCGACGTCTCCGTGGGCGTTGGGGAAGGAGATCGAGAGGTTCCTGACCTCCAGCAGGGGCGCGGCCGCGGCGTCCGCGTCGGACAGCACGAGCCGGTCGTTGCGGGCCAGCTCGGCGGCCCTGAGGGAGCCCAGCCGCTGCTGCAGGGTGTCGGCCTGCGCGACGTGCGCGGCGGCGATGCCCGCGGCGGTGCCGGCGCCGCTCATGGACTCCTCGTCGGCCTGGACGTTGACGCGCTTCTTGATCTTCGGCGAGGCCAGCGAGTCGGTCAGGCCCTCGGACAACACGTTCAGGCTCAGTGTGGTGATGAGGATGAGCAGGCCGGGGAAGAAGGTCGTCCACCAGTGGCCCGACAGCAGCAGGATCTTGCCCTCGCTCAGCATGTTCCCCCACGTGGGCGTGTTCACCGAGGTGATGCCGGCGCCGATGAAGGACAGGGAAGCCTCGAACACGATCGCGTCGGCGACCAGCACGGTGGCGAACACGAGGATCGGCGCGATGCAGTTGCGGGCGACGTGCTTGGCGAGGATCCACCACGTGCGCGCACCCATCACCTGGGAGGCGGCGACGTAGTCCTCGCCGAACTGGGCCAGGACGTTGGCGCGGACGACGCGGGTGAGCTGCGGCACGTACAGCAGCGCGATGGCGATGATGACCACGGGCAGGATCGGCAGGCGCGAACTGAGCGCGAGCACCAGGACGGCCGCCAGCGCGATGCCGGGGAAGCTCATGATGATGTCGAGCACGCGCATGAGCACCTCGGAGACCCACTTGCGCGACGTCGCCGCGATCGAGCCGAGGACGGCAGCGACGACGAGCGCCAGGCCGGTGGCGGCGAGGCCGACGACGAGCGAGATGCGGGTGCCGTGGACGGCGCGGGAGAAGATGTCGCGGCCGCCGTCGTCCGTGCCGAACCAGAACATCGAGTTCGGGGGCACCGAGTTGTCGGGGATGACGGTCTTGCCCACGCCGGCGATCTCGACCTCCTGCATGACGACCATGTCGGCCGGCACGAGGCTCGTCGCGTCGGGGGAGTAGGGGGCGACCACGGGGGCGAAGATCGCGACGAGGGCCATCAGGGACAGCACGACGACGGCGATTTTGGAGCCGATGGGCAGGGTCTTGAAGCCCTGGAACCGCAGGCCGGGCTGCTGCAGCTTGGTGCGGGAGTCGGCGGACAGCATCAGATGCTCCTGATCCGGGGGTTGACCAGCACGTACAGCAGGTCGACCACCAGGTTGATGACGATGAACGCGATGGCGACGGTGATCGTCACGCCCTGGACGATGTTCACGTCGTTGCGGGTGATGCCCTGGAAGATGAGCTGGCCCATGCCCTTGATGTTGAAGATCATCTCGATGACCACGGCGCCACCCATCAGGTAGCCGACGCGCAGGCCGAGCACGGTGAGCGGGGTGATCAGCGCGTTGCGCAGGACGTTGCGGGCGATCACGACGGGCTTGGGGATGCCGGCGCCGATGGCGGTGCGGACGTAGTCCTTGTCGAGCTCCTCGACCATGGCGGTGCGGACGACGCGGGTGAGCGAGCCGGCGACCGGGATGGCCAGGGAGATGGCGGGCAGCGCGATCTGGTTGACGTAGCCGGCCGGGTCCTGGCTGAACGGGATCCAGTCGTTGACCAGCGCCGGGAAGGTGCCGGTGCCGCCGGGGACGGTGGAGAACGCCTGGATCAGCAGCAACGCCAACCAGAAGGACGGGGTGGCGAGGCCGGCGATCGACAGGACGCGGATCACCTGGTCGGGCCACTGGTCGCGGTAGAGGGCGGCGACGACGCCGAGCACCAGCGCGAACACGACGGCGATGATCAGGCCGATGAACGTCAGCTGCAGCGTGATCGGGAAGCTCTCGGCGACCATCTGCGTGATCGGGACGCCGGTGAACGACTGGCCGAGGTCGCCCTGCACCAGCATGGCGAGGTAGCGGCCGAGGCGGACGAGCACGGGATCGTCGAGGCCGTTGGCGACGCGGTAGGCCTCCAGCGCCTCGAGTGAGGCGGACTCGCCCAGAGCCAGGCGGGCCGGGTCGGCCGTGGACAGCGACATCACGAAGAAGACCAGCAACGTCACGCCCAGGACCATGATCGGCATCGCCAGCAGGCGGCGTCCGAGCAGGCGGAACAGGTTGGACACGGTGGATCGCTCCTAGCGAAGGGGGGACTCATCGAGGGCGACGGCGGCAACGCCAACGGGTCGCCGTCGACCCGGATGAATCACACCTGGGGCGGTGTGGGGTGGGGGTGAGGTGGGGTGTGAGGGGGCGCCGCGCGGGCGGCGCCCCCTCAGCGGATCACTTGGTGGAGCCGACGCCGACGAACGACAGGCCGGTGACCGCGATCGGCTTGAAGTCGATCAGGGTCTCCGGGTCGAACGCGGTGGGGGACTTGCGGTGGAAGATCGGGTAGAGCGGCACGTTCTCCGCCACCACGTCGAAGATCTCGTGCCACGCGGCCTTCTGGGCGTCACCCGTGGCGGCCGCGGCCGTCTCGAGCAGCTCCTGCACCTTGATGTAGGACTCCTGGCCCTTCCAGTGCATCCGGGAGTCGGTCCAGGTGTCGCCGGCGTACCACCAGCGGAGCAGCAGGTCGGCGTCGTCCCCGAAGACCGAGGGGTCGCCGGGGGCGATGACGATGTCGAACGACTCGGGCTTGCCGTCGATGGTGCCGTAGACGTCGGAGGAGGCCTTCTCCTCGTAGTTCACGGTCAGGCCGACGGCCTCCAGGGACTCCTTGATCATCGGGCGCACGGCGGCGAACCAGCCGTGGTTCGACGCGAGGAGGCGGACCTCCTTGAGGCCGGTCTCGGCCAGCAGCGCCTTCGCCTGGTCGGCCTTGCCGACCCACTGGGACGCGGCCTCCTTGTAGGCGGGGTGCTCCTTGTGCACGAAGGACGTCGACGGGGTCGCGAGGTCGGACATGCCGACCTTGCAGATCTTGTCGTAGTCCAGCGCGGCCATGACGGCCTGGCGGTTCTTGACCTCGGCCATCGGGCCCGTGCCGCAGTTGAACATCGCGAACAGCAGACCGAAGCCCTGCACGGCGGCGACCGACTTGGTGGACGCCAGCGTGGCCAGGTTCGCGGCCGGGACGGAGTCGATGGCCTGGACGGAGTCCGAGGTCAGCGCGTTGGTGCGGGTGGAGTCGTCGGGGATGACCTGCCACTCCATGGTCTTCACCCGCGCCGGGTACTGGCCCGTGTAGGTGTCGAACTTCTCGAAGACCAGCTTCTGGGAGGCCGCACCGTTGTCGGTCATCTTGTACGGGCCCGAGCCGATCGGGTTGAGGTCGAACGCCTTGGCGTCCGCCTCGACCGCGGCCTTGGGGACGATCTTGACCACCGAGAGGCGCTCGGCGACCAGCGAGAAGGGGTACTTCAGCTTCACGGTGACCGTCGTGTCGTCCTTCTTGGTGACGGAGTCGACGAAGGCGATGAAGGTGGCGTACAGGCTCTTGTTGGCCGGGTCGAGGACGCGGGCGAAGGAGAACTCGACGTCGTCGGTGGTGACCGGGGAGCCGTCGTGGAACACGGCGCCGTCACGCAGGCTGACCTCGTAGGTGGTGTCGTCGACCTTCTTGGGCAGGTCCGCACCGAGGGCGGCGTACACCTCGCGGGTGGCCGGGTGGATCTCGGTCAGGCCCTCCATGGTGTGCCAGTTGGCGGCCAGAGTGAGAGCCGACGACGTGGTCATCGGGTCGTAGCCGTTGGTGCCGAGCTGGTAGCTGATGGCGGCGGTGATCTTTTCGCCGGTGCCGGCGGTGCCTGCGGTGGGGGCGGCCGAGCCACCCGTGGTCGGGGCGGCGGTCTGCGCCGGCGTCGTGCCGCAGGCGGCGAGCGTGCCGGTCAGCGTGGCGGCGGCGCCCATCGCGCCGACGAGACGAAGGAATCCGCGGCGAGTCGTGCCGGGCAGGTTCTCCATTGAAGTTCTCCTAGATGTCGGACGTCGGATGTCTGACGTTGTGCCATTATAGGCAGGTCCAACGTCGAGGGAGCAAGCAATGAAGCCCGATCGTTACCGTGACGGGACGAACGTCACGGTGCAGGGGATCAAGGACCTGATCCTGGCCAGGGGCCTGAAGCCCGGCGATCCGATGCCGACCGAGGCCGTCCTCGTCGAGGAACTCGGCGTCTCGCGCTCCAGCATCCGCGAGGCCGTCCGCACCCTGGTGGCACTCGACATCCTCGAGGTGCGCCACGGCACCGGCACCTTCGTGGGCAAGCTGTCGCTGCGGCCGCTGGTGGAGGGGATGGTGTTCCGCGGCGTCCTGATGCCCGGCGACGAGAACGCCATGCTGCGCGAGATCGTGGAGGTGCGGACGGGGCTCGACATGAGCCTCGCGCCCCAGATCGTCGAGCGGCTCTCCCACGGCGACGCGGACGACCTGCGCGCGTGCGTGGAGCAGATGAAGGAGCGCGCGGCCCGCAACGAGCCGTTCCCCGAGGAGGACCGGATCTTCCACCTCCAGCTCGCCCAGCGCCTGGGCAACGCCCTCTACGGCCAGCTCGTCGCCGCCTTCTGGGACATCCACATGACCGTCGGCCCCTCGCTCGGCGCCGCCCCGCAGCGCGAGCTGAACGCCACCGCGCTGGCGCACGAGCGCATGCTCGATGCCGCCCTCGCCGGCGATCTGCCCGAGTACCAGGACGCCGTCCACGCCCATTACGAACCCATCCTGCGCATGCTCACCTCGTGGGCGTCCTGACCCGGTAAGGATTCACTCCATGGAAATCATCATCTGCCCCGACGGCGACGAGGTCGCCCGTGTCGCCGCCGAGACCGTCGCCCAGGTGTGCTGGCGCGTCGGCCCCGACGTCGTTCTCGGCGTGGCCACCGGGTCCTCCCCGCTCGCCCTGTACCGCGACCTCGCGGCGCTGGTGTCCGCGGGCAAGGTCGACCTGTCGGGCGCCTCGGCGTTCGCCCTCGATGAGTACGTCGGGCTCCCCGAGGGGCACCCCGAGTCGTACGCTGAGGTGATCCGCCGCACCGTGACCGAGCCGCTGGGCCTCGACCCCGCCCGGGTGCGCGTGCCGGACGGGCGCGCCGACGACATCGAGGAGGCCTGCGAGCGGTACGAGCTGGCCATCCGGGACGCCGGAGGCGTGGACATCCAGATCCTCGGCATCGGCGCCAACGGCCACATCGGCTTCAACGAGCCGTCGTCGTCGCTGTCCTCCCGCACGCGGATCAAGACCCTCACACCGAAGACCCGCGCGGACAACGCCCGCTTCTTCGACTCCCTCGACCAGGTGCCGGTGCACTGCCTCACCCAGGGTCTGGGCACGATCCTGGACGCCGCCGAGGTGGTCCTCGTCGCGCAGGGCGCGAGCAAGGCGGACGCCGTTGCCGCCATGGTCGAGGGCCCCGTTTCGGCCAGCTGCCCCGGTTCGATCCTGCAGACCCACCAGTACGCGACGATCGTCGTCGACGAGGCCGCGGCCTCCAAGCTCGCCAACCACGAGTACTACCGCTGGGCCTACGCCAACAAGCCCGCCTGGCAGGGCTTCGGACAGGACTGATCGCCGTGCTCCTCCTCCGCGCCGACCGCGTCTTCACCGGGTCGGAGATGCTCGCCCCCGGTGAGCTCCTGCTCGACGGCGATCGCGTGGTCGACGTGGGGGAGGCCCCCACCCCCGCCGACAGCCCCGGTGTTGTCCGCCGACAGCCCCGGCCTTCTGCGTCGACAGCCCCGATCGAGGTCGTCGACCTCGGCGACGTCACGCTCGCGCCCGGCCTCGTCGACGTGCACAGCCACGGCGGCGGCGGCTTCGCGTTCGGCGAGGACCCGGACGCCGTGCTCGCCACCCACCGCGTCCACGGCACCACGACGATGGTCGCCTCGACCGTCACCCAGTCGCTGGACGAACTGGAGCGCCAGGTCCGCCTGCTCGCCGAGCGCGTCCGCGACGGGTCGCTGGCCGGCATCCACCTCGAGGGCCCGTGGCTGGCCGAGAAGTACAAGGGCGCCCACCCGGTCGACAAGCTGCGCGACCCGCTGGTCGACGAGGTCCGCGGGCTGCTGGACGCCGGCGGCGGCGCCGTGAAGATGGTCACCATCGCCGTCGAGAAGCCGGGTGCCCTGGAGTCCGTCAGGCTCATGGCCGAGCGCGGCGTGGTCGCGGCGCTGGGCCACTCGGACTGCACCTACGACCAGGCGGTCGCCGCGATCGAGGCCGGCGTGACCGGCGCCACCCACCTGTTCAACGCCATGCCGGGCCTGCACCACCGCGAGCCCGGCCCGATCCTCGCCCTGCTCGACGACCAGCGCGTCTGGTGCGAGCTGATCGTCGACGGCGTCCACCTGCGCCCCGAGTTGGCGGCGTGGGTCATGTCGGTCTCCGACCGCGTCGTCCTCGTGACGGACGCCATGGCCGCGGCCGGCTGCCACGACGGGGACTACCTGCTCGGCGACCTCCCCGTGGTCGTCGACTCCGGCGTCGCGCGGATCGCTGGCACCGACACCATCGCCGGCTCCACCCTCGTGCTCTCGCGCGGGGTGCAGGTCGCCATCGAGGCGGGCGTCACCCCCGAGGTGGCCCTCCGGGCCGCCACGCTCAACCCCGCCCGCTACCTCGACCTGGACGCCGTGGGCGAGTTCACCCCCGGCGCCCTCGCCGACGCGGTGGTGTTCGGCCCCGATTGGTCGGTCGAGAAGGTGCTCTTCCGGGGCGACTGGGTCTGACTGGACGAGGCGTGGGCGTCCGGCTGGCTCCGCCCGGCTGATCGGTGGTCCCGTCCTGCCGACGGACTCACTCACGTGCGTGGCTGAGGGGCGCTTGTGGCCCGCATGCCGTGTCTGCTCCACTCACGTGAGTGAGTTTGTCTCGCAGGAGGTGGGGTGGGGCTGGACGAACGAGCCTCCCGCGGGTACCGGGCCGCACCGAGGTCGGCCAGACTGGGCGCATGACGTTCACGACCGCCGACGTGGCCCGCATGCGGCTCATCGCCCACGGGCTCGTCGAGCCGATCGGGGACGCCGCGGAGGTGGTCCGGCACCTCGGCTGCACGCAGGCGCAGGACTACCCGGGCTCCACGGCGTCCATCGCCCTGCGTACGCGTGAGCGCACGCTCGTCGGCGTGCGGGCCGCCTACGACGCGGGCACCATCGTGCGCAGCTGGCCGATGCGCGGCACGCTGTTCGCCGTCGCCGCCGAGGACCTGGGCTGGATGCTCGGCGTCACCGCCGCGGCGGTGCAGCGCAGCACGGTCAAGCGGCGTGCGGAGCTGGGCCTGACCGACGACATCTTGGCCCGCAGCGCCGCGGTGGCACGCGAGGCGCTGGCCGGCGGAGGGCTCGTCCGGGCCGACGTCCTGGCCGCATGGGCCGAGGCCGGCCTGCCGGTGGACGCCGGGCGAGGCTACCACCAGCTGTTCCACCTCGCGGTCGACGGGGTGATCTGTCTGGGGCCGACCGACGGCACGCAGCAACGCTTCGTCCTCACCCAGGAGTGGATCACCGCGCCCCGCCGGCTCGAGGGCACCGACGCCGTCGCCGAATGGTGGCTCCGCTACGCCACCAGCCACGGCCCGGCCTCGGTGGCCGAGTTCCGCTGGTGGACGAAGCTGCTCGCCCGCGACGTCGCCCCCGCGGTCGAGGCCGTCCGTGACCGGTTGACCACGATCGAGGTCGACGGCCAGGAACTCTGGCTGGCCCCGGACCTGCCCGACCGCTACGCACGTCTGGCCAAGGACGCCGCCCGGCCGTTCCTGCTGCCCGGGTTCGACGAGGTCGTCCTCGGCTACGGCGACCGGTCGTACGTGATGACCCGCGAGCAGGAGGCCCTGGTCGTGCCCGGCCGCAACGGGGTCTTCAAGCCGACGCTGGTCGTCGACGGGCGCGCCGTCGGCACGTGGACGAAGCCCACCCGCAAGGGCGTGGCGGTCGAGATCGTGGCGTTCGGCAAGGCGCCGGCGGCGTCCGTGCTCAAGCGGCTCCCCGCGCTGCCCTCCTGACGGGCTCGACAAGCTCGGACACGTGCGGTTCGGGCTTGAGTTCCACGGCGTCTGGGGGACGGCTTCACTCGGAGTCGTCGGTCCTCGGCCGGGGGAGTGCCACGACGTGGACGATGCCGTCGAGTCCCTCGTAGTCGCTCGGGTTCGTCGTGTAGAGCGGCAGGCCGTTGCTGGCTGCCGTGGCTGCGATCATCAGTTCGGCGATGCGTCGGCGAGGCGTTCGGCCGCTGGCCTGCACGGCCGCGCACATCAGGCCGTAGCACCGGGCTGCTTCGACCCCGAACGGGATGGGGTCGAAGGTGCTCTCGACGAACTGGAGTACCGCGACCCGACGTGCCCGTTCGGCGGCGGTGTCGGGGGCATCGGGGCGTACCACAGGTCGTTGATGTGGCCGTCCTGCACTGCGGCGCGCAGTCCCTCGATGTGCACGTCATCGAGCGGTTCAAGGGAAACAAGGTGCCCGGTGAGAGTCGTCGGCGTGAGGAATTGCATGGTCAACACCTACCGGATCGCGCGAGCTCTGGCTGCCATTCCGCCCCCGCGGCGGCATGACCGGCCGAGGCATGATGGCCGTGTGACTGGGCCGAGGCAGACGCGACAGGGTGCTGAGCACCAGCGACGCTCCGTGGAGCGTGGAGCAGTGGCCGTGGGGCTGGCAGGGCTGGCCGCCTTCCAAGCAGCCCTTGCGATCGGGACCCCTTGGGGCCGAGCCAGCTACGGCGGCGCTCACATCGGCGTGCTTCCCAGCCGCCTCAGGGTCGTGAGCGCAGGAGCCGCGCTCCTCTACAGCGGACTCTCTGTCGCGATCGTGAGTCGTCGCACCCCGCTGAGGGTGCGCCGCCATGTCCTGACCGGAATCACCGCACTGATGGGTGTGGGTGCCGTCCTGAACGGCATCTCGCCTTCCTGGCCCGAGCGAGCGACGTGGACTCCTACAACCGCCCTGCTGGCAGCACTGGCTTGGCGAACTCGCCGGGACGGCTGAGACGTTCCTCCGAGCGGCATGTGCGCGCGCTCAGCCGAGGGCCAATTCGCTGGTGTAGACGTCGTGGTCAGACAGCCGATCGCCTCGCCGGCCCTCGGCGACGACCCGAGTGACGCCAACGATCTCCGCCGCCTTCGGGACAGCGATGTGGTCGATCGTGAACAAGCCCGGAATGCAGTGCGGCAAACCCCGCGTGACCAGCTGCAACTGGCGGTCAGCGAGCACGCTCCTGATCGCGGTCCTGCCAGCGAGACTGCCGGCGTATTCGCGGCCCTCCATGGCGTGATTCCAGTCGCCGCCCCACACCAGGGCGCCGACGGGTAGCCCAGCCATCAGTTGCTCGAGTGCCCGGGAGGTCTTCTCGCTGGTGGTGCCTTCTCCCCAGGGCTCGGTCCCGCAGGTGCGCCACGGAAGGACGCTGTTGCACCACACCCACCCCATCACGACGGCGGCAGCACTGGCCGGGTGCGGGTCCGGTAACGGCTCGATCCGGCTGCGGGAGAAGACACCCGCCCAGTGCCTTCGTTCGCCCATCCTGGCGACGGTGAAGTGCGACCCGAACCCCGGCAAGGATGTGTCGTCGCGCACCTCGGTGAGCAGCCACACATCACACTCCTGGGCAGCCAGCAACTCACGATGGGCCTCGCTCCAGCGGCCCTCCAGATTCCACGTCCCGACGCGCACCCCGTCATCCTGCCCGACAGCCCGCCGCTCGGCGGTGAGCGCACAATGAGCCATCGGCGGCATGAGGGAGCGTTGCGTGGGGCAGTGTTGCCCCACGCTGCGGGCCTCATCAGCTTTGCGCGGCCAGGTATGCGGACCGAGCCTCTTGAAGTTCCTTCCAGTGAATCTCGAGTCCCGGGAGGGTCGGAGAAACGCCTAGAGTCACGAGGGGCTGCGAATGCCCTGCGATGAAGCCGCAGGCGTCTTCAAAGATCCGCACAACAACCTCGCTCGCGGCTGGTAGGGCGCCCGCCTTGATGTTGGCCAAGGTAGTCATCCGGATGTTCGGCTGGTATCGCTGAGAGACCCCAGCTAACAACTCCACCTCGGTGAACACCTCACACCATGACCTGATCCAGTCGTAGCCTTCTCGGACCAAGGCCGCCCGCGCTTCGCCCTCAACCGCCCGCGCGGCCTCGATGGTCTTGTTGATGTTGGCCCTGAGGTTGCCGAGGGAGTCCCAACGCGGGCCGGAGGCCCTGGTGACTTGGCCCTTGCCATCGTCGTCAGTGATCTGGAAGTACGTGCAGCGCTTCGATGTCTCGAACAACGACAGCAGCGTCGCCGCAAAGAAGATGTCGTGCGTGAAGACGATGACTTGGTTGTGGTCAGCGAGGCTTGCGATCCGTCTCGCAACCTCGTTGATGCGACGGTGGTCGAGACTGGAGACCGGGTCGTCGAAGATGACGGGTGCTGTGATCCCTGAGAGCCGCGCCTCGGCGAGGAAGTCCGCGAGCGCCAACACCTTCTGCTCTCCCTCGGAGAGAATCTTCGACGGCTTGTGTCGTCCGCCAAAGGTCTTGCGTCGGTGAGCGCGCCCTTGGCGGCCGACGAATTCGATCCTGAGCTCCGGCGCACGGAGAGCCATGCACTCCTCGGTGAACAGCACCTCGAAGCTGTGGTTGACGAGTTGATCGCTGGCGGCCTTGGCGAGTTCAGTCACCGAGCGGCCCAAGGCGGTGAACCTGCCGGCCAGCATCCGAAGCCGATCGGCCTCCTTGGCGCGCTCGACTTGTGCCTGAATCGTCGGCCAGGACTTGCCCAACTCCCCTGCCGCGATCAACTCAGCCAGCTCGTTCTTCTTCTCCTTGAGGGCGTCGGACCGGTTCTCGGACTGCGTCCTCAGATCAGCGATCTCGTCGGTGAGAAGCACGAGGGAGGCATCCAGGGCAGCCCTTACGGTGGGCACGTCCTCGACAAGGGAGGTGTCGATCGAATCTTCCGCTCGTATCGCAGCACTCAGCGAAACAACGGCCTCTTGGATGGCTGAGACGTCGGCGTAAGCGCCAGGCTTCTCCTCCTGGTCCTGGTGCTCGGCGAGGAAGGTCGTTACGTCGGGCGCGGTGACGGCGAGTATCGGCCGGGTTAGGACATTGATGCTCTCGTGGGTCTCTGCGATGTCCAAGCTGATCTTGTCCGATAGATACTCGCCGTACTTCGCAACGAGCGCCTTGGCTGGGTCGGATAGTTGCTGACGGCAGTAGAGACACCTCTCCGAGTCGTGAACACCCAACACCTCGAGGTGGGCGCGGTACCCCTCGCCCGCTGTTACGAATGCATCCCACGTCTCGTCAGGGTCTGCCGGAAGGTCAGCGGCCGCGAAGAGCTCCGTTCGGAACGTGCGGTAGTCCTGCTGCAACTCAACCAACCGCGCATGCAGCGAGTTGAGCTTCTCCACGTCCAGCGCTTCGAGGGTGGCGGCAGCCTTGCTCGCCTGACGCTGCACTCGCTCAGCCCGCACGCGTTCTGCGATCTGCGTCGAGAGCGTGTCCGCTTCGAGCGCAGCAACCGCGCGACGCAGGAAGTCGATCCGCTGATCGACGTCGCTCCCCCGGTCGGCGCGGGCGTGGAGCGCCGCGAGGTCGGTTGAGGCCCCTAACGTCTCCACGAACGGGTAGATAGTCGACTCTCTCGGAAAGCGGCTCAGGAGAGTCGTAGAGCCAGATGCGAGCTCCCGAATCGTCACGTCGACCCGGTCATGGACGCCCTTCAACGCGGCGTTCACATGGTTGAACAACGAGAGCACCGTCGGCACATAGACGTACTCCAAGTCGTCGTCGACGTGAAAATTCACCGAAGGGCTGTCAAAGATAGACATACGGGTGAACGGGGAGACTCCCTGTTCACCCGTCCACTCCAGGACCTTTGCGTCGGGACCGAGGGTGTACTCGACCTTGGCAGTCTGAGCCACCACTTCTTCGGCCGCAACGTTCCCAAGGATCGTGTCGGCGGTGCGGCTACCGGCAAGTGCCTTGAAGATCCGCGAATAGCCCGTCTTGCCAGTGCCGTTCTCGCCGAACAGGATGGTCATTCCTGCGTGCGGCTCGATAACGGAACCGGGTACGATTGCGTTGACCCCTGTCACCTCCGAAAGCTTGGTAACGGCCAGTGGAAGCGCGGCGTCTTCTTCCGTAAGGTCAACCGCAAGCGGTGCCTCTGAGGGGAGCGTGCGCTCATCAATCCCCTTCTCCTGCCGGAAGAGGGAGTGCGCCGCGTCGAGAGCTGCCGCCGGCAGAGCGCGTCCGGAGTTGAGGACTTGCCGGACGATCGCCCTAACCCACTCGTCCTGCTCGTTCGCCCACGCTGCGAGCACCTCCCGAGGGTCGGGTGCCACTCCTTCCTGGGGATCGCCCCCCACTGCGGTCGATTCATCAAGCATGCCCGCCAACCTATACCGTGAACTGTCAGACTCTCCATCTTGGTAGTCTCGGCCCCTGATCAGACCTAGAGCACCTATAACATTAAGGGCTCCTCCGGAAAATGTCCCCGACCCTTCGCGGTGGCGCGGACCGCGCGTTGGCTATGTCATGTCGATCTGACCCCAAGCTGACGGCCTGATTCGCCCCCGCTGGACGCACAGCAGGACACCGACGGGGGGCAAACCGGTAAACGCCTCACGCTGATAGGAAGACGTTGTTGCGGCCGGGGTCTGGCGTAGCGAACGTCCTCAGTCCCTAATCCCGATGCTCGACAGCACCAAGCCGTTGGTAGACCAAGTGAACTAAACGAAACCCTCTGGTACGTGAGCCTAGTGCGTGTCAGTGGCGCCTGATGCCTGTGCTCGCAGCCAGCCGATTCGCTTCCGTGCGGACCATTTAGCGGCACCAGGTGGGAATCTTGCGCCGTCCCACTCCTCTATTTCGATGTGAGGCAGCGTCCAGTGGTAGCGGAGTCGTTCGGGCGGCCATCCGAGTTCGTCGTCGCCAGCGTAGTTCGACTCGGTCTCGTCAGGCACGTCGTGTCCTGCTCCAGTGAGGGCCGCGACGAAGGTTTCGCGGGAACGTTCGAGCCAGTCGTGGATGCGTGCCAGGGGGATGGCGTCCTTGCCGCCGCCGATCCATGCTTGATTGCTCGCGAATGTAGTAGTGGTGTGGTCGAAGCAGGCGAGCGCCAGTTTCCTCGCGGAAGGCCCGCCAACCTCCTCCCAATGCTCAGACACGTTCCGCATCAGGTGCAACAACTCCTGGTCGATCATGATGGGCCGGTCGGCTGCGGGGATCCGTTTCAGGGCGGTCATGACGTGGTTGCAGGCCACGATGAGGAATCGCAGGTCGACAGCCATTTGCATCGCGAGTGCTGTCGTCACGACCCTGATCGGCCGCCGTGGATCGTACGGCTGGTGGTCGCGATCCATCTCGTCCCGCCAGCCGCGTTCACTGTCGTCGTCACCGCTGTTCCTGTGGCGAAGCTTGGTGTCGTACTCGGCGGCGAGCCACTCGTTGAACACATCCTCGAACCGGTGCGCCTGCATACGCGCCCCGTCGACCCACATCAGGCCGTTCCACCACGCATCCTCGTCGGGGATCGGCTGCGACTTCACCACGCACCGGATTCTTCCATCGCCGCACCCCGCCTGGGGTCGGGCAACGCCACTCCTTCTCCCGGTTCCTCGACCTCACGCAGTATCGCACCGCCATCGACACAGGCGCGGGCCGGCATGAGAGCCGACAACCGATGTTGATCATGACCCAGCGGCGCCGCCCCGCAGCCACGGCCATCGGCTGTCCTGCCCACGCCTGTCGACCCTCCTGCAATCGGCATATCGCCCGCGCGGCGTGCGGCAGAAGCGGACGTTCTCACCCCGCCCTTCTGGGTTCCTACTGACGGCTCGAGCGGTTCCACACCACGTGCCCAAGCGGCAACGCGGACCGGATCGACAACCTCCTCACGGTGCGCCAGACCCTGTCCAACTACGGCAACCGGGCCGGCAAGCGCCTGACGGTAGCGGTCGGAATCACCCAAACCACCGTCGCGAACACGATCCAGACCGGCAAGAAGACGGCAGACTGCCTTGGCCGAACCGGCACTGACCGTCGCTGCAAGTACATCTATTAGCCTGAACCATGACCATCACCGTATCGACCATCGCCTTCGACGCTGTCCTGGAAAGCCGGCCGGGTCTGACGGTCTGGCTGTCGAGAGGTTTCGTGTCCGGCGACGTGTGCGGCTTCGAGCTGTTCGTCATCGCCTCATCGCAAGATCCAGCCGTGCTGTCGCGGATGAGCGACGAGATCATGTGGTGGGGCCAGGATTCCCCGGAGTCATCGCTGCAACTCGAACTCCTCGCCGACGGCCGTCCGGTGCCGATTACTTTGGCAGCAAGCGGGTCCTCAACCGGCGAAGGCGAAGGCAAAATGGTAGCAAGGTTGAACGTCGAGTTCCCGCCGCCAGCGGCAGCCCGCCTGACCCTGACAAGCTCCAGCCCGGCCTGGGGTCTCCATGCGGAGGCCGACTTAGACAGCGCCGAACTGGCCCGTTCGCTGAAGCGCTGGGAGGAGTCGACCAGAACTGCCTAGCCGAGTTCGGGCCACCAGAACCGTGACTGCCTCACGGGACGGTGGGTCACGGCCAGATCTGAGCCGCAGCGCCGCGCTGGCCGGAACCCGTGGCCGGAAGGGCCACTCTTCAGCGACGTTCTGCACGGGGCGTTGAAGTATGCACATCGCGGCGCTGGGACCGGGCCCGCTCGCCGACTCCGTCGAGCACTCCGTCAATGCGCTCCATGCCTCACCTCTGCTGCAGAACGGGCGGACAGTCGCCGCCCTGCGCTGAGTGTGTCCGATCCGGAACCCGGCCGCTGGAATACGCCGAAGGATGCGACCGCACATCGGCACTTCCGGACGGCGGCAAATCCGGTAAACGAGGCTCATGGTCGATATGCCACATAGGCGTGGGGTTCACGGTGCTGGCTCAGAGTCGTGGGGGCAGGTCTGGTCACTAATGACTGTATAGTCAGCGTGTGCTGACTATTGCTTCTCGCGTGGATGTGATGAACCGGTTGGGGCGGGCGATGGCCGATCCGACGCGTTCGCGCATCTTGTTGTCGTTGCTGGAGGGTCCGGGCTATCCGGCCCAGTTGGCACGTGACCTGGAGCTCACCCGGACGAATGTCTCCAACCACCTGGCGTGCCTGCGGGGGTGTGGGATCGTCGTGGCCGAGCCGGAGGGGCGCCAGACGCGCTACGAGATCACCGACCCGCACCTCGCGGCGGCGTTGGTCGCACTGGTCAACGTGACCTTGGCGGTGGACGAGGACGCCCCCTGCATCGACCCTGCCTGCGGGGTGGCGGATTGCCCGTCCCACCGAGATGACAAGGAGGCGCGCGCATGAGTGACGCATGCTGCGGCGACGCACCCGCCCGGGCTGAGGTCGGTGCGCAGGAGGAGGTTGAGCAGCCTTGGTGGCGTGATCGGGCCGTCGTCCTGCCGATCCTGTCCGGGGTGTTCCTGGCCGCCGGGTTGTTGGTGGAGTGGCTCGCCGGGACGCCGGCGGCGAGGATCGTGGCCTTGGTGTTGTTCTGGTTGGGCCTGCTCGCCGGGGCGTCCACGTTCGTCCCGGGGGCGCTGCGGAACCTGGTCCGCAAGCGGAAGTTGGGGATCGGGCTGCTGATGACGATCAGCGCCGTGGGTGCGGTCATCCTGGGCTACGTCGAGGAGGCGGCGGCCCTGGCCTTCCTGTACTCCTTGGCCGAGATGCTCGAGGACAAGGCGATGGACAGAGCCCGCAGTGGCCTGCGCGCCCTGCTGAAACTCGTTCCCGAAACGGCGACCGTGGCGCGGGGCGGGCGGACGGTCACCATCCCGGCGAGGGAACTCACCATCGGGCAACTGATGCTGGTCCGGCCCGGCGAGAGGGTCGCGACCGACGGTGTGGTGCGGTCGGGACGCTCCAGCCTGGACACGTCGGCGATCACCGGGGAGTCGATCCCGGTGGAGGTCGAGGCCGGTGATCCTGTGTCGGCGGGTTCGATCAACACCTCTGGCGTGTTGGAGGTCGAGGCCACCGCCGCCGGCACCGACAACTCGTTGACCACGATCGTCGAACTCGTCGAGCAGGCTCAGGCGGAGAAGGGCGACCGTGCACGGTTGGCGGATCGGATCGCGCGTCCGCTCGTGCCCGGCGTCCTCGTGCTGGCGCTCCTGGTGGCGGTGGTGGGCTCGCTGTTCGGGGACCCCGAACTGTGGATCACCCGCGCCCTGGTGGTGCTGGTAGCCGCCAGCCCGTGCGCGCTGGCGATCTCGGTGCCGGTCACGGTGGTGTCGGCGATCGGCGCGGCGAGCAAGTTCGGCGTCATCATCAAGAGCGGCGCCGCCTTCGAACGGCTCGGCTCGATCCGGCACGCGGCCATGGACAAGACCGGCACACTCACCCCGAATCAACCCGTTGTCACCGCAGTGGTGACGACCGAGGGCTGGAGCGAGTCCGACGTGCTGTCCCACGCGGCGGCGCTGGAGCGGCAGTCCACCCATCCGCTGGCATTGGCGATCGTCGCCGCAGCATCCGATGCTCCCGCCAGCGTGCACGTGGAGGAGACGGCGGGGCACGGTGTCCTCGGGACGGTCGAGGGCCGCCGCGTCACGGTCGGCAGTCCGCGTTGGATCGACGCCGGCCAACTCGCCGACCGCGTCGAACAACTCGAGGGCGAGGGACGGACCTGCGTCCTGGTCACCGTCGACGGCGAGACGGTCGGGGTGATCGGTGTGCGCGACGAGTTGCGCCCCGAGGTGCCCGAGGTCGTGGCCACCCTCGCCGACCAGGGTGTCGGGGTGAGCATGCTCACCGGCGACAACGCCCGGACAGCGGCTGCGCTGGGCCGCGACGCGGGCATCGCCGACGTGCGGGCCGAACTACGCCCGGAGGACAAGGCCGGCATCGTCGCGGAACTCGACGAGCGGGTGCCCACGGCGATGATCGGCGACGGCATCAACGATGCACCGGCCCTGGCCGGGGCGACGGTCGGCATTGCGATGGGGGCGACCGGGTCGGACGCCGCCATCGAGTCCGCCGACGTGGCCTTCACTGGCCACGACCTGCGGCTCATCCCCCAGGCGTTGGCCCACGCCCGCCGCGGTGGACGGATCATCAACCAGAACATCGTGCTGTCGCTGGCGATCATCATCGTCCTGCTGCCCCTGGCGATCACCGGTGTGCTGGGACTGGCCGCCGTGGTGCTGGTCCACGAGGTGGCCGAGGTGGTCGTGATCGCCAACGGCCTTCGGGCCGCCCAAACCAAGCGCACCGAGCTCACCCCGATCGGTCCGGGCGGCTCCGCGCGCGCAGCCGACGACTTGGCTGTGGCCACCGCCTGACGGCGCGCCCGGCACGAACTGAAATCAATCGCCCTGCTGGACCCTGGCCACATAGGTGCCCAGCAGGGCGAGTGCCTGCCCCCGTGCACCGGCGCGCGGGTGGCTTCACCAATCAGCGCCTTGACAGGACCCGCCCGAGGCGGACTCGACCTGCAGGGTCGCGTGCTCGATCTCGAACTGCTCGCGCAGGACCACGCTGGCAGCGGTGAGCACCGCCTGTTCGGACTGTCCATCAGCAGCGACCAGGTGAGCCGTGGCCACGTCCATACCGGAGGTCAGCTGCCACACGTGAAGGTCGTGCACGTCGGCGACCCCCTCCACCTCCGCCAGCGCGGTGAGGATTTCCTGAGGCTCCACACCGGCGGGTGCATGCTGCCCCAGGACGGCGAGGACCTCACGGCCCAGCATCAGGGCCCGAACGGCCACGAAGACGGCGATGGCCAGGGCCACGACCGTGTCCCAGAAAGACTGGCCGGTCCACAACACGAGCAGGCCGGCGACGATCACACCGACCGACCCGATGGCGTCGGCCATCACCTCCAGGTAGGCGCCCTTCACGTTCAGGCTCTCCCCAGCACCCCCGCGCAACAGGATGATGCCGACGGCGTTGATCGCCAGCCCGACCACGCCGACCACGAGCATGACTCCGGAGGTCGGCTCGACCGGCTGGCCGAACCGGCGAACCCCCTCCACCACGATGTACACCGCCACGCCCAGCATCATCAGCACGGCGAGTCCGGATGCGAACACCTCGGCCCGGTAGCGGCCGTAGGTGCGCCGCCCCGTGGTGTCCGCCATCGCGGCCAAGCGTGTGGCAAGCAGCGCGGCGCCGAGGGTGACCACGTCGGCCGCCATGTGCCCCGCATCACTGATCAGCGCGAGGGACCCGCTGACCACACCGGCGACCAACTCCACCACGAAGAACATCGCGGTCAGGCCGAACGTGACCGCCAGCCGCCACCGGTGCCGGCTGGACGCCGAGACTGCGGCCCCCTGCCCGTGCGAGTGCCCCCCGCTCATCCGAGCACCTCCGCCCCGTCCGTCTCGTGCAGGGCATGCTCACGCGTCACGTCGAGCAGCAGACGGACGTGCGCGTCCGACAGGCGGTAGAAGACGTTGCGGCCCTCCCGGCGTCCGGCCACCACACCCGCGGTGCGCAACAGCCGCAACGCCTGCGACACCGTGGCCTCCGCGGTGTCGGTGGCCGCAGCGAGGTCACACACGCACAACTCGCCCGCCTCCAGCAGGGCGTACAGCAACCGGGACCGCGTCGGATCACCCAGCAACTTGAACAGGCCCGTCACCCGGACCAGGGCCTCCTCGCGGGGGGCCGCCTCCCGCACCATCCGCACCCGATCGGGGTGGACGCACGCGACGGCACACCCATCGAGCCCCACAACCTGCTCCATCAAAGACTCCTTCATCTGATCAGATGTTCAGATGTATTGAATCACGAAAGGTGTCCCTTCAGCGCCCCGGTTCCAGATCGGCCACCTCGACGACGCCGCGGTGCAGCTTGCCCCCACTCACCAGCGAGGGGATCGTCATCGTCCGGATGTCTTCCTCGACGACGCGCATCCCCTCAGTGATCGCCGCGTCGACCAGCTCGGACGAGGCCAGCGCGCCCACCTGTTCCACTTGGCTGGGGCTGTAGCCGGCCTCGGTGAGCCAGCGGTGGAGCTGATCGCGAGCCTCGTCGCGGGTGGCCTGCTCGTTGAACCACACCTGCCAGGACGTCCCGTCGGTCTGCTGGCCGGTGAAGATGCGCTCCAGGATCATCCAGTCGGTGGGGTCGTTCGCGCGAGCGGCGTCTCCTGCCTCGGTCATTCGGATGGCGGTGAGGTACTCCGCGACCAGGGGGGAGTTCCTGAAGCGCGGGGCGAGGTCGCGTCCGATCGGATAGACGATGTAGGTCACGTTGTTGGCCTCGGCGAAGCCCGACTCCTTCACGTTGCGGAACAGTTGGGCGCAGAAGCGGCAGCCGGGGTCGATGACCTCCACCGCCACCGGAAGGCCCTCCCGCTCGCCACCGAGGTAGCTGGCCTGAGCCGGTACGTAGTCGGTGGCCTCCCAGGTCCGGAACCGGTTCGGGATGGCCATGATCGTGTCACCCAGGTCGGAGACCTCCGTGCTGAAGGCACCGACCACGTCTCCCTTGAGGAGCAGTGCGCCGAAGTTGCGCTCCTCCGAACCGATCCCGCAGCCTTGGGCCGACGACAACGAGCAAGCGGTGGGGTCCTGCTTGTTGCAGGTGCCATACGCCAGCAGGTTCAGGCCGCTGACCACCACGATGTACAGGCTCACCACCATCGAGATGACCATCACCCAGGCCGACACCTCGATCGCGACGGACGCCGGCTTGACGAGCCGGGGACTCCGCAGCGCCAGCGGGGCGAGCAGCGAGTTCTCGACGTCCTCACGGAAGGTGGTGTCGCACGGGCGGAAAGTCACCTTCCGGGAGAAGCAGCCCCAGGCTCGGCCCAGCATCTTGCGGTGCTTGGCCGAGACGGCCGAGAGCACCAGCAGGACGAAGAACGCAGCTATGCAGAGCATCACAGGCCCTTCATGAGAGGGGTCATCGTGTCGACGGCCCGTGCGACATCGTCGCTGGTGTTGTGCGCCCCGAGGCTGAACCGAACCAAGGGCGGAAGCTGCCGTTGCTCCACGAGCCAGTGGTGGGCACAGAAGTAGCCGCTGCGCACCATGACCCCCGCACGCGACAGGAAGGTCGCCAAGCGGTGGGCGTCCACCCGCTCGGGGACGAACGTCACCAAGGATGACCCCCGCTGACTGAGCAGGCGCAGGTTCGGCAGTGCGACCAGGCCATCGTGGAGCTCCTCGGCCAGGCGCCGCTCGCGCGTCGCGAGATCCTGCCCCGACGCCTTGCGGTACCCGTCCACCCAAGCCAGGGCCGCCCCGAGCGCGATGATCTCCCCCCACGGTTGCAGGCCGCCCTCCAGGCGAGTGTGCGGTTCGGTGTGAAGGGTGTACGCGTCCGCCGTCACCGCCGACACTTGGCCTCCGCCCAGGAACGACAGCTCCAGGCTCTCCAGGAGTTCGGAGGTGGCCGCCACGACGCCCAGTGACGCGCCGTAGACCTTGTGACCCGAGAAGCAGATCGCATCGGGCTGGAGCCCGCGCAGGTGGGCCAGCCCGTGTGCCATGGCTTGCGCCGCGTCCAGGATGACCGTGCCACCCCGGGCTTGGGTGCCGGTGATGAGCTCGGACAACCCGGGGGTGGCCGTTCCATCGACGTTGTTCATCGCCGAGACGACGACCAAGGCATCGGTGAGGTCGTCATCACGGTACTGAAGTGCACCGTCGGTTCCCCGGTTGAGCAGGACGCGCTCGACCCCTGTCCGCTGGGCGAACGCCATGGTGCTGAGGAACACCGAGTTGTGCTCGGTGTGGGTGGTCACCACCCTGCGGTAGCGCCCGGAGGGGAGTTGGTTCAGCAGCAGGTTCAGCCCGTAGGTGGTGTTGAGGGTGAAGGAGGCCGCGTAGCGCTTCGGCGACAGGCCCAGCGCGGCCAGGACGGCCGCCCGCGCATCGGCGACCTTGTCGTCCACCTTCCGGCCCCAGGCGTACTGCACGCGCTCCCCGCACGCGTTGTACGTCAGGTAATAGTCGTTCATCGCGTCGACCACGGGCTGCGGGCGGAGGGTCTGGCAGGCCGAGTCGAAGTACGACTGGTCCGCCGGCAGGTACTCGAACCCGAATCGGGCGCCCGTCTCAGCGGGGGTGGTGGGGCTGGGTCGGGCGAAGAGGCCCCGCCTCATCGCGTCGTCCCGGAGGCGATGGCCTTGTCGATCGGGTCGGTGAGGTCAGTGAGCCGCCTGAGTTCGAGCTTCTTGCCGTTGAGGAAGAACGTGGGCGTCCCGGTCACCCCCATCTTCTTGCCGTCGTTGGAGTCCTCCTCGATGCGGGCCTTGGTGGCCGGCGAGGCAATCGCGGAGTCGTAGGCGTTCAGGTCGAGGCCCAGTTCCTGGGCGTAGCTGCGGAACAGGGCGGCCTCCGACACCTTCTTCTCGCCCCACTTCGTCTGGTTCTCGAACAGCTTGCCGATCATGTCCTCCATCCGTCCCTGCTGAGCGGCCGCCTCGACTGCCAACGCGGCATTCATCGAGTTGAAATGCCCGCCGAGCGGGAAGTAGCGGACGACGAAGTTGATCTTGCCCGCGTAGTGCTGGCGCAACTCCTCCACGACCGGATACATCGCTCCACACGACTCGCACTCGAGGTCGACGAACTCCACCAAGGTCGGCGCCTGCGGGCCGACACGGTCGAGCACGTGGGAGTTGGCCCGAGCACCGGGCAGGATCGGTTCACCGTTCGGGCCCGCGGCGGGCGCGGCCTGACCACAGGCCGATAGGAGCAAGGCGAGGACGAAGGCGACGGCGACGGCGACGCTGGTGCGTCGGCGCGGGGGCTGGGCGATATTCATGAAAGGTTCTCCTGAAGAAGTCTTGGGATGCGCTGGACGCCCGACCATGCGGACGCGCTCGTGCCGACGACCCCGCCGGGGAATCTGCCTGCACCTGAAGAAGGGACGGCGTACGCCGTCGAAGCGACCTACCGAACGCAGGCAGGTGGGCCACGGGGTGGCGCCAGCCGGTGACACCCCGCACGCACGAGCATGACCTCGTACGGCACTGTGACGAGGCGAGGCGTCGGGGACAGCCCAAGCGTCGGAAGGTAGGTGGCCAGCCGCGTCCGCACCCAGCGGCGAAGGTCACCGAAGGTACCCCGGATCCACAACCCCAAGCCAAGTGACAGCCCCAGGTTGAACAAGGCCACGGCCAGGGCCGATGTGGACAGCACCACCAAGAATTGGACCACCGGCCCGAACTCCGCCCCAGGCAACAAGAAACGTTCCGGACACGCAACGGACTCGACGAGCAGGTCGAAATGGATCCCCAAAGGGGCCAACCCGGGGATCGGCGCGATGCACCCACCCCCGCCCCAACCCAACGACGGGCCGATGCGCCACAGACCCACGAACCCCAGCACCACGAGCAGGACACCGCCCGCAGCGCTACGTCGCCAGTCGTGACCCATCACAACCCCTCAAGAAGATGGCAGTATCCTAGTGGCGAAGCAGTCGGATTGTGTCAACCGGACGAACCCCGTTCCCGACAGCCTTGTCGCCGTACTCGACGCCTGGGATTCACCCACCAGCAGGGCCTTCCCCGACCTGCGTTCGTGGAAACGCGGTGGATTCTGGGTATCGGGTAACCCGGACACAACCGACACCGCAGACGTACGACTCTGGGCAGTTGAGTAACCACACGCCCGTCGGCAGAGTCGAGCACACCCGATGGGCGCCCAAGGGAATGAGGGCCGCTTGGCCGCTTGCTCGGACGTCCAACAGGGTGTACCTGATGGACGCCGGCTGTGAGCTCGGCCAAGGAGACCGCGCTCAGCGAGATCTCGTCGGGCAGGAGGTTCGGCGCGATGGCATGGCGCAGGATGACCACGCTCGTGTCGACCAGGTCAGGCCGGCGCACCCAGCCGCACTGGCGTGATCGACAGCGCCCGGGGTCCGACGGGCTCGGGGCGTAGGCGTCCGGAGTTCTTGTGCGCCGTGGCGACCATCAGCTTGATCCGGTTCAGCTGGTTGACCTCCGAGGCGCCCGGGTCGTAGTCGATCGACACCACGTTGGCGTGCGGGTAGAACCGCCGTAGTTCGCGGAAGACACCCTTCCCGACCACGTGGTTCGGCAGGCACGCGAACGGCTGGGCGACGATGATGTTCGGGCACCCCTCCTCGATGAGCTGCATCATCTCGGCGACCAGCAGCCAGCCCTCGCCGGCGGTGGTTCCCAGGGAGATGATCGACTCGGCGTGCCGGGCGAGCTCGGCGATGGGGTGCGGCACCGCGAACTTCCCACTCCGCCCCAGAGCGCGGATGGCTGGCCGCTGGTACTGCTCGATCAGCCACACGAGCCCCTGCTGGAGCCGCACCGACCGCTTCGTGCCGGTGCCCAGGTTGTCCAGGCGCCACTGCGCCGAGGTCATGTTCATCAGGAAGAACTCCAGCAACCCGGGGAGCGCCGCCTCACAGCCCTCGGACTCGATCACCCGCACCGCGTCGTTGTTGGCGTCCGGCTGGAACTTCACCAGGATCTCGCCGACCAACCCCACCCGCGGGCGGCGTGGCTCGTCGCGTAGGGCCAAGGCGCCGAACTCCGCCACGATGCCGTCGATGAGCGACCCGTACCCGACCCGACGCCCCAGGGTCTCCGACCACCCGGTCGCGAAGTACTCGCACGCGATCGCGTCCCAGCGCCGGTACAGCTCGTCGGCGGAACCGGCGACGGCCTCGTAGGGCCGCGTCCGCAGCAGCACGGTCTGCAGCACGTCGCCGACGACGATCGCCTGCATCGCCCGGTGCACCAGCCCCGGCGTCAGCTTGAAACCGGACGCCTCCTCCAGCCCCTGCGCCGAGATGGCGAGCACCGGCACCTGGCCGAACCCGGCGTCCTTGAGCGCCTTGCGGAGCATGCCCGCGTAGTTCGTCGCGCGGCACATGCCGCCCGTCTGCGTGATCGCGACCGAGGAGGTCTCGGGGTCGGCCCCGCCCGCGATGAACGCGTTGATCAACTGTCCCACCACCATGATCGCCGGGTAGCAGACGTCGTTGTTGACGTAGCGCAGGCCCACCTCGACGTCGTCGGCCGACGCGTGCTCGAGCAGCTTCACGTCGTAGCCGACCCGCCGCATCACCGGCACCAGCAGCCGGAAGTGGATGGGCGCCATCTGCGGCGCGTACAGCGTGTGCGTCCTCCGCGCGGCCTTGTCGAACACCGGGAACCGGTCGCCGACGAGGTCGGGGTCGTAGGTGACGATGGACGCCGAGCGGCGCCGCTCGGCCGTCGCCGCCGCGAGCGAGCGCAGCCGGATCCGCGCGGCGCCCAGGTTCGACACCTCGTCGATCTTCAGCACCGTGTAGACGTCGTCGGCCGCCTCGAGGATCTCCTGCACCTGGTCGGTGGTGACGGCGTCCAGCCCGCAGCCGAACGAGTTGAGCTGCACCAGCTGCAGCGCGGGCTCCGATCGCACCGCGCCGGCCGCCTCGTACAACCGCGAGTGGTACGACCACTGGTCCATGACGCGCAGCGGCCGCTCCAGCCGCCGGTCGACCAGGTCGGGGTTGAGCGCGATCGCGTCCTCGCTCAGCACCACCATGCCCAGCTGGGTGATCATCTCGGGGATGCCGTGGTTCACCTCCGGGTCCACGTGGTACGGCCGCCCCGCGAGCACGATGCCCTTGGTGCCGTGGTCGGCCATGTACTCCAGCGCCCGGACGCCCTCGGCCGCGACGTCCGCCTTGAACCGGGCGTCCTCCTCGAACCCCAGGCGCACGGCCTCGCGGGCCTCCTCGTCGGTGACCCCGCACCAGGCGAAGACCTCCACCAGCCGCTCGGCGAGCTTGCCGGGGTCGGCCAGGTTCACGAACGGGTCGAGGTAGCGCACGCCCGGCTCGCGCAGCCGGTCGGCGTTCTTCTCCAGCACCTGCGGGTAGAACGCGACGACCGGGCAGTTGAAGTGGTTGTCGGACGCCTCGGCCTTCTGCTCGTAGCTCACGCACGGGTAGAAGATCGTCCGCACGTCGCGATCGAGCAGCCACTCGATGTGGCCGTGCGCGAGCTTGGCGGGGTAGCAGACGTTCTCCGACGGGATCGACTCCATGCCCGCCTCGAAGAGGTCGTGGTTCGACCGGCCCGACAGCATGACCTTGAACCCCAGCGAGGTCAGGATCGTGAACCACAGCGGGTAGTTCTCGTACATGTTCAGCACGCGCGGGATCCCGATCGCGCCCCGGTGCGCCTTGGCGTCGGTCAGCCGCCGGTACCCGAACGTGCGCTTGTACTTGTAGTCGTAGAGGTTCGGCAGGTCCGACCGCTGCGGGTTGCGCTCCTCGGACGCCCCGCGCTCGCACCGGTTGCCCGACACGTGCCGCGTCCCGTCGCCGAACGTCGAGATCGTCAGCCCGCAGTGGTTCTGGCACAGCTTGCAGGTGCGCGTGGAGGTGTCGACGGTGAACGAGTCGAGCTCGTCGAGCTCCAGCAGCTCGGACGCCGTGCCCGGCACCCAGTTGCGGCGCGCGGTGAGCGCCGCCCCGTAGGCGCCCATCAGCCCGGCGATGTCGGGCCGGACGACCTCGCGCCCGGTCAGCAGCTCGAACGCGCGCAGCACCGCGTCGTTGAGGAACGTGCCGCCCTGCACGACGACCTTCTCGCCGAGGTCCTCGGGCGACTTGAGCTTGATCACCTTGTAGAGCGCGTTGCGCACCACCGAGTACGACAGCCCCGCCGAGATCGCCCCGACGTCGGCGCCCTCCTTCTGGGCCTGCTTCACCGAGGAGTTCATGAAGACCGTGCAGCGCGAGCCGAGGTCAACGGGCTGGTCGGCCTGCAGCGCGGCGCGGGCGAAGGTGCGCACGTCGGTGCCCATCGTCTCGGCGAACGTCTGCAGGAAGCTGCCGCACCCCGACGAACAGGCCTCGTTCACCGCGATCGAGTCGACGGCCCCGTTGCGGATGCGCAGGTACTTCATGTCCTGCCCGCCGATGTCGATGACGCTCGTCACGCCCGGCGAGACGTGCTCGGCGGCGCGGTAGTGGGCCATGGTCTCGATCTCGCCGTCGTCCACGCGCAGAGCCGCCTGGATCAGCCCCTCGCCGTACCCGGTCACGCAGGCGCGGGCGATGAACGCGTCGGCGGGCAGGGCCTCGCGCACCCGCCGCACGATGTCGACCGCGGCGGTCACGGGGTCGCCGGCGTTGGAGGCGTAGTGGGCGAAGACGATCCGGTCGTCCTCGGTCAGCACGACGCACTTGATCGTGGTCGAGCCCGCGTCGATGCCCAGGAACACCGGCCCGGACGCCGAGGTCAGGTCGGCCTGCCGCACGAACGCGCGCGCGTGGCGGCCCTCGAACGCGGCCCGCTCGTGGTCGTCGGCGAACAGCGCGCGCATCGGCTTGCTGGCCATGGACGCCGTGCCGGCCGCGGCGTCCAGCGCGTCGATGAGCTGGGTGGTGAAGACCTCACGCCCGGACGCCAGCAGCGCGGCCCCCAGCGCGACGTAGAGCTGGGCGTCGGCGGGGGTGGTGAACGACTCGACCTGGGCGGAGAGCGCTCGCTCGTAGGCGGCGCGCAGCTGGGGCAGGAAGTGCAGCGGTCCGCCGAGGAAGACGAGGTGGCCGCGGATCGGGCGCCCGCAGGCCAGCCCGGCGATCGTCTGGGTGGCCACCGCCTGGAACACCGACGCGGCGATGTCGGGGTGCGCGGCGCCCTGGTTGAGCAGGGGCTGCACGTCGGTCTTGGCGAACACGCCGCAGCGCGACGCGATGGGGTAGAGGGTCCGGTACTGGGCGGCGAGGGCGTCCAGGCCCGCGGCGTCCGTGTGCAGGAGGGTGGCCATCTGGTCGATGAACGCGCCGGTGCCGCCCGCGCAGGTGCCGTTCATGCGCTGCTCGGGGGTGGGCTTGAGGTAGGTGATCTTGGCGTCCTCGCCGCCGAGCTCGATGACGACGTCGGCCTCGGGGTGGAACCGCTCGATGGCCTCGGTGGCGGCGATGACCTCCTGGACGAAGCCGACGCCCATCAGCTCGGCGACCTGCAGGCCGCCCGACCCGGTCACCGCCGCGGTCAGCACGGCGTTGGGGAGGGCCCGGTCGATGTCGGCCAGCAGGTTGCGCACCTCGCGGCGCACATCGGCGTGGTGGCGGCGGTAGTCGGCGAAGACCGTCCGCGTGCCGTCGAGCACAACCGCCTTCACGGTGGTCGAGCCGATGTCGAGACCGAGGGTGTAGGGGCCCATTTACTTCTCCAACCAGAATGATCGTTCTGTTACGACGTAGCGTAGTCGATCGGATGGGGAATGATGGACCCATGGCCACCAAGCGCGAGGACATCGTCGACGCCGCCGCCCTGCTCATCAAGCAGCAGGGCGTGCACGCTGCGTCGATCTCGGGGATCATCGCCGCCTCCGGTGCGTCGGCCGGTTCGATCTACCACCACTTCGCGAACAAGAACGAGATCGTGCTCGAGGTGGCCCGCACCCGGCTGGCCGAGCCGCTGCGCGCGGCCGTGCTCGCCCCGGTCGAGGGGCCGCTGGCGCCCGCGCAGATCTTCGGCCTGATCGTGGGCGCCGTGCGCGCGGGCGCGGTGGAGCCGCCGATGATCGTGCAGCTGTGGGCGGGCTCCTACGTCGACCCCGAGCTGCGCACGATCCTGCACACCCAGTTCGAGGACGCCCGCGTGGCCATGTACGGCCACATCGAGCGGTGGTTGGTCGGCCAAGGTGTGGCCGACGCCGCCGGCCGCGTGGACGCCATCGCCCGCGTCACCCTCGGCCAGGCCATGGGCTTCCTGGCCCAGAGCACCCTCGACCCCGGCTTCGACCTGGACGCCTACGTGGTCGAGGCCACCCGCGTGCTCGACGCCGTGGCCCGCGCCTGAGTCAGGCCTGGCACCGCGGGCAGAAGAACAGCGTGCGCGCCCGGGGAGCGGTGCCGATCGTGCCGGCCTTCACCGGGGTCCCGCAGCGCCGGCAGGGCTGGCGCAGCCGTCGATAGACCGCGTACCCGCGCCGCGGGTCGACCTGCCCCCGGATCGAGGCGTTGAGCAGGCGGTGGGCCCGGTCGGCCAGCGCCACCAGCTCGGCCGCGGGCACAGCCGAGGCCGGACGCCACGGGTCCAGCCCCTGCGCGAACAGCGACTCGGCGGTCCAGATCGTGCCCAGCCCGGCGAGGTTGCCCTGGTCGAGCAGGGCCGCGCCGAGGGCGTCCGGGCTGGCGGCGAGGCGCCGGGCGGCCTCGCGGGCGTCCCAGTCGGGGCCGAGCAGGTCGGGGCCGAGGTGGCCGACCAGCCGCGCCTCGTCGCGGGTGCGGGCCAGGTCGAGCATGCCCAGGGCGGTGCCGACCGCCGTCCGCTGCGCGGTGGCCACGACCGCGCGAACGAGGTGGCCGCCGAACGGCTGGGGCGGGTCCGTCGTGGCCGAGACGCGCCACGTGCCGTCCATGCGCAGGTGGCTGTGCAGGGTGAGGCCGTTGTCGAGTCGGTGCAGCAGGTGCTTGCCGCGCGGCACGACCTCGAGCGTGGTGGCGCCGACCAGGTCGGCGGTGGCCAGCGACGGCCAGCGCAGGTCGGAGCGGACGAGGCGCTCCCCGGCGAGCGCGCCGTTCAGCCGCCGCGCCACGCGCCAGACCGCGTCACCCTCAGGCATGCGAAAACTCAAGCCTTCGGCGCAGGAAACCCAAGCCCTGGGCGCTCAACACCCAAGCCTTGGGCGACCAGGCGGGGCACGACCTCCTCGATCGGATCGCGCAGGATCGCGTCGGCGAGGTAGTCGTACGGGGTCTCCTGGGCGTTGACGATGACCACCTTCGCCGAGTGGCCGAACGCGTAGGGCACCAGCCCGGCGACGGGGTGCACGGTCAGCGACGTACCGATGGCGAGCACGAGGTCGGCGGTCTCGGCGAGCTTCACCGACGCGTCGAGCACGGCGGGGTCGAGCATCTCCTCGAACAGGATCACGGTGGCCCGGGTGATGCCGTCGCACGCGGGGCAGCGCGGGTCGTCGTCGCCGGCGTTGATCCGCTCGACCATGTCCGACAGCGGCCCGGTCTCGCCGCAGTCCTCGCAGCGCCACTGGCGCGCGTTGCCGTGGATCTCGTGCACGATCGCCGGGTCCGAGCCCGCGACCAGGTGCAGCCCGTCGGTGTTCTGGGTGACGATGCCGGCCAGACGTCTGGCGCGCTCGAGGTCGACCAGCGCGCGGTGGGCGGGGTTCGGCTGCGCGGTCAACGCGGGCGACGTCGCCCGGATGCGCCACGCCTTGCGGCGGATGTCCTCGTCGCCGAGGTAGTACGACAGCACCGAGACCTTCTCGGCGTCGGGGTCCTGCGTCCAGCGGCCCTGCGGGCCGCGGAAGTCGGGGATCCCCGAGGCCGTGGACAGCCCCGCCCCCGTGAGCGCGAGGATGCGGTGCGAGCGGGCGATCAGCTCCGTGGCGCGCGTGACGTCGTCCATGCCGCCAGTCTCCCACCCCGGACGACCTGCGACCCCAGCGAGGTCCCGACCGCCAGCGCGACGCCGACCATCAGGGCGGTGAGCAGCATGCCGGGGGCGGCGACGCGGCCGCCGTCCTCGACGTCCTGCAGCAGTCCGTAGAGGCCGCGGTAGAGGGTGAGGCCGGGCAGCAGCGGGATGATCCCGGCCGTGATCAGGGCCACCACGGGCATCCGCCAGCGCGCGTGGCCGAGCTGGGCCACCGCCCCCACGGCGATCGCGGCCAGCGCGGTGGCGGGGATGCGCTCGTCGAACAGCGCGAGCGCGCCCGCGTGCACGAGCCAGGCCAGCGCCCCCAGGCCGAAGAACGGCAGCAGCCCGCGCGGCCGGACGTGCGCGCCGACCCCGATCGCCAGCGCCATCAGCCCGGCGGCCAGCAGGCCCAGCCAGAGCGGGACGCCGACCCGCCCGCCCACGTCGGTCAGGTACAGCGGCACCCCGGCCACGATCCCCACCCACAGGGCGGACATGATGCCGACCACGATCCCGCCGGTGGCGACCACGACCTCGAGCAGGCCCGCGGCCGCGGTGACGTGGAACCCGTCCAGCGCGTCGCGCGACGAGGCGACCAGCGACAGCCCGGTCAGCAGCGAGACGATCCCGGACGCCACCACGAGCGACGGCGAGACCCCCTGCAGCAGCGGCACCCCGTCGTTGCCCACCATCAGCCCCAACGCCGCGAGGGTGGCGATCGCAGACCCGCCGGCCTGGGTGAAGAACAAACGACCACCCGAGGCGTCCGAACACGACGACCGCGCCGGCGACCAGGGCCGTGACGACGAACCCGGCCACCACCTCGCGCCAGCCGCCCCCGAGCGAGGTCACCACCGCCGCGCCCAGCACCGCCATCGCGATCGACTGGACCCACGGCCGGTAGGCGTGCGACGCGTGCGCGATCGCGGCCAGCCGCTCTCGGGCCGGGTCGACGTCGAGGTGGCCCGCGACGATGTCGTCGACCAGCTGCTGTCTACGCGTGCGCGATGGGCTTCTCGCGGGTCTTCCTCGGTTACCACTGGCTCACCGACGTGTTCGCGGCCGCGATGCTCGGCGTCGCGTGGGCGGGGGTCGTGATCGCCATGCACCGGGTGTGGCGCATGGTACGCAAGCGCCGCGAGCGCGGCCCGGTCGAGGAGGAGACCGTCACCAGGACTGAGTTGTCCTGAGTTGCCAACGGGAATGGACAGGACCGCCCCTGCGTTGAGATACTTGAAACATCAACTAATCAGGAGTGGTCATGCAGATCGGCATCTTCTCGGTGAGCGACATCACCACCGACCCGACGACGGGTCACACCCCCAGCGAGCACGAGCGCATCAAGGCGTCCGTCGCGATCGCCAAGAAGGCCGAGGAGGTCGGTCTCGACTTCTACGCCATCGGTGAGCACCACAACGAGCCGTTCTTCAGCAGCTCGCCCACGACCACGCTGGGCTACATCGCCGCGCAGACCGACAAGATCCTGCTGTCGACCGCGACCACGCTGATCACGACCAACGACCCGGTCAAGATCGCCGAGGACTTCGCGATGCTCCAGCACCTCGCCGACGGCCGCGTCGACATCATGCTCGGCCGCGGCAACACCGGCCCGGTGTACCCCTGGTTCGGCAAGGACATCCGCCAGGGTGTCGCGCTGGCCGTCGAGAACTACGCGCTGCTGCGCCGGCTGTGGACCGAGGACGTCGTGAACTGGCAGGGCAAGTACCGCACGCCGCTGCAGGGCTTCACCTCGACCCCGCGCCCGCTCGACGGCGTCGCCCCGTTCGTGTGGCACGGCTCGATCCGCACCCCCGAGATCGCCGAGCAGGCCGCCTACTACGGCGACGGCTTCTTCCACAACAACATCTTCTGGAACATCGAGCACACCGCCCAGATGGTCAACCTGTACCGCCGTCGCTACGAGCACTACGGCCACGGCCAGGCGGACCAGGCGATCGTCGGCCTCGGCGGCCAGTTCTTCATGCGCAAGAACAGCCAGGACGCCGTGAACGAGTTCCGCCCCTACTTCGACGTCGCCCCGGTCTACGGCCACGGCCCGTCGATGGAGGACTTCACCGAGATGACCCCGCTGACCGTGGGCTCGCCGCAGCAGGTGCTGGAGCGTTACCTCGGCATGGTCGAGCACGTCGGCCACTACCAGCGCCAGGGCTTCCTCATCGACCACGCCGGGCTGCCGCTCAAGACCGTGCTCGAGCAGCTCGACCTGCTCGGCGAGATCCTGCCCGAGATGCGCAAGGGCTACGCCGAGGGCCGCCCCGCGCACATCCCGGAGGCGCCGACCCACGCGTCGCTGGTCGAGAAGGCCCGCGTCGCCGGCACGCTGACCGAGCACCGCACCGTGGGCGTCGACGACGTCACGGGCCAGTCGCCCTACGAGGCCGCCCTGAAGGGAGCCAACTGACATGTCCCACCTCCTCGTCATCAGCGCCGGCATGGGGACGCCGTCCAGCTCCCGAATGCTCGGCGACCGCCTCGCCGAGGCCACCGTCAAGGCCATGACCGCCGGCGGCACCCCGACGCCGGAGGTCAAGGTCCTCGAGCTGCGCGACCTCGCGGTCGACCTGGCCACCTACTACTCCTCGCACGTCCCGACCAAGACGCTGCAGGCGGCGTTCGACCTGGTCGGCACGGCGTCCGGCGTCATCGCGGTCAGCCCGGTGCTGAACGCGGGCGTGAACGGCCTGTTCAAGCTGTTCTTCGACCTGCTCGACGAGGGCGTGCTCAAGGGGCGTCCGGTCCTCATGGCCGCCACCGGCGGCACGGCCCGGCACAGCCTGGCCATCGACCAGACCATGCTGCCGATGTTCTTCTACCTCAAGGCCGCCGTCGCGCCGACCGGCGTGTTCGCCGCCACCGACGACTGGGGCACCGGCGCGGCCGAAGGCGGGAGGCACGACCAGTCCGGCCTCATGCGCCGCGTCCAACGCGCCGGGACCGAGTTCGCCGAGCTCATCGAGCGCAACCCCGCGGTCGACTACGCCGACGAGTTCGCCAACGTCCCCGACTTCGCGAGCCTGTTGGGCGGCTGACCCGGGGTCAGGGTGCACAATGTGCCCATGACAAGCAACGACGCGGGGGGTCGTTCCGTGCTGCCGAGGCATCCGCTGGTGCGCGGGGTGCTGGTGGTCAGCGTGCTGATCATCGCGGTGGGCCTGGCGCTGCGCACGCTCGCCGACGCCGGCTACCTTCTCGGCGCGATCCTCGTGCCGGTGGCGCTGTCGGTGCTGTTCACCGGCCTGCTCATGCCGTTGCAGGTGCTGCTCAACCACAAGCTGAAGCTGCCGCGCTCGCTGGGCGCCCTGCTCACGGTGCTCATCGCGTTCGCGGTGGTCGTCGGGGCGCTGTGGATCGCGGGCACCCAGTTGGCCGGCGGCATGGGCGAGATCGTCGACGTGTTCGGCGCCCAACTCGCCCAGCTGCGGGACCTCGCCATCGCCGCCACCCCCCTCACCGAGGCCCAGGTCGACGACCTGGTCGGCCAGGCGACGACTTGGCTGCAGGAGAACCAGTCCGGCATCGCCCAGGGCGCGCTCGGCGCCGGGGTCGGCGTGGCCGGGTTCCTGGTCTCGGCGGTGCTGGCCATGGTGGCCACGTTCTTCTTCCTCGCCCAGGGCGACCGCATCGCGGCCGCCCTTGTCGTGCTGCTGCCCCAGCACCTGCACCGCGAGGCGTGGCAGGCGGCCCGCCGCGGGTGGGTCACGCTCGGCACCTACTGCCGCACCCAGCTGCTCGTCGCCGCCGTGGACGCCGCGGGCATCGGCCTGGGCGCCCTCCTCCTCGGCGTGCCGTTCGTGATCCCGATCATCGCGATCACGTTCATCCTGTGCTTCATCCCCTTCGTGGGGGCCGTGGTCTCCAGCGCGGTCGCCGTCGCGATGGCGCTGGCGTTCCAGGGGCCCGGGGTGGCGCTGCTGATGCTGCTCGTGTGCATCCTCGTGCAGCAGCTCGAGGCGAACGTGCTCAGCCCGATCCTCATGGGCAAGGCCGTCGACGTGCACCCGCTGCTCATCCTGCTGTCGGTCGCCGGCGCCACCTACATCCTCGGCCTGGTCGGCGCCCTGTTCGTCGTGCCGGTGATCGCCACGATCAAGAGCATGGTGCTGTACCTGAACGGCTCCGACCCCTTCCCGGGCCTGGGCAAGGGCGGGCGCGCGCTGCTGACCCCGCCCAAGACCCTCATCGGCCCGCGCGAACCCGTGCGCAACCCGCGCCGCATCGGCGACGCCACCCCGCGCTGGCTCGTCGAGGAGCAGGCCGAGCAGGAGGCCGCGCTCGAGCAGGAGGAGCGCCGCGGGGGCTCGACCCGCGCCTGAGCCCTTGCCCGTCAGTTGGCGTGCGCGATCAGCTTGTCGTAGACGACCTGGAACCGCTCCATGCGGCGCTGGTAGTAGCCCAGTCGGTCGGGGTGCGGGAGGAACGGCTCCCCGCGCGGCGCCGCGGCCGGCGTCACGCCCGGGGCGAGCACCGGCAGCGTGTGCAGGGCCGTCCCGCGCAGCGTCGACCGCTTGAGGGTGAGCGGCGTGACGGGCACGCTCGCGGCGTCCGCGATCGCCTGCATCAGGCCGGGCTGGTCGGCGGTGACCCGGCCGGTCGCGATGATCTCGGTGGGGCGTCCGGCGACCGTGACCAGGTCGCGCAGCATGCGCACGTACGACAGGGCCACCCCCTCGATCGTGGCCCGGTAGAGGTCGGACGCCGTGGTGGCGGCCGACACCCGGTGCAGCACCGCGCGGGCCTCGCCGACCCAGCCGGTGGACCGCTCGCCGGAGAACCACGGCAGTACGACGGGCAGGCCGGGCACCGGGTCCGAGACCACCAGTTCGGCGAGCTCGGCGGCGGGCGGCAGGCGCAGGGTCTCCTCGAGCCAGGTCACGGCGCGGCCGACGTCGTTGAGCGCGCCGCCCAGGATCGAGGACGTCTCGTCGATCCGGTTGCACCACAACCCGCGGGGCAGGTTGTCGAGGTCGCCCGCCACCAGCACGCGCATGGCGCCCGAGGTGGCTGCGGACAGCACCATCGTCGAGGAGTCGACCGAGCCGGCCCCGATCGACTGGCTGTGGCCGTCGGAGATCGGGGCGAACCAGACGGCGTCGGCCAGCACGGGCCAGGTTCCGCCGACCGCCGTCACCGGGGTGAGCGGCGCCGAGGGTGGCGCGATGGGGGAGAGCTCCTCGACGTCGACGCCGACCAGGTCGAGGAGGGTGGCGTCCCACGTGCCCTCGCGGCGGTTGAGCATGCCGGTCCACGCGGCGGTCGACGTGCCGGCGGCCGTGGTGCCGATGATGCGCAGCCACGCGTACTCGCCGAGGCTCATCCACTGGCGCACCCGCTCGAACGTGCGCGGGTCGGTCTGCTTCAGCCACAGGAACCGGCTCGGCAGGTAGCCCGTGTGCTGGCGGGTGCCGGTGCGCTGCTGGGTGTCGTCCTCGTTGAGGATGCTCTTGAGGTAGTTCACCTGCGCCGAGGAGCGGCTGTCGGCGTAGGTGTAGCAGGGGGTGATGGCCGCACCCGCGGCGTCCACCCCGACCAGGGAGGACGCGAACGTGTCGATGGCGACCCCGTCGATGGGGTGGGGGAACCCCTCGACCACGGCCGAGATCACCTGCCGCACCTCGGCGGTGACCTGGTCGGGGTCGATGGTGGAGGTGCCGTTGGCGATGGTGGTGAACGCGTGGCCGACCTTGGTGCGGTGGCCCTTCACCGGGCGGGCGTGCGCGTCGAAGATGCCGGCGCGCGTGCCGGTCGAACCCACGTCGATGGCGAGGACGAAGGGGGCCCGGGCCTCGTCCAGGCGGGTGGTCAGCGATGCCGTCATGTGCAGCTCCCGGTTGAGGAATGCACCCACGCTAGGCCAGTCGCGCCCCCGCCGTGGCGAAACCTCGCACCTACGATGGGCCCATGCCCGATCCCTCGGCCGACCAGCCGCCCGTCGACCGCCGCGAGGCCGCCCGCCGCATGGCCGACCTGGCCGCCTCCGCGCGCCGCGGTGAGGCCCAGGCGGCCCAGGTCCTGATCGATGATTTCCTGGTCGCCGTCCGGGCGAGGGGGATCGCCCCCGAGCGGCTGGTCGCCACGCAGCTCGACGGGCGGCAGGTCCGCACCGACAAGACCGGCTGGTACGTCAACCGCAAGCGCAGCATCGCGATCGGGGAGCAGGGGGAGTGGTACGTGCTGACCGTGCCGTCCTCGACGTTCGGCCGCTTCACCGGGGTGAAGCTTGAGGCGTCCCCGCCCGAGATGGTGGTCGGTCGCGGCGGTCGTGACGGGGAGAGCGGCGACCTCGCCGACTTCCTCGCCCGGGTGCTCGACCCCGACAGCGCCTGAAACTGCGCCGAGGAGCTGCGGCACCCCAACCTGCAGCTCCCCGGGCAATTCTGAGAGTAAGGTGAGAAACTGGCCTCGCGCAACGCTGCCGGTCCGGATGCGATAACGATTTGTTAACCCTCTCCACATCGTCAGGAACCGCTCGGCCCTGATGGAGAAATTTCGGGGCTGACAACACCGGCCGCCGCCCGGACAACACCTCGGACAACACCCGCCCGACAGGCTCGCCGGCATGACGTGCACCGGCCTCTCCCGCACCGTGACCGCCCTCAACGATGAGTGGTCGACCCTCGCCGACGAACCGGCTCCGCTGAGCTGGCGGGCGGTCCCCGCGCTGCCCCTCGGCACCCTCGGCGACGTGCTCGCCGGCGTGCGGTCGGCGCCCGACACCGTGCTCCTGGCGCTGCTCGGGCTCCAGGCGGAGGGGGACGCGCTGGCCGGCCGCGTGGTCGTGCAGGCGATGCTGCCGAAGATGATCCTGATGGCGGTGCGCGACGACGGCGCCGACGTCGACGACTACCTCGCCGCCCTGTGGGTGCGGGTGGCCACCTACCCGGTCGCGCGGCGTCCGCGACGGGTGGCGGCGAACCTGGCCCTCGACACCCTGAAGTCGGTGAAGGCCACCCGTCCGCGGGCGGTCATGGCCCTGCCCGGCGGCCCGGTGCCCGACCCGCTGGCCGACGCGACGACGGTGCTGGACGCCGGCGTCCGACTCGGTGCCATCGACGGCCTCACCCGCCGCACGCTGGAGGTGGTCTACGTGGACGGCCGCTCCAGCAGCGCGGCGGGGGCGGTGCTGGGGATGTCGGCCGAGACAGTCCGCTGGCGGTGCTCCAAGGGGGTGCGGGCGCTGCGCGCCGTCGCGCCCGAGCTGACCGACCTGCTGGCCGGGTGACATGACCGCGGGCTCAGCGCCCGGCGAGGCCGTTCTCGTAGGCGAACAGCACCAGCCCGACGCGGTCGCGGGCCTGCAGCTTGGTGAGCAGCCGCCCGATGTGGGTCTTGACGGTGCCCTCGGCCATGTACAGGTTCTGGGCGATCTCGGCGTTGGTGGCCCCCGTCGCGACCTCGAGCAGCACCTCGCGTTCGCGCTCGGTGAGCAGCGCGAAGCGGGGGTCGTGCTCGCCCGGCGTGGGCGACAGGGTCGGCGCCACGTGGTCGAGCAGCCGGCGGGTGGTCGAGGGGGCGACGACGGCGTCGCCGGCGGCCACATTGCGGATCGCGTTCAGCAGGTCGACCGGGCGCGCGTCCTTGAGCAGGAAGCCGGACGCCCCGGCCTTCAGTGCGGCGAACGCGTACTCGTCCAGGTCGAAGGTGGTCAGCACCAGCACCTTGGTGCCCAGCCGCGCCTCGACGATGCGCCGGGTGGCCTCGACGCCGTCCATCACCGGCATGCGGATGTCCATGAGCACGACGTCGGCCGGGTCGGCCAGCAGGGCGCGGACGGCCTGGGCGCCGTCGGGCGCCTCACCGACGACCTCGAGGTCGTCCTCCGAGTCGATCAGCATGCGGAAGCCGCTGCGCACCAGCGCCTGGTCGTCGGCCAGGAACACGCGGATGGCCATGGGTCAGCTCCTCCTCGCCGGGGCGGGCGTGTTGTCGCGGAAGGGGATCGAGGCGGTCACGCGGAACCCCGGCCGCCCGGCCAGGGGCCCCGCCTTCAGCGTGCCACCCATCGACGTGACGCGCTCGTACATGCCGCGCAGGCCGTTGCCGCCGCCGTCCGTCGGGTTCTCGATGCCCTCGCCGTCGTCCACCACGTCGACCGTCAGCGCGTCGCGGCCGTAGTCGAGCGTGACCAGCGCGTGCGCGCCCGGGCCGGCGTGCTTGAGGAAGTTCGTCAGCGCCTCCTGCGTCACCCGATAGATCGTCAGCGACAACGCCTGCGGGACGGTGAAGGGGGTGCCGTTGACGACCAGACGGGCCCGGTCGGAGGTGCGGTGCACGAGGTCGGGGATGTCGTGCAGCGTGGGCATCGGGGCGTAGTTCGGCGGCTCGGCGGCGCCGGGGTCGGAGCGCAGCACCCCGACGATGCGGCGCATCTCGTGCAGGGCCTCGCGGCCGGTCTCGGCGATGGTGTCGAGGGCCTCGGCGGCCGCCTCGGGCTTGCGCGTGGCCGCGGCCCGCCCGCCCTCGGCCTGGACGATCATGACCGACAGCGAGTGGGCCACGATGTCGTGCAGCTCGCGCGCGATCATCGCGCGGGTGGACGCCTCGGCGAGCTTGGTCTGCTGCTCCCGCTCGGCGAGCAGCAGGGTGTACCGCTCCTCGGCGGCCTGCACCTGCGCGGCGCGCGACTCGGCGACCTCGCGGGTGCGCCGGCCGATCGCGTAGGGGGTGAGCACCGCGCCCAGGCAGGCGCCCCAGAACAGGATGTCGGCGCTGGGGTTGGTGTCGAACCCCGCGAACCAGCGCATCGGGCCGAGCACCGACGCGAACGCGCCGATGACGATCACCGAGCGGGCCAGGTGGCCGGCCACCCAGCGGGCGACGCTGTAGGCGACGATGGGCACCGCGATCAGGGACGCCGTGGGCACCGGGATCAGCAGCAGCTGGAACACCCCCGCCAGCGTGCACAGCGCCAGCATCGCCAGCGGTGCGTGCCGCCGGAGCGCCAGCGGGAGGGTGAACGACGCCGACAGCGCGTACAGCGCCGAGTAGTCGATCGGGATGGTGAACAGGGTGATGTAGGGCACGATCGCGACCAGCGTCACGGAGACGGCGAGGATGCCGTCCGCGACCCAGTCCCGCTGGGACGCACCCGGCGGGAACAGCACATCGATCACGCTCATCGGGCCCAGCCTATTCGCGCCTACAATGGCGGCCATGAGAGCGGTGCCCCTGGTCGTGTCGGCTCTCGCGTTGGGGGCGGCCGCCGTGCTGCGCAGCCGACGCGAGCGTCGTGATCGGGATGCCCGGGTGTGGGCCGCCGCCACCGACGCCCTCGCGGGCGAACCCCGGAGGGACGACGCATGAGCAGGCCTGGGCGCGCCATGGAGGAACCACGCCGGCGCCGGAACGGGTTCCTCACCTGGTTCTTCGCCGTCATCGGCATCGTCGTGGCGCTCGCGATGATGGTGGGCGGCTTCTACGTGTGGCGGATGTGGTCCACCGCGAGCGACATCGAGCGCACCAACACCTTGCTCCCGTCGGGGGAGACCGACGACCCCGAGCGCCCGGCCGCCGACGCGTCGGTGGAGGGCTCGTTCAACTATGTGCTGATGGGCAGCGACTCCCGCGGCGACGGCGACCGGGGGCGCAGCGACGTGCTGATGCTCGCCCACGTCCCGCCGACCCGCGACAAGGTCTACATCGTGTCCTTCCCCCGTGACATGTGGGTGCAGATCCCCGGGCGCGGGCAGGCCAAGATCAACGCCGCGTACGCCTACGGCGGCGAGGCGCTCGCGACCCGCACGCTCGAGTCGCTGGTCGGCGTGCGGATGGACCACGCCGCCAAGATCAACTTCGACGGCTTCATGGGGCTGACGACCCAGCTGGGCGGGGTCACGGTGAACAACAAGCACGCCTCCTCCGTGGGGGAGTACAGCTGGCCCAAGGGCGAGGTGACGATCCAGGGCGAGGAGGCGCTGACCTACGTCCGGCAGCGATACGGCCTGCCCAACGGCGACCTCGACCGGGCCGAGCGGCAGCGCGCGGTGGTCAAGGCGATCCTGATGAAGATGCTGACCCTCGACGTGCTCGCCAACCCGCTGAAGTTCAACGAGGTCATGGGCCAGCTCGGCCAGTACTTCACGGTCGACGAGGGACTGACCAACCAGGTGATCTTCTCAACGGCGACCAGCATGCGGGTGAACTCCGGCGACGACATCGTGATCCTGCAGGCGCCGATCTCCGGGTTCGGGACGTCGGGCGACGGCCAGTCGATCGACATCGTCAACGAGCCACAGCTCGCCGAGATGGCGCAGGCCGTGCGCACCGGGACCATGGCCGACTACGCGGCCAAGTACAAGGACCAGCCGCTGGCCGGGGGCCGCTGAGCCGCACCCGCGGCGTCCGAGACTGAACTGTTGAGGCACCCGCTGGCCTCCCGTAGCGACGGGCCCCTGCGTAGGGTTCCGGGCATGGATGAGCAGAGTCGCCCCTCCTCGCTGCACACGATGGGGCAGCAGCAGGACCGCCGCAGCTGGGCCGAGCCGTACAAGATCAAGGTCGTCGAGCCGCTGTACATGACCACGCGCGAGCAGCGCGAGAAGGCCCTGGCCGAGGCGGGGTACAACACCTTCCTGCTGCACAGCCGCGACGTGTACATCGACCTGCTGACCGACTCGGGCACCAACGCGATGAGCGACCGCCAGTGGGCCGGGATGATGGTCGGCGACGAGGCCTACGCCGGCAGCGAGAACTTCTACCACCTCGAGCGCACGGTGAAGGAGTGCTACGGCTACGAGTACCTCGTGCCCACCCACCAGGGCCGCGGCGCGGAGAACATCCTGAGCTCGGTGAAGATCACGCCGGGCGACCACGTGCCGGGCAACATGTACTTCACCACCACGCGCTACCACCAGGAGGCCAACGGGGCCACCTTCCACGACATCATCGTGGACGAGGCGCACGACACCTCCTCGCTGGCCGAGTTCAAGGGCAACGTCGACCTCGACAAGCTGCGCTGCCTGATCGACGAGGTGGGCGCCGACAAGATCCCGTACGTGTGCGTCGCCGCGACGGTGAACATGGCCGGCGGGCAGCCGATCTCGATGGCGAACATGCGGGCGGTCCGCGAGCTGACCGCCGAGCACGGCATCGCGATCTACCTGGACGCCACCCGCGCGGTCGAGAACGCCCTGTTCATCCAGGAGCGCGAGGAGGGCTACGCCGACAAGCCGATCGCCGAGATCCTCAAGGAGTTCTGCTCCTACTCCGACGGCGCCACCATGTCGGGCAAGAAGGACCCGCTGGTCAACATCGGCGGCTGGCTCTCCACCAACGACCGCGAGGTCTTCGAGGAGGCCCGCAACATGGTCGTCGTCTACGAGGGCCTGCACACCTACGGCGGCATGGCCGGCCGCGACATGGAGGCCATGGCGATCGGCATCCGCGAGTCGCTCGACGACTCCTACATGAAGTCGCGCGTCGGCCAGGTGCGCTACCTCGGCATGCTGCTGGAGCAGTGGGGGATCCCGTTCGTGAAGCCCGTCGGCGGCCACGGCATCTTCCTGGACGCGCGCGGCTTCTACCCGCACCTGGACCAGGAGGAGTTCCCCGCCCAGATGCTCGCGGCGCAGCTCTACCTCGAGTCGGGCGTGCGGGCCATGGAGCGCGGCATCGTCTCGGCCGGTAGGGACGCCGTGACCAGCGAGAACCACAAGCCCAGGCTGGAGCTGGTCCGGCTCACCATCCCGCGCCGGGTCTACACCCAGGCGCACATGGACGTCGTGGCCGAGTCGGTCAAGGAGTGCTGGGACCACCGCGCCTCGGTGAAGGGGCTCGAGATGGTCTACGAGCCGCGCTACCTGCGCTTCTTCCAGGCCCGCTTCGAGCCGAAGGTCTGACGGTGGCTGGCGATCGCCCCACGGTGTACACCACGACGTGGTGCCCGTACTCGAGGTCGTTGGTGAACGACCTGCGGTACTTCGGGGTCGCGTTCGACGAGGTCGACGTGGACGCCGACGACGAGGCCGCCGACCTGGTGCGCTCCCTCAACGGGGGCGACCGGGTCGTGCCCACCGTCGTCTACCCCGACGGGTCCCACGACACCAACCCCGACGGTGCCGAGGTCGCCGGGAAGATGGGCCTGTTCGGCTCCGACCCCGAGTGATCCGGACGCCGCGGGCCTGCGCCGGTCGTGGCCGGGGTCAGCGGTAGGAGGCCATCGTCCCGTTGTGGATGGCGTCGGCCATCGAGCGCATCCGCGGCCAGTCCACGAGGTTGATCGACTGGCCGCCCCTGCTGCGGCCGAAGCCCGAGATGGGGGCCTGCAGGCTCACGACGTCGCCGCCACCGGTGAGGCGCAGGGACGTCCCGATCGACACGATCTGGCCGTTCGTGAGGCCCTGGTCGACGGTGACGAAGCTGCCCAGCCGGTTCGCCACCGCGCTGAACCGAGCCGGGTTCGCGAGGGTGTCGGCAGAGAGGAGCTTGCCGGCGATCGCCTGCAGCACCAGCCGCTGGCGCTCCGCCCGGTCGAGGTCACCACGCGGCAGGTTCTTGCGCTCACGCACGTAGGCGAGCGCCTTCTCGCCACTCAGCGTCACCTGCCCGCGCGGGAACCCGGGGCTGGCGTGCTTGTTGTTCACCGTCACGCCGCCGAGCGCGTCGGTGAGGCCGATGAAGCCGTCGAAGTTGATCATCGCGGCGTGGTCGATGCGGGTGCCGATCAGGTTCTCGACCGTGCGCACCGCCAGGGGGACGCCGCCGTACGCGTAGCCCGCGTTGATCTTGGCCGCGCCCCGTCCGGGCACGGTGACCCACATGTCGCGGGTGAACGAGACCAGGTAGACCTTGTCGCGCGCCGGGGGTACGTGGGCGAGGATCATCACGTCGCTGCGCCCGCGGTCGTTGCCCCGGGAGTCCGACCCGAGCAGCAGGATGTTCAGCGTGCCGTCGGCCCCGGGGCCGGGTCGCGCCGGGTTGATCGAGCCGCCGGGCTCGGCCAGCCCGCCCTCGATCGTCCCGTCGGTCTCCTCCTCGGCCGGGCCGGAGTCGTCGGCGTCCCCCAGGTTGGGGGTGGTGTCCAGGTCCGGGTCGACGGTCATCGGCGAGTCGTCGGGCATCAGGTCCTCGCGCGGCACCCCCGAGAGCGCCTGCTGGACGGTCCAGGCGTAGAAGCCGCCGAACCCCAGCACCGCGACCAGCGCGAACACCAGCGTCGCGAGCAGGATGCGTCGGCGCATCGGCTTCTTCGTCGTTGCCATGAGGCCCTCCGCGGACCGGGGTGGCGGGTGCGGTCCCGACCCAAGCCTAGGTGGGTCTGTCAAGGAGGGATGGAGCGCTCGCGCCCGGGTTGCTGGCAGCCGGACGCCGTGGCGTACACTTGTCCTCCGCCGGGGCCATGGCGCAATTGGTAGCGCACCTGCTTTGCAAGCAGGGGGTTAGGGGTTCGAGTCCCCTTGGCTCCACCACCACTGACCGAGCCTCTTGGTGTCGTGAGGTTGCCTGGTCAACCACCACCCTCTATGCTGGAAGCACGAGGGGAGTACTCCACAAGTCCCCGCCGGCCACTTCGGATGACACCATCCCCGGCGGAGCGCCCGATCCGGGTGGAGGAGACCTCAGACCGACATCGATCTGAGGAGACCCATGCTCGACTCCATCGCCACGCCCGCGCTCTGGGGCTGGACCATCGCCGGCATCCTGGCCCTGTTCGCCCTCGACTTCGTCATCACCCGCCGCCCGCACGAGGTCTCCATGAAGGAGGCCGTCGGCTGGTCGGTGTTCTACGTCGCCCTGCCGGTGGCGTTCGGCGGCTGGCTGCTGGCGCAGTACGGCGGCCAGACGGGGCTGGAGTACTACACCGGCTACCTCGTCGAGAAGAGCCTCAGCGTCGACAACCTCTTCGTGTTCATGCTGATCCTCGGGGCGTTCGCCGTGCCCAAGGAGCTGCAACAGCGGGTCCTTCTCATCGGTGTCGCCGGCGCGCTGGTCCTGCGTGCGGTGTTCATCGCGCTGGGGGCGACGCTGATCGCGTCGTTCTCGTTCACGTTCCTGGTCTTCGGCCTGATCCTGTTGCTGACCGCGGTCAAGGTGTGGAAGGACGCCGCGGGCGGCGGTGCGCACACCCCGGTCTCCGAGATGCGGGTCGTGCGCTGGATCCGCAGGATCTGGCCCGTGACCGAGGACTACCACGGCACCCGCTGGACCGTCACCGAGAACGGACGCCGCGCGCTCACCCCGCTCGCGGTGGCGATCCTCACCGTGTTGTTCACTGACGTCGTCTTCGCCGTCGACTCCGTGCCGGCCGTGTACGGCATCACCGGCGACCCGTACCTCGTGTTCGTCACCAACGCCTTCGCCCTGCTGGGCCTGCGCGCGCTCTACTTCGTGCTCGCCGGCGTCCTGTCCAAGCTGGTCCACCTCAGCCACGGGCTCGCGGTCATCCTGGCCTTCATCGGGGTGAAGCTCGTCCTGCACTGGGCGCACGGCATCTGGGCGTGGGTCCCCACGGTCCCGACCCTGGCCAGCCTCGTGGTGATCGTCGGCGTCCTCGCCCTCGTGACCGTGACGAGCCTCGTCTCCACCCGGAAGCAGGCCACCGCCGAGGCCGGGCCCGCGGCGTCCGAACAGCTGCCGACGGCAACACGGTTCTGATTTCTGGGGGAAGGGCAACTACGCTGGATCGGGTGTGGTATCGGCGACCAGCTGACCACGAGAGTGAGGATCCTGCATGACTGACTCGAAGCGCGCCGCCGGCGGCGCCTCGCGAGCTCCCCGTGGCGGCGCCCCGCACCAGCGTGGCAAGCGCACCGGCGGACAGATCGCGCTGGGCTTGTTCAAGTGGATCGGCATCCTCGCGTTGACGGTCGCCGTCCTCGGCGTCGGGGCCTTCGTGTTCATCTACGCCAACACCACGATCCCGAAGCCGAACGACGAGTTCCAGACCAACGTCTCGACCGTCTACTTCAGTGACGGCGAGCAGCCGATGAGCACGTTCTTCGTGCACAACCGGCAGTCGATCCCGCTCAGCGAGATGCCCGAGAACGTGAAGCAGGCCATCGTCGCGGCCGAGAACGAGACGTTCTGGGAGGACCGGGGCATCTCGGTCCCGGGCCTGCTGCGCGCGGTGCAGACCGCGCTGACGCCGGGCGTCGACACGGTCGGTGGCTCGACGATCACCCAGCAGTACGTGAAGGTGCGCTACCTCACCCAGGACAAGACGATCACCCGCAAGCTCACCGAGATCATGGTGGCGCTGAAGGTCAGCCAGGACCTGACCAAGGAGGAGATCCTCGAGGGCTACCTCAACACGGTCTACTTCGGGCGCGGCGCGTACGGCATCCAGACCGCGGCGCAGGCGTACTTCTCCAAGGACGCCAAGGACCTCGACGACCAGCAGGCCATCGCGCTGTCGGCGATCATCAACGCCCCCAACCACCTCGACCCGGCGCGCGGCGACAAGCAGCGTGCGGACCTGCTCGAGCGCTACCAGTACACGATCAACCAGATGGTGAAGGTCGGGTACATGACCGAGGCGCGCAAGGACGAGATCTACACCACGCTGCCCGACTTCCCGCGCCTGAGCGTCGAGAACCGCCTGGGGGGGCCCAACGGCTTCCTGGTGAACAAGGTCAAGGACGAACTGCTCACCGCCGGCTTCGACGCCGCCCAGATCGAGGGTGGTGGCCTCAAGATCATCACGACGATCGACAAGCGCCTGCAGGACGCCGCGGTCACGGCGGCCGCCAACATGGCCGAGCGCATCGCCAAGAACTCCGGCGAGGGGCACGACCCGCTCTGGTACCACCCGGCCATCGCCTCGGTCGACACGAAGACCGGTGCGATCCTGGCCGAGTACAACGGCCCCGACTTCGTGACCAGCGAGATCCCCTGGGCCGAGACCCCCCGACCCACCGGGTCGACCTTCAAGCCCTGGGCCCTGGTCGCCGGCCTCCGTGAGGGTGCCACCCTGAACACGAAGTTCAACGGGAAGAACAAGCTCAAGATCGGCGACAGCGAGGTGTCCAACGCCGGCGGCGGCAACTACGGCTGGATCACGCTGCAGGACATGACCACGAAGTCGGTCAACACCGCCTACGTCGACATGACCATGCAGATGGACGATGGCCCCCGCAAGGTCGCCCAGGCCGCCATCGACGCCGGTGCCCTGACCGAGGTGGACGAGCGTCACTTCCAGCCCTCCATCGCGCTGGGCTACCTCGAGGTGAGCCCCCTCAACGCCGCGCGCGCGCTCGCGACGCTGGTGAACGAGGGCAAGCGCTCCAACACCCACATCGTGGCCGAGGTCCGTGACATGAAGGGTGAGGTCATCTACCAGCCCACCCTGGTGCAGGACCAGACGATCGAGCCCGACATCGCCCGCAACGCCGCCTACGCGCTGACCAAGGTCGTCGAGGACGGCACCGCCCGGGGCATGCGTTCGCTCGGCTACCCGACCGCCGGCAAGACCGGTACCTACTACGACTCCAACAAGGAGGAGACGCGGTCGACCTGGTTCATCGGCGCCACGCAGCAGATCTCGACCGCGGTCGTCCTGACCGGTGGCGAGCAGGGCATCAGCGATCTCGGCGGCAACGTGTACGGGTCGACCTACACCGCCCCGGGCTGGCTGGAGTTCATGAAGGTCGCGATGGAGGGCAAGGAGAAGATCGCCTTCCCCGGCCCCACGCGCATGAACGAGACCGGCAACTTCACCTCCCCGCCGACCCCGCGGGCCACCGCGACCTCGGAGCCCACGGCGTCCGAGACGCCGTCGCCCGAGCCGACGCCGGAGCCGACGCCTGAGCCCGAGCCGTCGCCCGAGCCCGCCCCCTCGGACACCCCGTCCCCGGAGCCGCCGCCGGCGCAGCCGACGCCGTCCCAGACCCCCGGCGGCCCCCCGGGCCGCAACAGGGAGACCCCGGGAGCCCCCGGCGGCGGCAACGGCTGACCCACCTCCCGTGGCGAGGACCGTGAGGCGGCTGGTCGACGAGAACCTGCTGGTCGTGCAGGTGTGGCTCGTCACGCGGCTGCTGTTCGCCGTCATCGCGGTGGCGCTGGCGGTGACCGGACGCCGCAGCCTCGAGTCCGTCGTCGCCCAGTGGGACGTCGCGCACTTCCTCCTCATCGCGCGGGAGGGCTACGCCGACCCGCAGGAGATGGCGTTCTTCCCCGGCCTGCCGCTGGTGCTGCGCGGGTTCATGGAGATCGGGCTCTCGCCCGTCCTGTGGGGCTCGATCCTGGCCCTGGCCTGCTCGCTCGTGGCGGCCTTCGCGCTCAAGCGCATCGCCGGCACGTGGGGGGCGATCGCGTGGCTGCTCGCGCCGACCGCGGTGTTCACGGCCGTCCCCTACACCGAGTCGCCGTTCATGGCGGCCGCCTTCTGGTCCTGGGAGCGTGCCAGCCAGCGCCGCTGGGGGCAGGCCGCGCTGCTCGCCGCGCTGGCGTGCACGCTGCGGGTGTCGGGGCTGTTCCTCATCGGGGCGCTGGTGATCCTCGCCATCTCGCAGGGACGCCGCCCCTCGCGTCGCACTGGGGCCCGGGACGGCGGCCTGGGCGCCCGCCTGGCCTGGCTGGTGCTGCCGACGGCGGTGATCGTCGCCTACGTGGTCTACCTCTACGGGCTCACCGGCACGTGGACGGCCTGGTTCTCCGCGCAGGAGGCCGGCTGGGACCGTGGCTTCCACTGGCCCTGGGAGGCCCTGCGCAACCACTGGGACACCCTGTGGCGCCCCAACGCCGACCACCCCGAGTGGCCGTGGCTGTTCCGCGCCGAGCTCGTCTCGTGGATCGTCGGCCTCGTCGTGGCCGTGGTGGCCCTGTTCCGCCGCCGGGTGGCGGAGGCCGCCTGGGTGGGCGTCCAGGTGCTGGCCTTCTCGCTGTCCTACTGGCTGATGAGCGTGAACCGCGCCGTGCTGCTGTGGTTCCCGCTGTGGCGGCTGGTCGGCGAGTTCGTCGAGGCGCGCAAGCACAAGCCGGCGTGGCAGGCGCTGGGCGTGCTGCTGGGCCTGCTGGCGGTGGGCGTCCAGTGCCTGTGGGCCTGGCTGTACTTCACCGGCCGCTGGGCCAGCTGAGCCCGGCCGCCGTTCCCGCCTGACGGGTCGATCAGCCCGGTCCGCCGAAGTCGAGCCCCGGCAACGGGCGCGCGGCGTCGGCGACGACCAGCAGGTCCCCGACCGCGACGCCCTCGAGCACCTCGACGTGCGTGTCACCCACGCTGCCGAACCGGGCCGGGACCTCGACGACCTCGTCGCCCCGCAGGAGGCGCACCGTGCCTTCTGTGTCCGTCCGCGTGACCGCCGACAGCGGGACCACGACCACATCGGTGGCGCTGCCGACACCGATCTCGACGGTGGCCGAGGAGCCGCCGGGCAGCCCCTGCGCGTTCTCACCCGTCGTCAGGATCGTCACCGGGAAGGCGCCCATGGCGTTCGGGACCAGGGCCTTGCTGGCGACGGTCGCCACGGCCTCGACCCCGCCGGCCGCCCGCACGGTGGCCTGCTGCCCCTGCCTGAGCGCCAGGAACTGGGACGCCGGCACGGTCACGCTGACCGTCACCGCCCCCGGCGCGGTCACGACCGCGCGCTCGGACGCCGTGGCCGTCGATCCGACGGTCCAGGGCAGGGCCGAGAGGGTGCCGCCCATCGGGGCGCGGAGCGTCGCCGCCTCGAGGTGCTCCTGGGCGGACGCCAGCTCGCGCCGGGCCTTGGCCAGGGCGACCTCGGCCGACACGATCGCCGAGCGGTTGGCGTCCGGTGCGCCGCCCCCGCCCGCGGACTGCAGGTCGGACAGGTCGGGGAACCCGCCGTCGGTCGACCCCATCGGGGGAGCGGACTGGGCCCGCGCCACCTGCTGCTGCCAGCCGCCGAGGGCGCGGTTCACGGCGTCGATCCAGCCGCGCACCTGCTCGACCGCCGCCGCGAGCGCGCCACCCACGCCGCCGACGGCCTCGGGGCCGCGCGCGTTCGCCAGCGTCGCCGCCGCCTGGGCCTCGGTCACCGCCGCCTGCGCCGCCGTGACCTGCTCGACCGCGGCCAGGCAGGCCTCGGAGTCGACGGTGGGTTCGGGGGACGGGGAGGCCGGCGGCTCGGGCGTCGGTGAGGCCGGGGGACCCGGCGTCGCGCTCAGGTCCGGAGTCACGCTCGGCCCGGGGGTGGCGCTCGGGTCGGGGGACGGCTGCGGCGTGGTCAGGGCCGTGGCGGACGGGTCCGGGGTGGGGTCGGGCGTCGCCGACGGACTTGGCGTGGCGCTGGGGCTCGGCGTGGCGCTCGGCGTTGCGCTGGGGGTCGGGGCGACCGGGCGGCAGGCGTCCTGCATCGCGGCGACCGCCTTGCCGGCCAGGGCGGTCCGCTCGGCCACGACGGCGGCTGCCGCCTCGGCCTCGGCACGGGCGGCCTCGAGTGGGGTGAGGTCGACGTACGGGTCGGGCGCCTCGGGCAGCGCGAGCGGCGGGGGCGCCGGCATCCCGCCGCCGGCGTCCACCACCGGACGCCGCGGCGTCGAGGGGACCACCGGCCCGGACGCGGGGGCGTCCGCCTGCCGCATCTGCTGGACGGACAGGGCGGCGGCGTCCACGGCGGCCTGGGCGGTGAGCACCTGCGTGCGCAGCGCCGTGTCGTCGATGACGGCGAGCACGTCGCCGGGGGCCACGGTGTCGCCGACCGCCGCGCGCACCTCGAGCACGGTGGCGGACGCCGGGAACCGCACCGACATCTCGTTCACCTGCGCGACGGTGCCGCTGGTGGTGACCGTCTGCGTGATGGAGCCGCGCTCGGCGGCCACGGTCGTGTACCGGTTCGCGCCGGCCGGGCCGCGGCTGCCCGACTGCAGCGCCGCCCAGCCGAGGCCGGCGACGAGCAGCAGCGCCAGGGCGGCGGCGAGGACGCGGCGGCGCCGCGTGCGGGCCACCGAGCGGCGGTCGCCCTCGGGCGGGGTGGTGACGCGGGCCGGCGGCAGGGGGGCGGGGCCGGGCACGGGAGGGGGAGTGGTCATGGGGTGGTCCTCACTCGCGACGGAGGGCGTCGATGGGGGCGAGCCGGGCCGCCCGCGACGCGGGGTAGACCCCGGCGATGATGCCGATGGTCGCCGAGACGCCGAGCGCCATCAGCACCGTCGGCACCGACACCGGGATGGGGAACTGGGTGGCCGCCGTGATCAGCCAGGCGACGCCGCCGCTGAGCAGCAGGCCGAACATGCCGCCGACGAGGGCGAGCAGGGCGGCTTCGGTGAGGAACTGCAGCAGCACCGTGCGGCGGCGGGCGCCGAGCGCCTTGCGCAGGCCGATCTCGCGGACGCGCTCGGACACCGACACCAGCATGATGTTCATCACGCCGATGCCGCCGACGACCAGCGAGATCGCCGCGATGCCGCCGAGCAGCAGGGTGAGTGCGTTCGTGACCTCGGCCATCGCGTCGACGAGCGACTGCTGGGCCATGATCATGAAGCCGCCCTGGTCGGGCGAGGTGACGCCGCGGCGTCCGAGCAGGAGGGCCTCGGTCTCCTGGTAGGCCTGCGGCAGCTTCTCCACCGACGCGGCCTGCACGTAGATGGCCGACACCGGGTCGTCGCCCCAGGCCAGCCGCTCGCGGTAGGTGGTCATCGGGATCGCGGCCATGTCGTCGGCGCCCATCATGCCGCCGACGCTGCCCTCGCCCGTCAGCACGCCGATCACCCGGAAGCTGCTTCCGTTGGCCGAGACCATCTGGCCGACGGCCGAGAACGGGTCGCCGAACAGCTGCTCCGCGACCTGGGTGCCGAGCACCACGACCGGCGCGGCGTCGGCGTACTCCTCGTCGGTGAAGAAGCGGCCGGACGCCAGCGTGCGGCTCCGCACGGACAGCCAGCTCGTCGTGGTCGCCTCGGCGTTGGTGCCGGCGACCTTGTCCCCGGCCGTCAGCTCGAAGCCGGTGTTGATCACCGGGGCGACGCCGGCGATGTCGGGGGCGACGGAGCGGTCGGCCAGGGCGTCGGCGTCCGCGACGGTGAGGGGCACCTGCTCGGTCGGGGCCATCATCATGCCGTCGGCCGGAACCGGGCCGTAGTAGCCGCCCATCACGGTGAGCATGTTGGAGCCGAGGTCGCCCATGCTGCTGGTGACCGCCGACGAGGCGCCCTGGGCCAGTCCGACCGACAGGGTCACCGCAGCAATGCCGATCGTGATGCCGAGCGTGGTCAGGATCGAGCGCACCCGATGGGCCACGATGGCGTCCAGCGCGATGCGGAAGGTCTCCCACCAGGTCATCACGGCGTCCACCCCCCGGGCTCGTCGGAGGCGATGCGGCCGTCGAAGACGCGCACGACGCGCTGGGCGCGGGCGGCGACCTCGGCCTCGTGGGTGATGAGCACGATGGTGCGGCCCGACCGGTGCAGCTCGTCGAGCAGGTCGAGGATCTCGGCGGTCGACACCGAGTCGAGGTTGCCGGTGGGCTCGTCGGCCAGGATCAGCGCCGGGTCGGTGACGAGCGCGCGGGCGATGGCGACGCGCTGCTGCTGGCCCCCGGAGAGCTGTCCGGGCTTGTGGTGGGCGCGGTCCGCGAGGCCGACGCGGGCGAGGGCGTCCAGTGCGCGCTGCTTGCGGACGCCGGCCTTCACCCGGGCGTACCAGAGGGGGAGCTCGACGTTGCGCCACGCGGGCTGGCTGGTCAGGAGGTTGAACTGCTGGAAGACGAAGCCGATCCGCTCGTTGCGGATGTCGGCCAGTTCGTTGTCGGTGAGGTGGGCGACGTCCTCGCCGTCGAGGACGTACTGGCCGTGGGAGGCGACGTCGAGGCAGCCGATGACGTTCATCAGCGTCGACTTGCCCGAACCCGAGGGTCCCATGATCGCCACGTACTCGCCGGCCTGCACGTCGAGGTCGACCCCGCGCAGGGCGTGCACCTCGACGCCGTCGCCGCGGTAGGTCTTCCAGACGTTGCGCAGTTGGAGGACGGGGACCGGCGCGGCGTCCGCGAGCGGCTCGGTGACGCTCATCGCGGCTTCTCCTCGACCGGGCCGAGGGATGCCATGCCGCCCATCACGAGGACCGTTTCGCCCTCGTCGAGGCCGGAGACGACCTCGACCAGGTCGCCCTGACGGGTGCCCAGCATGACCGGGACGGGCTGCGGGTCGGCGCCGTCGCGCCGGACGAGGACCGAGTCCTCCGTGCCCTGGCCGCCGTTGAGCAGCGCGCCGAGCGGGACGGCGAGGACCCCGGTGCGGCCCTCGCCGACCAGGTCGACGGTGGCGGCCCCGCCGGTGAAGATGTCGGCGGGCTCGCCGTCGAGGGTGATGGTCACGGGGAAGGTGGCCGCGGTGGGGCGGTCCCCCTGCGCGGAGGTCGCGATGACGCCGACGGCGCTGACCTTGCCGGGCAGGGGCGTCCGGCTGGAGGAGGCGCGGACGGTGGCCTGCATGCCCTTGGTCACGAGCGGCCGCTCGGCGCTGCCGACGGAGGCGTCGACCTGGAAGGTGCGGGAGATGACCACGACGGCGGCGCCGGTGTCCGAGCCACCGCCGGCCGGGGCGCCCATGCCCATCGGGTCGAAGCCCCCGGAACCGGCGGGGGCGGACGCCCCGTCGCCGATGCGGTCGCCGACCTTGACGTTCACGGCCGCGACGACGCCGTCGATGGTGGAGACGAGCGTGGCCTTCTCGAGGGCGGCCTGCGCGTCCTTGAGCGCCTGCTCCTTGAGGCTGAGCGCCGACCGGGCGGCCGTCACGGCGGCCGCGGGGCCGGTGCGGCGGGCGGAGTTGTAGTCCTGCCGGGCGGCGGTGGCCTCGGCGGTGGCGTCGCTCACCGCGGCCCGCAGGTCGGCGTCGTCGATGGACGCCAGCGCCGTGCCGCGCGTCACGCTGTCGCCCACGGCGACGGGAACGCTGGTGACCTCGCCGTCGCTGGTGAAGGACAGGTCGAGCCGCTGGGTGGGGGCGATGGTGCCCGCGAGGGTGACGGTCGGGGCGAGGTCGATCCGCATCACCTGCACCTCGTTCTGGCCACCCCCCTCGGAGAAGGCGGCCATGCTCGCGAGGAAGGACTGCACCACCCAGGCGAGGGCCAGGAGCAGGACGAGCACGACGCCCAGCACGACGAACAGGATGGTCCGGCGGCGGCGCTTCGGGGCGGGGGGCGGGGTCGGTGCCGGGGGCGGCGGCGACTGGATCTCTGACACGGGGGCGTCCATTCGGTTCGGAGGTGGCAACCGCATCCTCCCCCAGGACGGGACCCCGGGCGTCAGCCTTGGGGCTGAGGCCCGCCCGACTTACGGATGAGTGCCTTCAGCACGCTCGGCAGCAGGTTCAGCGTCAGGTCGCCGTCGGCGGGGTCGACGCCGATGAGGTTGCCCAGCATCCCGTGGTCGTGCACCGCGTGCAGCGCCCCGACGGCCTCGGGGCCGGTGACGGCCAGCTCGTAGCCGAGCGTCGACAGTGCGTGGCTGATCGCCCCGGCGACGGCCTCGGTTCCGCGGCGGTGGGTCTCGCGGTAGGCGAGCGCGAGCTCGGGGGAGCGCGCGGCGTGCAGGCGCAGCTCCTGGCCGGTCAGCACCCAGTCGCGGTCGGTGGGTCGGGAGGCGAAGAACATCTCGAGCGCCACGCGCATGAGCGCGTCGATGTCGGTGGTGGGCGCTATGTCGACGGCGGCCAGCGCCTTGTCGAGGGCGGACATCTGGTCGGAGATCTGCCGATCCAGCACCGCGATGCACAGGTCGTCCTTGCTGGAGAAGTTGGAGTAGAACGCGCCCCGGGTGAAGCCCGCGGCCTCGCAGATCTCCTCGACCGACGCCCCGAGCACGCCCTTCTCGGCGAACACCCGGATCGCGGCGTCGACGAGCCGGTCGCGCGTGGCCGCGCGGCGAGCCGTCAGGGTCTCGGTCACGTCTCCTCCTCGTCGGTCCACCCTAACCCGCAACAGGTTTTGAGGGGGACGATCGATACAGTATCGTATTCAATACATTCCTGTATCGAAGGGTGCCCTGTGTCCACCTGGATCTACCGGCTCGCCCGAGCCTCGTGGCGCGCACGCAAGCGCGTCGTGGCGGCCTGGCTCGCCATCCTCGTCGTCCTCGGCGGCCTCGCGCTCGCCGTGGGCGGCTCCTTCAACGACGAGTTCGACATCCCGGGCGCGTCGTCCCAGGTGGCCCTCGACGGCCTGCGCATGACGTTCCCCGAGGCGGCGCTGAGCTCGGCCAACATGGTCGTCCTCGCGCCCGAGGGGCAGAAGGTCACCGACCCCGCCATCAAGCAGGCGATCGAGGACGAGCTGCCGCTGCTGGAGGAGCTCGACTGGGTCGAGATGGCGCAGTCGCCCTTCTTCGAGTACGTCGACGGACTGATCAGCGACGACGAGACCGCCGCGCTCATCAACGTCCGCGCCAAGGAGGGCCTCGGGCCGTCCAACCTCACCGACGCCCAGCGCGAGATGCTGGTCGAGGCGGGCGCCGACCTGCAGGAGGCCATCCCCGGCGGCGAGGTCCACGTCGGTGGCGACCTGTTCTCCGTGTCCATGCCGCACATCTCCGCCATCGAGGCGATCGGCGTCGGCATCGCGATCATCGTGCTGCTCGTCGTCCTCGGGTCGCTCCGCGCGGCCCTGATGCCCGTGATCAGCGCGCTGGTCGGCGCCGGGGTGGCGGTCCTCATCATCGTGATCGCGGCCGGGGTCATCCCCATCATGTCGACCACGCTGCTGCTGGCCCTGATGCTCGCGCTGGCGGTCGGCATCGACTACTCCCTGTTCATTGTGAGCCGCCACCGCGACCAGCTCGCCACAGGCATGGACGCCGAGGAGTCGGCCGCCCGCGCTACCGCCACAGCGGGATCGGCCGTCGTCGTCGCCGGTTCCACCGTCATCGTGGCGCTGGTCGGCCTCAGCGTCGCCGGCATCCCCTTCCTCGGCATCATGGGCGTCTTCTCCGCCGTCGCGGTCGCCATCGAGGTGGCGCTGGCGCTCACGCTGCTGCCCGCCATGCTCGGCTTCGCCGGCGACCGCATCCGCCCCAAGGAGGCGCGCCTGGCCATGGCCGAGGGGCGTCCGATCGAGCAGCACGCCAAGCCGGACGCCTGGACGCGGGCATCCCGCTGGTGGGTGCGCGTGATCACCAAGGTGCCGCTGCTCACCATCCTCGCGGTCATCGCGATGCTCGGCGCGCTGGCGCTGCCGGCCACGCAGCTCAAGCTGGCCCTGCCCAACTCGGGCCAGAACCCGCCCGGGGCGCCCGACCGCATCACGTTCGACCTCATCACCGAGCGCTTCGGCGCCGGCTACAACGGCCCGCTGGTCATCACCGGCCCGATCGTCGAGTCCACCGACCCGATGGGCCTGGTCACCGAGCTGGCCGACGAGGTCGAGCAGGTGCCCGGCGTGAAGCTCGTCGCCATGGCCGTCCCCAACCCGAACGCCGACACCGCCCTGATCCAGGTCATCCCGACCACCGGGCCCGACGACCCCGCGACCAGCCAGCTGGTCCACAACCTGCAGGCGCTCACCGACACGTGGCGCGCCGACCGCGGCGTCGACATGGCGATCACGGGCTACACGGCCGTCGCGCTGGACGTCTCCGCCCAGCTGGCCGGCGCCCTGCTGCCGTTCTCGCTGTTCGTGGTCGGCCTGTCGCTGGTGCTGCTCACGGTCGTGTTCCGCTCGCTCGTCGTGCCGGTCAAGGCGGCCCTGGGCTACCTGCTCAGCGTCGGCGCGGCCTTCGGCATCACCACGCTGGTGTTCAACCTCGGCTGGGGCAAGGAGATCATCAACCTCCCCGAGGCGATCCCGGTGATCTCGTTCCTGCCGATCATCCTGATGGGCATCCTGTTCGGCCTCGCCATGGACTACGAGATCTTCCTCACCTCCCGCATGCGCGAGGAGTACGTCCACGGCAACCGCACCAACCCGACCGAGGAGGGCTTCGTCCACTCCGCCAAGGTCGTGGTCGCGGCCGCCATCATCATGGTCAGCGTCTTCGCGTTCTTCGTCCCCGCGGGCAGCGGCGTCATCAAGCCCATTGCCCTCGGCCTGGCCGTCGGCGTGGCGATCGACGCCTTCCTCGTCCGCATGACCCTCGGCCCGGCGATCATGAAGATGCTCCGCAGCGGAGCCTGGTGGCTGCCGGCGTGGCTCGACCGCCGCCTCCCCGAGATGGACGCCGAGGGCGAGGCCATCGTCCACCAGCTCTCCCTGGCCGACTGGCCGCACCCCGGCGCGAAGCACGCGATCTACGGCCAGGGGCTCGGCGCGGCCACGCCCGACACCGAGCTGTTCGAGGGCGTCGACGTCGACGTGGCCCGCGGGCGCACGCTCGTCCTCGACGGGCCGCCCGCCTCGCGTCGCGCGCTCACCCTGGCCCTCACCGGACGCCTCGCGCTCACCTCCGGCGAGCTCAAGGTCCTCGGCCTGGTCCTGCCCCAGCAGGCCGGGGAGCTCCGCCGCCACGCCCTGTGGCTCGACGGCACCAACCCCGACGCCGAGCGGCTCCTCGAGCGGGTCGCCTCCGCCGATCCGGAGAAGCGCACCGTCGAGTTGGTCGCCGTCGACGACGTCGACCGGCTCACCGGCCCGGCCCGCGCCGTGGTCGAGCGGCTGGCGTCCGACCCCGACATCACCCTCGTCCTGGCGGGCGACGACGCGGACACCCTGGCCGCGCTCGACCCCGCACGCACCCCTGCCCTCGTTGGAGGTACCCGATGAAACGCTCCCGCTGGACCACCTGGCTAGCCCTGTTGCTGGTGCCCCTGCTCGTCGCAGGCGGCTTCCTGTGGGGCACGGCCCACGCCGACACCGGCCTGCGCGGCGTGCAGGCCGCCGTCGTGAACAACGACGAGATGGTCGAGGTCAACGGCCAGATGATGCCGCTCGGACGCCAGTTCGTGGCCGAGCTGGTCGACTCCGACCGTGAGCAGAACTTCCACTGGGTCATGGCGACCGAGGAGAAGGCGGCCGAGGGCCTGCGCACCGGCCGGTACGCGGCCGTCGTGACCATCCCGAAGGAGTTCTCCGCAGCCGCGACGTCGTTCGGGGGCGAGGCCAGCGAGGCGCGCCAGGCCACGATCCACGTCGAGACCTCGCCCGTGGCCGGCCTCGACGAGACCGCGCTGGGCCAGACCATCGCCGACGCCGCCGCGAACGCGCTCAACCGGTTCCTGACCGGGGAGTACCTGAAGAACATCTACATCGGCTTCAACCAGATGTCGGCCCAGATGCTCGAGATGGTCGACGGCACCGCCCAGCTCGCCGACGGCGCGAACCAGCTCTCCGACGGCGCTTACCAGTCGGCCGACGGCGCGTTCGCGCTGTCCGAGGGCCTCAACCTGGCCTCGGCCGGTTCGCCCCAGCTGCGCAGCGGCGCGGCCCAGTC